>NZ_JAFCUI010000003.1:0-345148 GCF_049896445.1 Acinetobacter sp. TWP2-2-3
TTCTCAATCTCTGGTCGTGGTACAGTAGTAACTGGCCGTGTAGAGACTGGTATCGTTAAAGTAGGTGAGTCTGTAGAAATCGTTGGTATCCGTGATACTCAAACTACTACAGTAACCGGTGTAGAAATGTTCCGTAAGCTTCTTGACGAAGGTCGTGCGGGCGAGAACTGTGGTGTTCTTCTTCGTGGTACTAAGCGTGAAGACGTACAACGTGGTCAAGTATTGACTAAACCAGGTGCGATCAAGCCACACACTAAATTCGATGCGGAAGTATACGTACTTTCTAAAGAAGAAGGTGGTCGTCACACTCCATTCCTTAACGGTTACCGTCCACAGTTCTACTTCCGTACTACGGACGTAACTGGTGCGATCGCGCTTAAAGAAGGCGTGGAAATGGTTATGCCTGGTGACAACGTTGAGATGTCAGTAGAGCTAATCCACCCGATCGCAATGGACCCAGGTCTACGTTTTGCGATCCGTGAAGGCGGTCGTACAGTTGGTGCTGGTGTAGTTGCTAAAGTAACTGCATAATCATAGAATAAGACAAGCAGGTTGGAGCTTAGGCTCCAACTTGTTGTTTTGCAGGTCAGTAGTTCAATTGGTAGAGCGTCGGTCTCCAAAACCGAATGTTGGGGGTTCGAGTCCCTCCTGACCTGCCAAGTTTCTAAAAAGACGCTTGATGTCGGCAAAATTGGTCATATAATAAGTCGCGAAACCTACGACGAGTACAAAAATGTCGAATGAAAAATCACGCGACGCATTAGGCGAAGCGGCAATTCCTCAAAGAAATAATCCTGCAGTAGATGTAAGTTCTGGTTCTCCATTAGACATGGTTCTATGGGTTATCGCCTTGATTTTATTGGTTGGTGCAATGATGGTAAACCAATATTTACCAGCGTACTGGGCACCTGCGAATGATATTTGGGTGCGCGTTGGGGTGATTTTGGCTTGTATCGTTGCAGCATTCGGTTTATTATACGCCACCCATCAAGGCAAAGGCTTTATTCGTCTGCTGAAAGATGCACGAATTGAGTTGCGTCGAGTGACCTGGCCTACCAAGCAAGAGACGATGTCCACATCTTGGCAAGTTCTTGTTGTAGTCGTAATTGCATCCATCTTATTGTGGTGTTTTGACTATATTTTAGGCTGGTTAATGAAGTTTATTATCGGGTAAGAGAGCTATGAAACGTTGGTACATTATTCATGCCTATTCAGGTTATGAAAAACAAGTGATGCGTTCGCTTAATGATCGAATCCAGCGTAGCGCTGTTGCCGATAGCTTTGGTGAAGTCCTTGTTCCTACCGAAGAAGTGGTAGAAATGAAGGATGGCAAGAAGCGTAAATCAGAGCGTAAGTTCTTTCCTGGCTATGTCCTAGTCGAAATGGAAATGAACGATGATACTTGGCACATTGTTAAAGAATGTCCAAAAGTTTTAGGTTTTATTGGTGGTACGGCTGAAAAACCGGCACCGATTACGCAAAAAGAAGCAGATGCGATTCTTGCGCGTGTACGCAATACTGGCGAAGCACCTCGTCCTAAGACGATGTTTGAACCAGGCGAAGAATTACTCGTGGTTGACGGTCCATTCACCGACTTTAAAGGTGTGGTGGAAGAAGTTCAGTACGAAAAGTCACGTTTAACGCTGACCATTAATGTATTTAACCGACCAACTCAAGTTGAATTGGAATTTCGTCAAGTCGAAAAATCAGTCTAATTTGTATGGGTTGAAAACGCCTGACTTATTTATAAGTCAGGCATTGTTGTTGTAACGGTATCGTTACTTGAAATCATTGGGGAGCCTTCACCGGCGTTTGCACCCAGAGGTAATTTGAAATGGCTAAGAAGATTGACGGCTATATCAAGCTGCAAGTTCCAGCTGGTAAAGCGAATCCATCTCCACCGATTGGTCCTGCACTAGGTCAACGTGGTGTGAACATCATGGCATTCTGTAAAGAATTCAATGCTGCTACACAAAAAGTTGAAGCTGGTCTGCCAATTCCAGTCGTGATCACTGTGTACAACGACAAGTCGTTCACATTTATCATGAAAACTCCACCTGCTGCTGTTCTTCTTAAGAAAGCTGCTGGTATCCAGAAGGGTTCAGCTGTACCTAACAAAACTAAAGTTGGTAAGTTGACTCGTGCTCAAATCGAAGAAATCGCGACTACTAAAGAACCAGATTTGACTGGTGCTGATTTAGACGCACGTGTACGTACCATTGCTGGTTCTGCGCGTTCTATGGGCTTGGAAGTGGAGCTTTAAGACATGGCTAAATTAACTAAACGTCAAAAAGCGATTGTAGCTGCTGTAGAAGCACACAAAGTTTACACGCTAGAAGAAGCTGTTGCAGTTTTAGAGAGCCTTCCAGCTCCTAAATTCAAAGAATCTCTAGATATCGCGGTAAACCTAGGTGTTGATCCTCGTAAATCTGACCAGGTTGTTCGTGGCGCGACTACACTTCCTGCAGGTACTGGTAAAACTGTACGTGTAGCTGTATTCGCTCAAGGCGCTGCTGCTGAAGCTGCTAAAGCTGAAGGCGCAGACGTTGTTGGTTTCGACGATCTTGCTGAAAGCATCCAAGCGGGTAACCTTGACTTTGACGTAGTAATTGCTGCTCCAGATGCAATGCGCGTTGTAGGTAAACTTGGTACGATCCTTGGTCCACGTGGCTTAATGCCAAACCCTAAAGTGGGTACTGTAACTCCTGACGTTGCTACTGCAGTTAAAAATGCAAAAGCTGGTCAAGCACGTTACCGCGTAGACAAAGCTGGTATTATCCACGCTGCGATCGGTCAAGTAGGTTTTGAAGCTGCTGCTGTTCGTCAAAACGTTGAAGCACTTGTTGCTGACTTGAAGCGTTTGAAACCTGCTACGTCTAAAGGCGTATACATTCAAAAGATCACTTTGAGCTCAACTATGGGTCCTGGTTTGATCGTTGATGTAGCAAACGTTTCTAAATAAGTCTCGACTTATTACAGAATTTTAAAGCCCTGAGTAAGTTTTAAAGCGTTGCTTTAAAACTTACGCAAGAAACGCTCTGTCGTATTTTGCAGACTTAGGCAAACTTTGAATTGATAAATGAAAATTTATCAGCGTCAAAGACCGCGGGCGAGGGAAGTTTTATGCTTCTCTCTTAATAGCCCAGCCTGCGTAGACGCGGTGGTGTGATTTGTTCATCCTCCGCGTGTGAGTCCAGTGATGGTCTTGCGAATTGGGAGTGTACTTCGCGTAAGTACATAAATCACCGTTAGGAGGTTTTACAATGGCTCTTCTTATCGAAGGCAAAAAACAGATCGTAGCTGAAGTAGCTGAAGTTGCTTCTACTGCATTTGCTGCTGTTGTTGCTGACTACCAAGGTTTGACTGTAGAGCAGTTAACTACTCTACGTGTTGAAGCGCGTAAACTTGGTGTTACTACACGTATCGTTCGTAACACTTTGGCTAAACGTGCTCTTCAAGATACTCAATTCAATATCTTGAACGACAACCTTGTTGGCCCAACAATCTTGGCTTTCTCGAATTCTGAAGACGACATGGGTGCAGCTGCACGTTTGTTCGAAGAATTCGCTAAAACTAATAAAGCATTTGAACTTAAGGCTGCTGCATTTGATGGCAAACTTTATCAGGGTGCAGAAGTTAGCGTAATCGCGAATCTTCCGAACCAAGAGAAAGCGCTTACTATGCTTGCAAACGTTCTTCAAGCTCCTATTTCGAAATTGGGCCGCTTACTTACAGCGCTTCAAGAGAAAAACGAGTCAGAAGCTGCTTAAGCTCAAACTTAAACACACATCATTCAATACCCATTTGGAGTTAATCTCATGGCTTTAACAAACGAAGAAATCCTAAACGCAGTTGCTGAAAAAACTGTTCTTGAACTTGTTGAACTTATCTCTGCTTTCGAAGAGAAATTCAATGTATCTGCTGCTGCTGTAGCTGTTGCTGCTGGTCCAGCTGCTGCTGCTGCTGAAGAACAAACTGAATTCAATGTTGAATTGACTTCTTTCGGCGCGAACAAAGTTGCTGTAATTAAAGCAGTTCGTGAAGCGACTGGCCTTGGCTTGAAAGAAGCTAAAGACATGGTTGAAGGCGCTCCTGCAGTTCTTAAAGAAGGCGTTTCTAAAGAAGAAGGCGAAGAGCTTAAGAAGAAACTTGAAGAAGCTGGTGCTACAGTTACTCTTAAGTAATTTCTTAAGGGAGCCGGTTTTTTTATAATCGGCTCCAAAAATTGGCTGATGGCTCTTGGGTCATCAGCCTTTTTGCGTTACAATAATCGGCTCGATTTTTGTTTGCATGATATAAAAATCATACAAATTGAAAATAAACATAATGAACAAACGTTTACCAATATTTTTCATTAAAAAATATTGATAAGCGTTTTAATACCACTAAAAATTGCAGCATTTGTAAAGAGTGGTGGCCATATCGGCCAGCGTAATTCCTTCTGAGCCCGTTCTGCAGGCGGGCTTGGTTTACACTTTCCGAGGACTCCAGATGGCATACTCATATACCGAAAAGAAACGGATCCGTAAGAATTTTGGTAAATTGCCTAGCGTCATGGATGCTCCGTACTTGCTCGCGATTCAAGTCGACTCGTACAGAACATTCTTACAAGATGGCAAATCACCAAAAAACCGCGAAGATATCGGTCTCCAAGCCGCATTTCGTTCAGTTTTTCCTATTGAAAGTTATTCTGGCAATGCTGCTTTAGAATTTGTTGAGTATAGTCTTGGTAAGCCTGAGTTTGATGTACGCGAATGTATCCTTCGTGGCTCAACTTATGCAGCACCAATGCGTGTAAAAATTCGTTTGATCCTGAAAGATCGTGAAACGAAGTCAATTAAAGACGTACGTGAACAAGAAGTCTATATGGGCGAAATGCCATTGATGACGGATAACGGTACCTTTGTAATTAACGGTACCGAGCGTGTGATCGTGTCACAATTACACCGTTCACCAGGCGTATTCTTTGACCACGATAAAGGCAAGACTCACTCAAGTGGTAAAGTCCTTTATTCAGCACGTATCATTCCTTACCGTGGTTCATGGTTAGACTTTGAATTCGATGCCAAAGACCTCGTCTATGTACGTATTGACCGTCGTCGTAAATTGCTTGCGACTGTGGTACTCCGTGCCTTGGGTTATAGCAACGAAAACATTCTCGACATGTTCTACGAGAAAGTACCTGTGTATCTTGACATGGGTAGCTACCAGATTGACCTGGTGCCTGAACGTCTGCGTGGCGAAATGGCACAATTTGACATTCTGGACAAGGATGGCAAGGCAATTGTTGAGCAAGGTAAACGTATCAATGCGCGTCATGTACGTCAAATGGAAGCTTCAGGTCTTGAAAAACTTGCAGTGCCAGATGAGTACCTGTATGAGCGTATCACTGCTGAAGACATCCCATTAAAAGATGGTGATGTGATTGCAGCCAATACTGTATTAAGCCATGAAATCATGGTGAAAATTGCAGAAGGCGGCGTGAAGCAGTTCAATATTCTGTTCACCAATGATATCGACCGCGGTTCATTCGTTGCAGATTCTCTACGTGCAGATACAACGAGCAATCGTGAAGAAGCATTGGTAGAAATCTACAAAGTGATGCGCCCAGGCGAGCCACCAACAAAAGAAGCTGCTGAAAACTTATTCAACAACTTGTTCTTCTCTTCTGAACGTTATGACTTGTCTCCAGTGGGTCGTATGAAGTTCAACCGTCGTTTGGGTCGTCCTTACGAAGTCGGTACAGATCAGAAGTCACGTGAAGTTGAAGGCATTCTCTCGAACGAAGATATCACTGATGTATTAAAAACATTAGTTGAAATCCGTAACGGTAAAGGTGAAGTCGACGATATCGATCACCTGGGTAACCGTCGTGTTCGTTCTGTTGGTGAAATGACAGAAAACCAATTCCGTGTAGGTCTGGTTCGTGTAGAACGTGCTGTTAAAGAACGTTTAAGCCAAGCTGAAACTGACAACCTGTCTCCGCAAGATTTGATCAATGCGAAACCTGTTGCTGCTGCAATTAAAGAATTCTTTGGTTCAAGCCAGTTGTCTCAGTTTATGGACCAAAACAACCCGTTATCTGAGATTACGCACAAACGTCGTGTTTCTGCGCTTGGTCCCGGCGGTTTGACGCGTGAACGTGCAGGCTTTGAAGTACGTGACGTACATCAAACTCACTACGGTCGTGTATGTCCAATTGAAACACCGGAAGGTCCAAACATTGGTTTGATCAACTCGCTTTCTGTTTATGCGAAATGTAACAACTTTGGTTTCCTGGAAACCCCATACCGTAAAGTTGTTGATGGTCGTGTAACAGATGAAGTTGAATACCTTTCTGCGATTGAAGAAGTAGGCACTGTCATTGCACAGGCCGATTCTGCAATGGATAAAGATGGTAATTTAACAGAAGAGTTTGTATCTGTTCGTCATCAGGGTGACTTCGTACGTATTCCTCCTGAAAAAGTAACGCATATGGATGTATCTGCTCAGCAGGTTGTATCTGTAGCAGCGTCACTGATTCCATTCCTAGAACACGATGATGCCAACCGTGCATTAATGGGTTCGAACATGCAACGTCAGGCAGTTCCGACGTTGATCGCTGACAAGCCGCTTGTTGGTACCGGTATGGAAGCGAACGTAGCACATGACTCAGGTGTATGTGTGATCGCTCAGCGTGGTGGTCGTATCGAGTTTGTTGATGCGTCTCGTGTGGTTATTCGTGTGAATGAAGACGAAATGATCGCAGGTGAAGCAGGTGTAGATATCTACAACCTGATCAAGTACACCCGTTCGAACCAGAACACTTGTATCAACCAGAAAGTTCTTGTGAACCTAGGTGATAAAGTAGGTCGTGGTGATGTACTGGCTGATGGTCCATCGACTGATGGCGGTGAGCTAGCACTGGGTCAAAACATGCGCGTTGCGTTCATGACCTGGAACGGTTACAACTACGAAGACTCGATCTTACTTTCTGAGCGTGTACTTCAAGAAGACCGTTTAACCTCGATTCATATCCAGGAATTGTCATGTGTCGCACGTGATACCAAACTGGGTGCGGAAGAAATCACTGCCGATATCCCGAACGTGGGTGAAGCTGCTCTATCTAAACTGGACGAGTCAGGTATCGTTTACATCGGTGCAGAAGTAACTGCTGGCGATATCCTGGTTGGTAAAGTAACCCCTAAAGGTGAAACACAGCTTACTCCAGAAGAAAAATTGCTACGTGCAATCTTCGGTGAAAAGGCGGCTGACGTAAAAGATTCATCTTTACGCGTTCCATCAGGTACTAAAGGTACAGTCATTGACGTTCAAGTGTTTACACGTGACGGTCTTGAAAAAGACGAACGTGCTCAAGCAATTGAAAAAGCGCAATTGGATGCATACCGTAAAGACTTGAAAGAAGAATTCAAAATCTTCGAAGAAGCTGCACGTGAACGTGTAATCCGTCTACTGAATGGCCAAGAGTCGAATGGTGGCGGTACAACTAAACGTGGCGACAAACTGTCTGAAGACGTGTTGTCTGGTTTAGAGCTTGTTGATCTTCTTGAAATTCAACCAGTTGATGAAGCAATTGCTGAACGTTTAACTCAAATTCAAGTGTTCTTGAAAGAGAAGAGCTTCGAAATTGACGAGAAATTTGCTGAGAAAAAACGCAAACTTTCTACAGGCGATGAACTGACGACTGGCGTATTGAAAGTAGTTAAAGTTTATCTTGCTGTAAAACGTCGCATCCAACCGGGTGATAAGATGGCGGGTCGTCACGGTAACAAAGGTGTTGTATCAAACATCTTGCCGGTAGAAGACATGCCACATGATGCCAACGGTGTACCTGTTGATATCGTATTGAACCCGCTTGGCGTACCATCGCGTATGAACGTGGGTCAGATTCTTGAAACTCACTTGGGTATGGCGGCGAAAGGTCTTGGCGATCAAATCGACAAGATGATGAAAGAGCAACGTACTGTACTTGAGCTTCGTGATTTCCTGGACAAGATTTACAACAAAGTTGGTGGCGAACAAGAAGATCTTGATAGCTTGACTGATGAAGAAATCTTGAAACTTTCTGGCAACTTGCGTGCTGGTGTACCTTTGGCTACTCCTGTATTCGATGGTGCTGAAGAAGGTCAGATCAAAGAGTTGTTACAACTTGCAGGCCTGTCTAGTACTGGTCAGACCGTATTATATGATGGTCGTACTGGTGAGCGTTTCGACCGTCCGGTAACTGTTGGTTATATGTACATGCTGAAACTGAACCACTTGGTTGATGACAAGATGCATGCGCGTTCAACTGGTTCTTACTCTCTAGTTACGCAACAGCCGCTTGGTGGTAAAGCACAATTCGGTGGTCAGCGTTTCGGTGAGATGGAAGTCTGGGCACTAGAAGCTTACGGTGCAGCATATACGCTACAAGAAATGCTGACTGTGAAATCGGATGACGTTGAAGGCCGTACCCGTATCTATAAGAACATTGTAGATGGCAACCATTATATGGACCCGGGCATGCCTGAATCGTTCAACGTATTGACCAAAGAGATCCGTTCTTTAGGTATCAACATTGAACTGAAAAATGGTGACTAAGAATCTCCATTAAATCTCCCCAAACCCCTCTTTGATAAAGAGGGGCTTCCCCCTTAATAAAGGGGGATTGAGGGGGATTCTTGGGATTCCCAATTCAGTTAAAAAACAATATTTGTGACCCAGTTGTTGAGTGAAAATCTCCACAACACACGGAGAAAAAAATTGAAAGACTTGCTCGATATCATGCGCAAAAAGACGGATTCAGACGGTCATGCTCCTGTAGAGTTTGACCGCATCCGTATTGGTCTTGCGTCACCAGAAATGATTAAGTCATGGTCTCACGGTGAAGTTAAAAAGCCAGAAACCATTAACTATCGTACGTTCAAGCCTGAACGTGATGGTTTGTTCTGTGCCAAAATCTTTGGTCCAGTGAAAGATTACGAATGCTTGTGTGGTAAATACAAGCGTATGAAATACAAAGGCGTCATTTGTGAAAAATGTGGCGTTGAAGTAACAACTGCGAAAGTCCGTCGTGAACGTATGGGTCACATCGAGCTGGCGTCTCCAGTTGCCCACATCTGGTTCTTAAAATCATTACCGAGCCGTATCGGTCTATTATTAGACATGACGCTACGTGATATTGAACGTGTATTGTATTTCGAATCTTATGTAGTGACCGATCCGGGTATGACTCCATTTGAGAAATACCAACTTCTAAATGATGAAGAATACTTCAATGCATTAGAAGAACACGGTGATGAATTCACAGCGAAAATGGGTGCTGAAGCAGTTCAAGACTTGTTGAAAGACATCGATCTTGAAGCTGAAATTGCGCGTCTTCGTGAAGAAATTCCTGTTACAACTTCAGAAACCAAGCTGAAAAAAGCGTCTAAGCGTTTGAAGTTGATGGAAGCATTCAACGATTCGAACAACAAGCCAGAATGGATGGTGTTAACTGTACTTCCAGTTCTTCCACCAGATCTTCGTCCGCTTGTACCACTTGAAGGTGGTCGTTTCGCGACTTCTGACCTGAATGATCTTTACCGTCGTGTGATCAACCGTAACAACCGTTTGAAGCGTCTTCTTGACCTTGCAGCGCCAGACATCATCGTACGTAACGAAAAACGTATGTTGCAAGAGTCTGTAGATGCATTGCTAGATAACGGTCGTCGTGGTCGTGCAATTACCGGTTCGAACAAGCGTCCGCTTAAATCTTTGGCAGACATGATCAAAGGTAAGCAAGGTCGTTTCCGTCAAAACTTACTTGGTAAGCGTGTTGACTATTCGGGCCGTTCGGTAATTACTGTTGGTCCAAACCTGCGTTTGCACCAATGTGGTCTTCCGAAGAAAATGGCACTTGAACTGTTCAAACCATTCATTTTCGCGAAACTACAAGCTTCTGGTCAAGCAACTACCATTAAAGCTGCGAAGAAAATGGTTGAGCGCGAAACCCCAGAAGTTTGGGACGTTCTTGCTCACGTGATTCGTCAACATCCAGTGATGTTGAACCGTGCGCCAACTCTTCACCGTTTGGGTCTTCAAGCATTTGAACCGATCCTGATCGAAGGTAAAGCGATCCGTCTACACCCACTCGTATGTGCTGCGTTTAACGCCGACTTCGATGGTGACCAAATGGCGGTACACGTACCATTAACACTTGAAGCTCAGCTTGAAGCTCGTGCGTTAATGATGTCGACGAATAACATCTTGTCTCCAGCGAATGGTGAGCCAATCATCGTACCGTCTCAGGACGTGGTCTTGGGCTTGTATTACATCACGCGTGATGCAATCAATGCCAAAGGTGAAGGCATGGTGTTCGCGGATACTCACGAAGTAAACCGTGCACTGGCAACAGGTCAGGTTGATCTACACGCTCGAGTTAAAGCACGTGTACACCAGACTGTGATCGATGAAGATGGTAACCGTGAACAGCAAACCATTATTGTAGATACGACGCCTGGTCGTTGCCTGCTTTGGGAAGTTGTGCCTGAAGGTATGGATTTCCAGCAAATTAACGTTGAGATGACTAAGAAAAATATCTCGAAGTTAATTAACTCTTGCTACCGTAAATTGGGTCTGAAAGATACTGTTATCTTCGCTGACCAATTGATGTACTTGGGCTTCCGTCAAGCGACGCGTTCAGGTGTATCTGTCGGTATGGAAGACATGGTTATTCCACCGCAAAAACAAGCAATTATTGGTAAAGCGGAAGCTGAAGTTCGTGAAATCGAACAACAGTTCGAACAAGGCTTCGTAACTGCCGGCGAACGTTATAACAAAGTGGTCGATATTTGGGCACGTACCAATGACCAGGTTGCTAAAGCGATGATGGACAACTTGTCTTTTACTACTGTGAAGAACAAACAGGGTGAAGACGAGAAGCAAAAATCATTCAACTCGATCTACATGATGTCTGACTCAGGTGCCCGTGGTTCGGCAGCTCAGATTCGTCAGTTGGCGGGTATGCGTGGTTTGATGGCGAAGCCGGATGGCTCGATCATTGAAACCCCAATTAAAGCGAACTTCCGTGAAGGTTTGACCGTACTTCAGTACTTCATCTCGACACACGGTGCGCGTAAAGGTTTGGCCGATACAGCACTGAAAACTGCGAACTCGGGTTACTTGACGCGTCGTCTAGTAGACGTTGCGCAGGACTTGGTTATTACCGAGCCGGATTGTGGTACGTATGACGGTCTGGTAATGACTCCGTTCATTCAAGGTGGCGATGTCATCGAGAACCTGGGTGCACGAGTATTGGGTCGTGTGGTTGCTGAAGATGTGAAACGTGTAGGTACAGACGAAGTTCTGCTTCCACGTAATACTTTAATTGACGAGAAATTGGCGACGTTCATCGAAAGCCAAGGTGTCGACGAAATTAAAGTACGTTCAGTCGTAAACTGTGCGTCTACCTTCGGTGTATGTGCGAAATGTTACGGTCGTGACCTAGCACGTGGTCATCAGGTGAACCCGGGTGAGTCTGTTGGTGTAATGGCAGCTCAATCGATTGGTGAGCCAGGTACACAGTTAACGATGCGTACCTTCCACGTCGGTGGTGCTGCGAGCCGAACTTCTGCTGCAAACAGTGTACAAGTTCGTAACCAAGGTACAGTACGTTTCCATAACGTGAAAACAGTACAACATGCCAAAGGTCACTTGGTATCGACTTCACGTTCAGGTGAAATCGGTATTGCGGATGACTTAGGTCGTGAGCGCGAGCGTTATAAATTGCCTTACGGTGCTTCTATCTTGCTAAAAGATGGCGAAGCTGTAGAAGCAGGCGGTATTGTGGCGACTTGGGATCCGCATACACATCCATTGGTAACAGAAGTTGCTGGTAAAGTACGTTTCAGCCAGATTGCTGATGGCGTGACGGTTACTTCTAAAACTGATGATGCAACAGGTATGTCAACCATCGAAATCTTGCCAGTGACTTCACGTCCTGCGTCAGGTAAAGATTTGCGTCCTGCTGTTGTGTTAGATACCGTTGATGGTGGCGAACAGTTCTACTTCCTGCCACAGAACACGATTCTTTCTGTTCGTGATGGCGAAACGATTGGTGTCGGTGATGTCATCGGTCGTGTACCACAAGAAACTTCACGTACCCGTGATATTACCGGTGGTCTGCCGCGTGTAGCTGACTTGTTCGAAGCACGTAAGCCGAAAGAGCACGCAATCCTTGCAGAAGTGTCGGGTGTTGTAAGCTTTGGTAAAGAGACCAAAGGTAAGAACCGTCTGGTGATTACGCCGGATGATGGCTCTGAGATTTATGAAGAGTTGATTCCGAAATGGCGTACGATTAACGTGTTCGAAGGCGAACATGTGAACCGTGGTGAAACTATTTCTGATGGTCCACAGAACCCGCACGATATCTTGCGTTTGAAAGGCGAAGTTGCGCTTACAAACTACATCGTGAACGAAGTTCAGGATGTATACCGTCTGCAAGGTGTAAAAATCAACGACAAGCATATTGAAGTGATCGTACGTCAAATGCTGCGTAAAGTTGATATCACTGATGGCGGCGATACTAGCTTCATCAAAGGCGAACAAGTGGATTACATCCGCGTTGTTCAAGAAAACCAAGCAGTTCTTGCACAAAACAAGTTCCCTGCGAAGTTTGAACGTCAATTGATGGGTATTACGAAAGCATCGCTTTCTACTGACTCGTTCATCTCTGCTGCATCGTTCCAGGAAACCACGCGTGTGTTAACTGAAGCGGCTGTAACAGGTAAAGAAGATGACTTACGCGGCTTGAAAGAGAACGTGGTTGTAGGTCGCCTGATCCCAGCGGGTACAGGTTTGGCTTACCACCTGGAGCGTCGTCGTCAAGAAGCAGAAGCTGCAGAATTTGAACTGCACAATGATTTCTCTGATGTAGACCAAGCTCTAAGCCAGGCATTTAACGAAGAATTCTAATTCGAGTTAAAGCTGAGAAAAGAGACGCCTTCGGGCGTCTTTTTTTGTCTGAAATTTATAAATAAGACAGCTTGAACAGAAGAATAATCCATTGATATTTACAAAACTCAGCAGGAATACCGAGAGAAGTAACACGCTACAGATTTTAGTTTCATAAAATGAAGATAAGCTTAATTAAAGCGAGACAGGAAGGTCAAGGTCATGAAAAAATTAATGGGTGTTATGGCAGTTGCCACTCTTTCCACCTTTATGTTGGCGGGTTGTGAAAGTATGTCTGCCAATGAGCAACGGATCGGTGCTGCGGCCCTTGGTGGTGCAGTCGGTGGTGGTGTTGGTAATAAAGTCGGCGGTGGCGTTGGTGCAGCTGTAGGTGGTGGTGCCGGTGCTGCAGTGGGTAGTAAATCCCAAGGCGGTTCAAACCGTAATGCGACCTATAGTGGTGTAGGTGGTGCTGTTGGTTCCGCAGTCGGTAAAAGCATCTTCGGTGGTAATGCGGGTGCCGCAATCGGTGGCGCAATCGGTGGTGGTGCCGGTGCTGCGATTGAACAGGATAACCGTCGTCGTTAAGTCGAAAGTTACTTCAGATTCATCTAGATTTAAAAGCGCCAATGTGGCGCTTTTATCTTATTTAGAAGCGTTAATTTTCCCTTTGCTCTGTTTCCGCCGGATATAGACCGTTTTCTCTACCTCAGCAATTCTGACCCCGGCTTCATCATAAATATTCAGCTGATAATGTCGATACACTGGCGCATTATCGGCCGCCAGATTGATAATCGTGGTAATTTCTTCAGCAGAAATCCGAATATCCGCCACCACTGTACCGCGACCCGGTGCCAAAAACTGAATGCTGGCGCCTTTATCCCAGACCAGGTATTTCGGCCCCAAATGATGCATCAGCAATAACATATAAAAGGGATCGACCATTGAATACAGGCTGCCACCAAAATGCACACCGACAATATTCTGGTTCTTACGGGTCAGCGGCATTTTGACCCGAACGTGATAATTATTAAAATCAATCTTATCAATTTCAATGCCTGCACCACGATAAGGGGCATAGCGGTTCAGAATAAATTTTGAAACCAGAGGCAGTTTTTGAATTTTCTGGAATAGGCTCATACTGACATTCTTTTTGCGGCTGTGATTATGCATACTAGAGCAACAAAAATGCGCTGGCATTGATCAATCATGCCGATTTATAAACTAAGTGGTCAATAACAAAAACAGGATCAAAAGATGGAAATGCACATGCAATGGGTCGATACCACGGATCAGCAGCGTCTTTGTGTCAAAACTTATGGACAATCCGAACAACCGGCATTGGTGCTGGTTCACGGCTATCCCGATCATCAGGCAGTTTGGGAGCCAGCCATTGCTCATTTGAGTCAGGATTACTTTGTTGTGACTTATGATGTCCGTGGCGCAGGTGAGTCCAGTATTCCCAAAAAAATCTCCGATTACCGCTTGGCCCGTTTAAGTCAGGATCTGGAAGAGGTGGTGAACGAAATATTGCCGAATCGTGCTTTTCATCTGGCCGCGCATGACTGGGGTTCAATTCAGTCCTGGGAATCCGTCACCGGTCCACGCTTTAAAGGACGAATTCTGTCTTATAGCACCTTGTCTGGGCCATGTCTGGATCATGCCGCTTTCTGGATGCGTGAACAGTTCCAGCAAAACAAGGCAAAATTCTTAAAGCAAATGAGCAAGTCCTGGTATATTGCGGTGTTTCAGTTGCCCTTGGTGGCGCCATTGGCCTGGAATTTTTTTAATCCGCAGCGTTGGAGCAAGATCGTGCAGCAACTGGAAAGACACGATAATCTGCCACTCAACACGCATATTGTCAAAGATGGCAAATATGGTGTGAACCTGTACCGGGCCAATTTTTTGCCACGCTTAACTCAACCACGGCAGCGTTTTGCCATCTGTCCGGTACAGGCAATTGTGCTGAAATATGACCAGTTTGTCGGGCCAGATCTGGTCGATGAGATGTCCAAATGGGCGGATGACTTCTCCAAAGTAGAACTGGCTGCCAATCACTGGGCGATTCTAAGTCAGCCGGAGCAAGTGGCTCAATTGATTGATGAGTTTATTCAGCGTAAATCTGTTGTCATCACTTGATAGGCCACTCAACTAAACATGACCCGGCCAGAAAAAAGTGGCGGAATTTTTATCCGCATTTTCTGATAAAATAGCCGCTTTCTCTCTATTCCGATTCATTATGTTCGCAATTCTTGCTGCTATTGGAGTCATGTTCGGACTCTCGTTGGCACGTGTACCTGTGGTTTTTGCCCTGGTCATTGGTGCTGTTACAGGTGGTTTATTGGCAGGTCTGGGCCTGCAGGGAACCTTGGACGCGTTTAACAATGGCTTGGGTGGGGGTGCCAAAATTGCCTTAGCTTACGGTATTTTAGGTGCATTTGCTTTGGCTCTGGCGCGTTCGGGGTTACCGGATTTACTGGCTTATAAAATGATTAGCACCTTGAAAGGTGAGGCAGATTTTAAAGCGCAAAACCGGGTGAAATATCTGATCTTCTTCACGGTTGCCATTGCTGCCGTGTTCTCGCAGAACGTCATTCCTGTGCATATTGCCTTCATTCCGGTACTGATTCCGCCGCTATTGATTGTATTTAACCATTTACAGCTGGATCGCCGTTTGGTGGCCTGTTTACTGACCTTTGGTCTGGTGGGCACCTATATGCTGATTCCGGTCGGTTTTGGTGCCATCTTCCTGAATGACATTCTGGGTCATAACATCAATACTTTTGGTAAGCCATACGGATTTGAAATTAGCTATGACCAGATTCCATCTGCGATGGCAATTCCAGTATTCGGTATGTTTGTGGGCTTATTGATGGCGATCTTTATTAGCTATCGCAAACCACGTCAATATCAAGATATTCATGTCCAGGAACAGCAAAGTATTTCCGCTGAATTAGGTGTGGCTGAGCAGGTTAAACCGCAGATTGCCAAATTTACCATCGGGATGGCCGGCCTTGCAGTGATTGCCACATTGGCGGTACAGCTTTATTCAGACTCGATGATTCTGGCCGGTCTGGTCGGTGTCGCGATCCTGAGTTGTGCGGGGATCTTTAAATGGAAAGAAGCGGATGATGTGATCATTACCGGTATGCGCATGATGGCGCTGGTTGGCTTTATCATGATTGCAGCACAAGGCTTTGCCGCTGTGATTGAAGCGACTAATCAGGTACCAACCTTGGTTGAAGCATCAGTGAACTGGATTGGTGATAGTCAGGCTTTGGCTGCCTTCCTGATGCTGTTGATTGGTTTGCTGATCACATTGGGCATTGGTTCTTCTTTCTCGACCATTCCAATTCTGGCAATTATCTATGTACCGCTCTGTATCCAGTTCGGTTTTAGCCCGGCTGCGACCATTGCGATTATCGGGACTGCAGCAGCTTTGGGAGATGCCGGTTCTCCAGCTTCGGATTCAACTTTGGGCCCAACTTCGGGTTTAAATATGGATGGTCAGCATGACCATATGAAGGACAGTGTGATTCCAACCTTCATTCACTTCAATATTCCGTTGATGATTTTTGGCTGGATTGCAGCCATGGTTCTGTAAGTCAATTTCAATCTGCTCTGATATCTATTGGAGCAGATTTATCTGGATTTAAAATAAATAATAAGATGTATTTAAAATATATGTTTAAATAAAAATTAATATAAACCTGATTATTTTAGTCTGAATAAATTCATATTTATCTGATTAATATGCTTGGTATTTAAAACCAACTAATCCAGTCAATTTAAAATAAATAACTTTTCAAATCAGTTATTTAAATAATAATTGAAAATTAGTTTTATAATCCTTATTGCATATTATTTTCTCTCGTGTTTATTATTAATTAAGATTTATTTTCTTAATAATTATTCTTCCTGTGGGGTATTTTAAAATGTTAAAGCAAGCTGCTCTAATTGCATTAATGGGTCTTTCTGCATCTGCGATGGCAGGTCAATGGCAGGTGAAAGTCGGTGCCAGTTCTTTAGCACCATCAAGTGACACTGAAATTGCACCAGGTTTAGTCGCAGAAGCCGATCAGGAATATGGTTTTACGCCATCGGTTGAATACTTCTTTAATGACAATATCTCGGCAGAATTATTATTGGCTACCCCGTTTAACCATGACATTTCTCTTCAGGGTGTAGGTAAGGTGGCTAAGATCAAACATCTGCCACCCACAATTACCGCTAAATATAACTTTAAAAATGCAACACGCTTTACACCATATATTGGCGTAGGTGGCACAGCTTTTATTGCTTGGGATGAAGAAGGTCTGGCTAAAGACGTGAAAGAAGAGTTTGGTTTGGCAGGTCAAGTCGGCTTTAATTATCAGCCAGCCGATGCCAAAAACTGGGGAGTATTTGCTGACGTGCGCTATGCAGATTTGAGTCCTGAAGTGACTTTAGATGATGCTGATAATACTAAATTCGAATTGAATATTGATCCTTGGGTTTATACGATCGGTTATAGCTACAAGTTCTAAATTCTAGCCTTGCTCAACAAAAAAGCCTCATCTTGAATGAGGCTTTTTTTCAAAATAACAACGATTTATAACTTATTGAAATTGAGCAGATCGGCAATGTTCAACTATATTAAAACGAATAAAGTAAATATTAATTGAATACGACTTAATAATTGAATAATAAGGAAGATCAGCATGAAGTTTTTAAGCCAAGGTATTGTGATCTTCTTCAGCCTGCTGGCAGGGTCTACCTATGCGGCAAGTTTTGATTGTCAGAAAGCTGAAACCGTGACAGAGAAAGCGATTTGTGAACATCGTCTGCTCAATGATGCCGATGTCAAGATGAGTACCAGCTATCATATTTTACGCCGTATGGTGCCTATGGGAACCCGTTCGGTGATCCAGCGTGATCAGGTGAAATGGCTACAGTTCCGTGACCGCTGTCAGGAATCTGTGTCCTGTCTGAGTCAGGTCTATAATATGCGTCAGCAGCAAATAGACCTGCAATTTCAACGTATTTATAAGCTTGGGCCTTATTAAGCCTTAAACCTAAGCCTTTACAAATCCAAGTCATTTTAGATCAAGAGATCCTTTATAAAATATCTTGAGAAAAAATATACAACTGGCTATTGAAAATTTAGTAACTCACTCCATTCATATAGGCAACAGTATTGACCTGTATTTAAAATAAAAGGAGTGATTAATGAGCGAGTCTAGCGCACAAAAACATAGTTTCCAGGCTGAAGTGGCTCAGTTACTACATCTCGTGACCCATTCGCTTTATTCAAACCCTGAAATTTTCCTACGCGAATTGATCTCGAATGCCTCAGATGCATGCGACAAATTACGTTTTGAAGGGATTAACCATCCCGAATTTTATGAAAATGATCCGGATCTGCGCGTTCGTGTCAGTCTGGATGCAGACAATAAAACCATTACCATTTCAGATAACGGGATCGGCTTAAGCGAACAGGAAGCTATTGATAATTTAGGGACTATTGCCAAATCAGGCACCAAAGACTTTATGTCCAAACTGACCGGCGATCAAAAGGCTGATGCCCAGCTAATTGGCCAGTTTGGTGTCGGTTTCTATTCCGGTTTTATTGTGGCTGACAAGATCACGGTAGAGTCGCGTCGTGCTGGCACAGATGTCTCTGAAGGGGTGCGCTGGATCAGTGGCGGAACCGGTGAGTTCGAAGTTGAACAGATCACTAAAGAAAGTCGTGGTACCGATATTATTCTGCACTTGCGTGACGATGCGCTGGATTATCTGCAAAGCTATAAAGTGAAGCAGATTATCAATAAATATTCAGACCACATTAGCCTGCCAATCCAGATGCAAAAAGAAGTCTGGCAGGAAGAAGAAGCGGCTGAAGGTGAAACATCTAAAGGTGGCCAGTATGTCAAAACTGATGAGTGGGAAGCCATTAACTCGGCCAGCGCATTATGGACTCGTAACAAGTCTGAAATCACTGAAGAGCAGTATGTCGAGTTCTACAAGAACTTAAGCCATGATTTCGCAGCGCCATTGGCTTGGGCGCATAACCGAGTTGAAGGCAGCACTGAATATACCCAGTTATTATATATTCCAAGCAAAGCGCCACATGATATTTTCACCCGTGAATCCAAAGCGGGTATCAAGCTGTATGTGAAACGCGTGTTCATTATGGATGATGCGGATAACCTGATTCCAAACTACCTGCGCTTTGTACAAGGCGTGGTGGACAGTGCCGATCTGCCATTGAACGTGAGCCGTGAATTACTGCAAGAAAGCCGTGATGTAAAAACCATCCGTGAAGGCAATACCCGCCGTATCCTGACCATTTTGGATAATCTGGCTAAATCTGAAGATGAAAAAGATCAGGCAAACTTCAAGACCTTCTATCAGGAATTTGCTTCAGTATTGAAAGAAGGTCTGGGTGAAGATTTCAGCAACCGTGAACGTATCTTGAAACTGCTGCGTTATGCGACGTCGACCAATGATGAAGTCAGCACATCATTGGCAGACTATAAAGCACGCATGAAAGACGGCCAGAAAGCCATTTATTATGTGACTGCAGATAGTCTGAATGCTGCGAAAAATTCACCGCAACTGGAACTGTTCAAGAAAAAAGGCATTGAAGTTCTGTTGATGACTGAACGCGTGGATGAATGGGCGATGAACTTCGTGAATGAGTTCGATGGTACGCCTTTGCAAAACGTGTCTAAGGGTGCAGTTGACTTAGGTGACCTTCAGGATGCCGAAGAGAAGAAAGCCCTTGAAGAAGCCGCAGCCCAGTTTAAACCGGTGGTGGATAAGCTGACGGATTCATTAAAAGACAAAACCAAAGAAGTGCGGGTGACGACGCGTCTGGTCGATTCTCCGGCTTGTCTGGTAACTGGAGAAGGTGAGTTGTCTCCACAACTGATTCGTATGCTGAAAGATGCAGGTCAGCCTGTGCCGGATATCAAGCCGATTCTGGAAATTAACCCAGAACATCCGTTGGTGAAAAAACTGGATGGCTCGGCGCAGTTTGATGATCTGGCCAATGTGATCTTCGACCAAGCGGTGATTGCAGAAGGTGGATTACCAGAAAATCCTGCTGAATATGTCAAGCGAATTAATAGTTTGCTGCTTGCTTAAGTGCTGATGTATTGAATGAGAAAATCCCTCTTAGGAGGGATTTTTTATGTCTGCTTCATTTTTCAATTCTAGAAATGATCTGGAAAAACGATAGACAGGATAAAAAAATACCTTCGAATCATAAATCTATATTTTGGATTATTAATTAATTTTTAATTTATAATTACGATTATAAAGCAAAGAGAGAGAATGTTATGAAATTTAAGCTGATGATCAGTATGGGCGCTGTAATCCTGATGTCGATGAGCCAAGTTAGTCTAGCGGCACCTGCTGCAGAAAAAATGGTACGCACAGATCGAATCAGTTTTTATAAAGTTGCGAAAGTAGAGGCAGCAAAACTACAACGTGTGCAACATAGCGATCGTATTCGCTTCAATATGCCAGTGATGGAGCAACCTTCATTACAGCAAAAACGAGTGCTACGCAGTGATCGTATTATCTTGAATAAAACCAGCTAATACTTACCGCGCTGATTGCCTCAGTAATATTGAAAAAAGCCCATGAATGATGGGCTTTTATATTTTCCACCATCATTCAGTTTAAAACAATGCTTCTAAACGTACCAAAGCCCCGACATAGTGGTCACGATCCTCGCGATGATCATTCAGGTAGTTCAGGTCGGTCTGGACAAAAAACCATTCACGTAAAAAAGGTTGTCTCCACGACACATATGGACCCCAGCGGTTGAGACGCAGATCCTTGTCATTCAGATAACCTCCAGTATAAATGCCATAACTAAAACGGTTGTCCTGAAAAAACTGGTGTTGTCTAAAAGTGTAGTTGTCCCAAGTCAGATCGTCGTCTTGATCATCTGCATAAGTCAGACTGAGTTGATTGGAGAAAAAGGCCTGATTGGGACGAGCATGGATCAACTCCAGATTGGTCCGTAAATAGTTTTCACTCTGAACGCCATAGCGATAAATCTGTTCGGCATGAAAAGAGTAGTCATTTTCTAGTGTCCAATCCTTACTGGCTTTGACACGCAGGTAAATATCATCGCCAGAACGTAGGCCCAAATCCAGATCGGTTTCGAAAGGAATGCGATCTGACCATTCTGACCAACGTAAGGCAAAAGAGCTGTTATCTTCACGGGCACGTTTAGTATCCAGACGCTTATTTCCGGAAGTGGCAGGATTTTCATTGGTAATCGCGACATTGCTGTCTAATTCATTGTCCAGACTGTCATCACCAAACACCACACTCAGCTTTTGTTCCAAGGTCGGAAGCTTGATCTTGCCGCGGATTCGAGGCTTAATCTCATAGCCTTCATATTCATCCCAGCGATTATCTAGAATGATCCGTAATGTAGCTGCAGCTGGCTGATCCGGATCGCTTTCACCAAACCAGTTATCAATTTTATGCGCAGTACGATCGGCCCATTCGCGGATGCCTTTCTGCTTTTGATCTGCCCATGAATAATTTTCTGTCTCTAGCGTGGATGGAACAATGGCGACATTTGATTGCTCCGGCAGAACCGTGGGTGTTGCATCGATCAAACGTGGAATCTGATCCAGCAAGCCTGATCGGCTTGGCTCTATATTCGTTGGACTGGCAGGAGCAGTTGTGACTGAATTGGCCCAAGACATGCTACCACTCATTCCTAAGCCCAGAGAGAGCAGTAAAATTTGAGTAATCCTGTTTATTTGCATGAGATATTTGTTGCTCTTGTATTCTTATATTCAGCTGTAGTTTTCTAAAAAACGGCCTTAAAAAGCAAGTTAAAGCTACAAAATAACAGCAATTATTCAATCATTTGAGCCTGAATTTCCCGATAAAGCTCTAATACCCGAATGGGTTGTGGCATTGTTAAAATAATATTGTGAATATTCTGCCAATTTAGCTGTTTGTCGCGTTGCAGCAAGATGTATGGATAGGCCAGCTCATCCTCTGCGAGAGAGATGCGTTTTTCACCATGAATCACTCGGATTTTTTGATGTTCCTGTAGCAAAAGCACTGGGGTAGAAAAATCCGCAGCAGCTTCTTTAAACGAGATAAATTTCTGCTTTTGAATGGACTGTGCGGGTATAAATGGATGGTAATCTGGCTGTGTCCAGACTGTTTCAGCCTGCTGCAAGTAAGCCGTTGAAAAAAGCTCGAGTTGCATGAAACTGGTGCTTATAACAGACCATGCCAGTGATTTAATCGCAGCAGCCTGGCGTTGATGATGGGTCAGCCAATGTTGAATACAATAATGTGCCTGTAACTGACTCGGTACCCCTAAGAGCATCAGATATTTAACAAACTGACCTTGCAGATTCAGTTGTTCAACCAAATAAACCTGACGTGCCTGCCAGTTATCTTCTGCCGCATAATACAAGGTGATATCCAGATAGGCAGGATGCTCGATATTCTCAGTCAGTTCTAAAGCACAGAGTCGCTGGATATTGGTTTCTTCTAAGCCTAAAGGGTGTACATGGGTGTTTAGTTCGCCTAGTTGAATCTGTACAGGGAATTGAATCAATTCGGAGGCTGTGATCTGTTCTTGCGGAATTTTCGTTATTGTCATTTCAGCTTTTAGTTGAGGATTTAGTTCCTTGGGTTCAGTCAGTATCTGATTGGTTGACTCATCTGGGCGGCGTAGTTCTAATGCATGGATTCTTGCGCGCGGCCGTCCCCGATGATATTTGGTTGTTTCCACAGAATTGCAGCTGGTTTCAGCTTCGTTTAAGGATAAGGCAGGAACGATCAAGGGGGGATCCTGTTGCAGACAAGAAAATTGCTGCTGTTGTTGCAACAGCCAGATATAGCAGTGTTGCAATTCAGCCCATTGGCTGTGCAGGGCAGGAGCTTGGGGAGCGGGCATCAGCCAGATTTGCCAGCCACGTTCAGGATGATGCAAAACTGCCCAGCCAGAATCCGGATGGGCAGACAGTGCTTGTTCCAGTGCTAAGATTTCGGTGAAATAGCCACGAAAGCTTAGATGATAAGACGTATTAGCAGAAAATTGGTAAGCAACAAGTTCAGGTTGAGTGCGGGCCTTAAATGCTGAAATCTGGGTCTTGAAAATAGGCTCATCACACAGATTAAAAATATCGCGTATCCTTTTTTTAGAACGGGCAATTTCATAGAAAGGCAGGACTTTATGCTCCAGTTGCTGCGCCAGTCCATGTAGTTCTTTAATTAAGTGTGCTTTTTCTAAAGCATTCATTTTTTGATCTCTAGAGATGTTTCAGTGCTTTATCCAGGGTTTGTGCCAGTACAATGTTAACCGCCAGCTCGACCAGTCTGTATTCAGCAGAATTCGAGTCTGTATAGCTTTCTGCCATTTCAATTAAATAATCAATAGAAACTGACTGAGGCGGAATTTTGCCCTGTACCAATGCCTGAAGTTCATGCATAAAAAATTTTCTTATCATTAATCTATTTATATTGCTGCAATTATAAGCAGAGATCACATAAAATAGTGATCTATTTTGAGTGTTTTATAAACAAATTTTTTAATTAAAAGTGATAAAAATCAATAGAAAAAATGAGAGTAGGAAATAGTCGATATTTTTGAGAGTTGTGCATCTTTTACACAGAATGTGTTCAATATGATAAAAAAAGCAGGCTGAATCAATCAGCCTGTTTTAATGCAAAACAGTTTTGCATTAAGCCGTTTTTTCAGTTGCTACAGTCGCAGCATCTGTATTTACTGTTTCAGCAGGTACTTTAGTCGCTGGAAAGTCTGGCAGATGAACCACTTGCGCCATTTGTGCAGACGCTTGAACAGAAAAAGCCATAACGGTTGCAGCGAAAGCAAATTTAAGAGCATTCATAGGATGACCTTTAATATCAGAGTGTTCAATGACTTGAACAGAGGAGAATATTTAAACTTAATTCGGGTGAAATAATAGCAAATAAGACTTAATATAAAATGATAGATTCGGCAAATTCAGGCAGTAAATTTTAGATAAATTACTCTATAAAACAATAAATTAGTGTATTTACTCTAGTTTGATTTTTATGATTTTACAGGACTTTATGCTTTGTTTTGGCGATGAGAATCTGGACTTGATCGAGTGCCAAAACAAGCGGCGATGTGTTTTTGATCTGCCAATTTAAGATTGAATTTCGAGCTTTGTTCAATCCATGTAAGTTTTTGCTATCGCTTGTTTACGGGCTGCTGCAATCTTCTGAGAATGGACTAAGATGGAATTCCATTCATTTTCATGCTGAGAGTTTTATTATGGCAATTGCAAAAGTGGTAGAAGTCAATTCAAGCAGCAATAAAAGCTTTGAAGATGCGATTCAAACGGGCATTCAGAAAGTCACAGAAACGGTCAAAAATGTACAAGGTGCTTGGATCAATGAACAGAAGGTTGTCATTAAAGAAAATAAAATCACGGAATATCGTGTCAATTTAAAAATTAGTTTTCTGGTTGATTAAGCGAATGCCATTCAATAACAAATAAAAAAACCCCATTTGAAATGGGGTTTTTTATTGAACGTTGTTTTATTTAGCTTGGTCTGGCGTGTCACACGTTTCTGTTGAGCATTGTGCTGCCTGACTGTTGGTTGATGTATCGAGCGCTTTTTCAAATACTTGCAGGAAAACTTCTTTAGGCTGCGCGCCTGCCAATGCCACACGTTGATCAAAAACAAAGAAAGGTACACCGGTCACTTTGAGTTGTTCATGTGCGACTTCCTGATCGAATTTGACGAAATCAGCATATTCTTCCGAATCCAACAGGTCATCGACTTCGACCGGATTCAGGCCAATACGCGCTGCGACATCTTCCAGTGTTTCACGTTCTCCAATCGCCAGACCTTGGGTCATATAGCTATAGAAGAACGCTTCCTGTGCTTCATTGCCCAAACCTTTGCTTTGCGCCAGGTGAATCAGGCGATGCGCATTAAAGGTATTGCCTGAATTGGCACCTTCCCAGTTAAATTCAATACCTTCGGCTTTGGCCATTTCAGCAATATTGCGCTGCATCTCTTCGACTTCTGCCACGGTGCGGCCATATTTTTGCGCCAGACGCTCAGAGTTGGAGACTTCCTGACGTACAGGTGCTTCAGGATCGAGCTGGAAACTGTGCCAATGTACTTCTAGCTCAATACCTGCTTCTTGTGCAGCAGCTTCTAAACGTTTTTTACCAATATAGCAGAAGGGGCAAACCACATCTGACCAGATATCTACGCGCATGTCATGTCTCTAATTTTGCTCTTGTGTTCAAGTATGAGGGTGAAGAATCAGAATTTAAAGCCCTTGAGCATCAGAAGTGTATTTCTACAGCAGATCGGCAGGATAAATAAAAGAAGAAAGAGTAGGTGATAGCCAGATGGCTTCCTTAATATAATCAGGTTCTGACTATTCAAAAAAAATATAAAAATGCCATAAAAAAACGCCCCGTAGGGCGTTTTGTGAATGCAGTCAATTATGCAGTTTTTACTGCAGCTTCAACAGCAAGCATGTGACCATTTTCTTCGAAGTTTGAGTGCCAAGAAAGCGCTTCACGAAGAAGATGAGGGGTATGGCCGCCTTTTGCACATGCACGGTCAAAGTAATCATTCAACGCATCGCGGTACATTGGGTGCGCACAGTTATCAATTACTGCACGTGCACGCTCACGCGGAGCCAAACCACGAAGATCCGCAAGACCTTGTTCAGTCACTAGGATATCAACATCGTGTTCTGCATGGTCGATATGTGAAGCAAACGGTACCACAGAAGAGATGTCGCCACCTTTCGCGATTGATTTGGTTACGAAGATCGCCAAGTGGGCATTACGTGCGAAGTCACCTGAACCACCAATACCGTTCATCATTTTGGTACCACATACGTGAGTTGAGTTCACGTTACCGTAAATATCAAACTCAAGTGCAGTGTTGATGCCGATAATACCTAAACGACGTACCAGTTCAGGATGGTTTGAAATTTCCTGTGGACGTAATACCAGTTTGTCTTTGTATTGTTCAAGGTTGTTAAATACTTTCTCGCCGTATTTCGCAGAAAGTGTAATAGAAGAACCTGAAGCAAACTTCATTTTACCTGCATCGATCAATTCAAACGTACAGTCTTGCAGAACTTCTGAGTACATGATCAAGTCTTCAAAGTTTGAATCTTTCAGACCCGTCAATACGGCATTTGCAATTGAACCGATCCCTGCTTGAAGAGGTCCGAGGTTTTTCGGTAGACGGTCTTCAGCCACTTCTTTTTCAAAGAAAGCAATCAAATGGTTGGCAATGCTTTGAGTCTCATCATCTGGCGCAGTTACAGTAGATGGAGAGTCATGCAATTCGCTGTTAAATACGATACCAACAATTTTAGATGGATCAATATTGATCGCATGCGTACCGATACGCTCATCAACTTGAGTCAATGGAATCGCTTGACGCGTTGGACGATAGGTCGGGATGTAGATATCGTGCAAGCCTTCAAATGCCGGGCTTAAATTCGTATTGATTTCTACAATCACTTTTTCAGCAAAAATCGCAAAGCTTGCAGAGTTACCAACAGATGTTGTTGGAATGATGCCGCCATCTTCAGTAATTGCTACGGCTTCGATGATCGCAACGTCTGGTTTTTTCAACTGAAGGTTACGCATTTGTTCAACGGTTTCAGACAAGTGCTGGTCAATGAACATCACTTCGCCGTTGTTGATTGCTTTACGTAAAGTGTTGTCGACCTGGAACGGTAAACGGCGTGCCAATACGCCAGCTTCAGTCAGTTGTTTGTCTAGATCGTTCCCTAGTGATGCACCAGTAATTAACGTAATCTTTAATGGGTTTGCTTTTGCCTGTTGAACCAAAGCTAAAGGAACCGCCTTCGCTTCACCAGCGCGAGTAAAGCCACTCATACCCACAGTCATGCCATCTTGGATGAATTCAGCCGCTTGTTCAGGGCTGATGACTTTGTTGTGTAGGGAGGCTAAACGGATACGATCTAAAGACATTTTAACTCTCATTAATTCTTAAACTATGATACGGATTGTACCGCTCAAAAAATGTATTGTGCATAGGTGTTAGGCTAAGGTCTAATTTTTTAGCTAAATGTAGGTATAATAAAAAATGATGATTTTTAAATGATTGAATTCGTGAACTATAAAATGAATTGTATAGAAAAACTAAAAAGTCATTTGTTGAATTACTGATCACTTCTTAAAAGTGAT
The DNA here is from genome assembly GCF_049896445.1 of Acinetobacter sp. TWP2-2-3. Classification (GTDB taxonomy): domain Bacteria; phylum Pseudomonadota; class Gammaproteobacteria; order Pseudomonadales; family Moraxellaceae; genus Acinetobacter. The sequence continues at coordinate 27,135 of NZ_JAFCUI010000003.1, forward strand.
CAGTCAAAGTTTGGCGAATTTTATCGAGTGTGGTGGCTGGGGAAAGTGTCTCTGGGTTCACCTGATTCACGGGTAGTGAAATGATAGCTTCCAGCCCACCTTCAGGACGATTATGAATACGCAATTGACCATGGTGAATGTCGACAATCCGTTTCACAATGGCCAACCCCAAGCCACTGCCTTGTACAGTTCGTGCCGAATTACCCCGAACAAAAGGCTGCATCAAGGCTTCAATCTGATCTTCCGGGATGCCTTCGCCATGGTCTGCGACACAAATCAACAGTTGATCTTCTTCAACATGCGCAGAAAGCTCAATTGGTTCTGAACCATAACGTTTCGAATTATTGATCAGATTACCAATCAGCCTTTTTAGCGACATGCTGCGCGCCTGAATGGTTGGGATGTCTTGTGGCGTAAAGCGGATATCCAGCGGTTTAAACTGCTTGACCAGTTCTTGGAGCAGCACATTGACATTGGTATCCTGCGGCTCTTCATCAGAACCATCACGCATATAGGAGATGAACTGATCCAGAATCGCGTCCATATCTTCGACATCATAAATCAGGCCTTCTTTGAGAAAGTCTTCATCTGGCATCATTTCGGCACTGAGGCGGATCCGGGTTAAGGGCGTGCGCAAGTCATGTGAAATGCCGGCCAGCATGATGCGGCGTTCCCGCTCGGTCTGATCCAGCGTATAAATCATCTGGTTAAAGGCATGATTGACCTGACGGATTTCCAGTGGACCATGATTGGTATCCAGATAGGGCGCCGAACCGATTCGGCTATAACTGTTGGCGGCGTTCTGCAAACGGCGTAAAGGACGGTTGAGCTGACGCACCAAGGTCAAAATAATGATGCCGACAATAATCGGCGTGCCAAGCAACCAGCCCAAAATCAGTTCATTGCTATAGTTGGCATACGTCTTTAAAGGTTCCTGTACCCAGTGGCCATTCATTTCAGGGGTCTGGATCCAGATACGTGGACTCGGCTTAAACTGGAAATAGACCGTGGCTTGTTCGATACGTAACTCTTTGGCCAGTTTGGTTTCGATCTGCCGAGTAAAAAATTCTGCAATCAGCTTTTCCCGAACCGTGGGATATTCTGCTGGATTGGTCACGTATTCAATGCCGACCCGGTTTTTCAGCCAGTCATCGATATCCACTTCTTGCTGTTTGTGATACAGGCGCAGATCGGGATTGTTGAGAATTTCCAGTTCCATGGCCAGATAACGCGCATGTTGCTGGATTTCAGGTAAAAACAGGGTACGCCAAAAGAACCACAAGGACATGAACAGGCTAAAACACACCACAAAAACCACCAGTACTGTGGTACGCATGGCAGCAGAACGCGGCTTGATCTTGTCGAGAAAGCGTTCCCAGCGGGTACGTTTCTTTTCCGAGTAGCTGACAAAATCGGTAAATTTTTGTGGATCGATGGGGTCGAGTTTCACACCAGCTCCCTGTTGGCATTTTCCAAATTGAGCAGTAATAATAATTTGTAATGGAATCTTACTGCTTGAACCTTCGATGGAAGGAGCTTGTTGTGTTACTTTTTTTGAAAAAATGAGTAACACTGTTACGCAAGTAAAAACTTTGCCATTCGCTGAACTCGCGCCTTTGTATACGAGCCTTTAAAGAAGGGGAAGCTCAAACAGCCGCGAATGGCTTTTAGGGACAATAAATTGGGGTAATCTTTATCCTATAAGTTTTCCTTTATTCAGCACCATCTGGAACAAAGACATAACCCACACCCCATACGGTCTGGATATAACGTGCACGGGCTGGATTTTCTTCCACTAAACGGCGTAAACGTGACACCTGAACATCAATTGAACGTTCCATGGCACCCCATTCACGGCCACGCGCCAGATTCATCAGCTTGTCGCGGGTTAATGGTTCACGTGGATGCTGCACCAGTGCTTTCAGTACCGCAAACTCACCGGTAGTGAGTGTTACCACTTGGCCTTCACGGGTAAGGGTGCGGGTAGACAAATCCAGTGACCAAGGACCAAAAGAAACTACTTCCATCTGCTGGCTTGGTGCACCCGGCACTTCACGTACCTGACGGCGCAATACCGCACGAATACGTGCCAGCAGCTCATTCGGGTTAAACGGTTTAGGCAAGTAATCATCGGCACCTGCTTCTAAACCGGCAATACGATCCGAGTCGCTACCACGAGCGGTGAGCATAATGATAGGCGTATCGATATTGGATTGGCGTAAACGACGACAGATACTCAAGCCATCTTCGACCGGAAGCATAAAGTCGAGCACGATCAGAGAAAACAGTTCCCGCTGTAAAAGTCGATCCATCTGCGTGGCATCATGTGCAGTTTTAACCACAAAGCCTTTATCTTCGAGAAAACGCTGTAATAAGGTACGCAGACGAACATCATCATCAACCACCAGGATCCGTTCGACCCGGTCCGTTTCGGTATGTACGGCATCGGCTTTTTCAGCAGGTACAACTAAACTCATGAGATGCTCCTTTATTCTTTATTGTCGTCATAAATAAAAATCAAATAGGCTTTGAGTATACGATTCATTGATATTAATTGACTATGCTCTAAAGCACCAAATATTGCAGTTAAAATCAAGACATAGATACCAAATATATACATCTAAATGAGCAAAAAATACGATTTTAAGCTGGATAAAAAGCAAAGTTCATACAAACTTTATCGGGAAAAGCTGAAAACTGTGGCACTTCATAATATAAAGATGAGGTAAATTAATAAAAACAATGGTGGATTTTATAGACCCGGTCTTTATAATCATGCCATTTAGTACTTATCCTTGTGGGATCAAACACGATGACTGACTTAGTTCAGCAGTTGGCAAAAGAACTTGCCGTACGTCCAAATCAAGTTGAGGCTGCCATCAAGCTTATTGATGAAGGTGCCAGTGTTCCTTTTATTGCACGTTACCGTAAAGAAGTAACGCAAGGCTTAGACGATACGCAACTACGTCAACTCGATACGCGTTTATCATACTTGCGTGATTTGTATGAGCGCCGTGAAAAGGTGATTGAATCACTCAAAGAACAAGATAAATTATCTGATGATTTATTGGCGCGTGTGAATGCGGCCGAAACCAAAAATGCATTAGAAGAAATTTACGCGCCGTACCGCCCAAAACGTACCAGTAAATCATTCAAGGCCAAAGAAGCCGGTTTAGGCCCGATTGCCGAAAAAATCTTTAATGAAGCCGTTGATCCAGCTGAAGCTTTGGCGGGCTTTAGCCATGAAGATTATCCAGATACTGAAAGCCAGCTTGATGCGATCCAGCACATCCTGATTGATGACTGGGCACAAAATATCGCACTGACCACTGAACTTAAAGCGACATTTGCAAAAACTGCCGTGCTGAAAAGTTTAGTTGCAAGTGATGAGAAAAAAGAAGTCGGTAAAAAATTCCGTGATTATTTCGATTTCTCTGAAAACTTGAACAAAGTGCCTTCACATCGTTTATTGGCGATGCTGCGTGGCCGTCAGGAAAACGTTTTAGGCCTGAAAGTTGATGGCGAAGATGATGCTCCATTGGCGCGTATTGAAACTGAATACAATCTTGAAACTGTTCAGCCACAAGCTCGTCAGGATTTCTTGAAGCAAACTGCAAAATTGTTCTGGCTCGGTAAAGTTCGTCCAACGATTGAACATTCATTGCTGACTGAAAAACGTCTGGCTGCTGAAACAGAAGCGATGAACGTCTTTGCTGAAAACCTGCGTCATTTACTGCTGTCTGCACCTGCAGGCGCACGTACCACTTTGGGCGTGGACCCAGGTATCCGTACTGGTGTGAAACTGGCGGTGGTGAACGAGTCTGGTGATGTACTGGCACATAGTACGATTTATCCATTTGCGCCAAAAGATGATAAAGAAGGTTCACTGGCCGAGCTGGCGCGTTTATGCCGCGAGTTCAATGTTGACCTGATCGCGATTGGTAATGGTACTGCAAGCCGTGAAACTGAAGCTTTAGTTGCTGAAATGATGGCTGCGAACAGTGATCTGAAAATGACGCGTGTTTCTGTATCTGAAGCAGGTGCATCGGTGTATTCAGCATCTGAACTAGCTTCACAGGAACTTCCAGAGCTGGACGTGTCGATCCGTGGTGCAGTATCGATTGCACGCCGTTTACAAGATCCACTAGCAGAACTGGTGAAAATCGATCCGAAATCGATTGGTGTAGGTCAGTATCAACATGACGTGAACCAGACCGGTCTGGCGAAAACCCTTGAAGCGGTCGTTGAAGACTGTGTGAACTCGGTGGGTGTGGATGTAAATACTGCATCAGCAGCGATTTTGGGTTATATCGCAGGTCTGAACAAATCGATCGCACAGCAAATTGTGGAATTCCGTAAGGAAAATGGTCGTTTTGACAATCGTCAGTCTTTGAAAAAAGTACCACGTTTAGGTGAGCGTACTTTTGAGCAGGCTGCGGGCTTCTTGCGTATTCAAGATGGTACAGAGCCACTAGATGCTTCTGCAGTTCACCCTGAGTCATATGCTTTGGTGAGCAAAATTGTTGAAGCAAAAGCAACGACTGTAAAAGATATCATTGGCAATACTGAAATCATTCGCCAAGTGAATGCTGAAGAATTTGCAGACGAGAAATTCGGTCTGCCGACAATTCAAGACGTATTGGCTGAACTGGAAAAACCGGGCCGTGACCCGCGTCCAGAGTTCCGCACTGCTAAATTCCGTGATGACATTACTGAAGTTGCGCAATTGTCTGAAGGCATGCAGCTGGAAGGTGTAGTGACAAATGTCACTAACTTCGGTGCATTTGTCGATGTGGGTGTGCATCAAGACGGTTTAGTACATATTTCTGAACTTGCCAATGAATTCGTCGCTGACCCACATAAAGTGGTGAAACCGGGTCAAATCGTACAAGTCCGTGTTTTGAATGTGGATGCTGAACGTAACCGTGTGAATTTATCGATGCGTCCAGAAGGTTCTGAAGCTCCGGCGAAAGCACCACGTCAGCCACGTCGCGAGAACAATGAGCCACGTGGTGAACGTAAGCCTCAGGGTAAACGTCCACAGCAAGGACGTCCGCAAGGTGATCGCCCTCAGGGTAAGAAACCTCAAGCGGCTAAACCACAAGAGCAAAAAATTGGTGGTTTGGGTGCGCTATTACTTCAAGCAGGGATTAAAGGTTCGAAATAATTTTTAGCTATCCTCGATAAAAAAACCTCCCAATTGGGAGGTTTTTTATTGGATCGTTATGAATTGATTATCGGCACAATCCAGCTGGTGATAATCAGCAAAATACCGAGATGCCCCATTTTTCGCGTCACATAGACCAGCTTAGATGGTGGCTGTTCCAGTCTTTTTGCATATTCTTCCATGCTAATGCCGGGCTTGCCTTTACTGGTAAATAAAAATACCGCCAAGTCGATACAGATCAGAATCGTACCAATATCAGCGACCAACTCCATCAGGATAAAATCCTGGCTATATAGCGACATGCTGACGCTATAAATCAGATAAATGGCAAAGGCCAGACACAGGTATTGCAGGACAACTAAAAACTTCTGCATAAATCTCAACAGTTCACAAAATTAAAGCAATTATACAAATAATCGGGCAGCTGCGGCCAATTACAAGGCCTGCATCACCTCAGCAAAATTCTGCTTCTCGACCAGTTCCAGAAATTCATCGCCCAAACGCTGACTTTCCGCAATACATTGCTTCCACAGCTGAATCCGTTGGTTCTGGTCCAAACCTTTTAAGTTAAAGTCTTTACGATCAGGCAAACGACCCAAAGGCAAACTTTGCAGATATTGCTGCGATGGAGAAAGCAGCAAAGTTCGTGCCTGATTTTCCGGATTTGAGGTACGTTTAAATAACTTGTCAAACCAGCCGGGGGTAATGCTATCGGTAAAATGTGGATACAGCACAATACCTTTGCTCTGAAAGGGCAGGTCAATGTGATAGTCAATCAGGCCACCATCGCGATAATAACCCTGCGGCGCATCCGGAATATCGCGCATTGCCGCCATGACCCCCGGAATAGATGCCGATGCCATTAGCCAGGACAACACACTCTGTTCGGTTAGTGCATGATAATGCGTGGTAAATCCATCTTCAGCGATTTTAAACTGTTCACCGATATTGGGCTGGCTGATTACACGTTGCATGAAATGACGGCTGTGCCGGCGCGCGACTGCGGTCGTTCCAAGAATTCCAGCCACAGAAGCCAGCAACGGCAATGCCTTGTCACTCTGGAAAATATGCTGGGCTTTAATTGAAATGACTGCGAGATGATAATCTGGATGATTGACCAGATCGTTTTCTTTGCCTTGTACCAGATCCAGCAGCATGCCACGGCAGATGTCGCTGACATCTTGACGGGTCATTTTTTTATGAAAATAGAGATTGGTATAGAGTTCAGCTAAGCGTTCGGTTCCCTGTTGAGCACCATGTGCAGCCATACTGGCAAAGCGCCAGCTGCCAATCGAAGAACCCACCAAAGTTCTACGCTGAGGCGCACGTGGAAAAAACTCACCAAAAATCGCCTGATCGAGTCCCTGAATACCGATGCCTTTGGGGCCACCTGCAGCACCGGGCACGATATCGACCTGTTCGGGTTGCAAACCTTGTTCCAGAATCAGCTCACGTGCCAGATGGCCGGCACGAATCGTCAGCGCAGGCGCACGTTTCTGTAAAATCTGTACCATGGTTGAACCTATACTAGCCAAATATGTGCTTATTTTAAGCGATAGGTCTAAAGACCCAATGGCAAGATATGTCCTAAGGTGACTTTGGAGTCATGCGATGTCCAGAAAATAAAAAACCTGAACAGTGTCAGGTTTTTTAAAAGCTCATTTAGTTATTTCGCAATCCGCCAGACGGCAAGCACACTTGCTAGCACAATCAGAATCACCGACACAAACCACGGTGAAATAATTGCAATCGCCAGCAGAATGGCCATGACACTGCCGAACATCCAGCTACGCTTCTGTTGATGTTCCATTTGCAGGCGCATGCTTTGTAATTCATTGAGCTGTTTGGCATGCCAGGCCGACTGGTTTTTTAAACCGTTTAAGCTGTCGATCATCAGTGTCGGTAAATCCTGCGCCCCTAAAAGCAGATCCGGGATTTTTTGTCCCAGTTCTTTCAGGTTCTTTTGCGGATTCATCTGGGCCTTGATCCAGTCGGTCAGGATCGGTTTGGCCAGACTCCAGATATCCAGTTCAGGATATAGGTCGGTTCCCAAACCTTCGACATGCACCAAAGTTTTTAGCAGCAACATCAATTGAGGGGGAATTTCGAGATGGAAACGACGAGCGATATCCATCACTTCAATCAGAATGCCGGCAAAATCCAGTTCATGCATCGGTTTTGAGACCATTGGCCCCACACTGCGGCGCATTTCACGAGCCAAAGCATCCTGATCAGTCCCCGGTGGAATCCAGCCAGCCTGATGCACCACCTGAATCAGCTGCATAAAGTCGCTGTTCATGACCGCTAGTAGCATGCGTGCTACGGTCATCTGGTCGTGTTTGGACAGTTCGCCCATAATCGCGCAGTCCAGCGCAATAAAACGCGGATTGGCCGGATTGATGGTTTCTACAAAGACATTTCCCGGATGCATATCGGCATGGAAGAAGTTATCGCGGAACACCTGGGTAAAGAAGATGGTCAGGCCTTTACGCGCCAGATCGGCCCGATCCATGCCCAGCCGGTTAAAGGTCGCGATATCTGAAATCGGCACCCCGGTAATGCGCTCGGCTACCAGCACGTCTTTGCTGTCCATATAAATTTCCGGCACATACATCATGCTCGAGCCGGTAAAGTGATGGCGCATACGGCGGGTATTGTCTGCTTCCAGCGTCAGATCCAGCTCATTCAGAATGATCTGTCGATAATCCTGAATGATTTCTGATAAATGTAGGGCACGTGCTGCTTCCAGACGTTTTTCCAGAAATTGACCGAGCCATTCCAGAATTTCAAAATCCTGCAAAATCTGCTGGCGAATATTCGGACGGGTGACTTTGACCACGACTTCACGGCCATCATGCAGGGCAGCCGTATGCACCTGTGCAATCGAAGCCGCTGCCAGTGGCTGGGTATCAAAACGCGCGAACAGGGTATTTACATCAGCTTTCAGGGATTCCTGAATGCGCATCTTGGCCACGTCATTATCAAATGGCTTGACCCGGTCTTGCAGTAACACCAGTTGCTGTAAAACTTCAGGTGGAATCAGGTCACGACGGGTTGAGAGAAGCTGACCGAGCTTGATTGCCAACGGTCCCATTTCTTCTAAAGCCAGTTTCAGCTTGAGCGGATTTTTACGTTCACGACTGGACCAGGCGGCCGGATGCATCCGGATGAGGGACAGCACATGCCGGGATTTTTCTGGTAATTCTTCCGCAGGAAACAACGTGTCGAGTCGATAGTGCGCGGCGATGCGCCAAAGTTCGAGTAAACGTGAAACATGCGGAATCATAAAGCTGTGTACCTAGTCTTGAGTAGAATTGTTTGAGGCATCGATTTGAGCCTGAAGCTGATGGATTTTCGCTTCAACCCGATCTAAATTTTGATTCAGGATACGGGTGTCCTGATTCAGGTCATCCATTTGCCAGCGTGGGGCAAACAGACCGCTGTCTTCTTTTAAGGCATCTTCGGCAAAGAATAATTGACTTTGCAGGGTGCGTTTTAGCTGCTGGGGCAGCAGTTGCAATTTACCAATTTCATGCGCCAGTGTCGGGCCAATCCAGGGGCTTAAATGCGCCGCCAGATCCAGTTCCGCCTGTTGCATGATGCGCTGGATTTCCTGCAATAACTTGTAGTCGCCTTGCAATGGAATATTGCCCACTTCATCGGAAAGCAGCAGCTTGAGTAATTCCACCACATTGCTGACCTGCAAGGTTGCGGTCGCTTCAAGGACTGTCGCGGAACTCGCGTCAAATGGACGCTGTTCAAAGACCGAAGGTGTTTCGGTATGACCGGTTGCCGTTGGCTCCAGACGAACTTTGCCCTCATCAAAAAACACATCGACCGAAAGCTGTGGCGAGGCGATCACCACCCGCAGCATTTTACCGGACAGAGCATTCAGCTGGATGCGGGTAATGGCATCCAGATCAATCACATGATGAATCACGCGTTCAACAGCACCGAGTGCCAGAATTGACCACATAGGCAAGGAACCTTAAAGTTTGAAACCGCGGTGAACCGCAACAATCCCGCCAGTCAGGTTGTGATAGTCACAATTCTGGAAGCCGGCATTTTCCATCATGCCTTTCAGGGTGCGCTGATCTGGATGCATACGGATCGATTCAGCCAGGTATTTATAGCTTTCTGCATCATTGGCAATGATTTTTCCCATGATTGGCAATGCCGTGAACGAATACAGGTCATACAGTTTAGAGAATGGTTCAAACACTGGTTTAGAGAATTCCAGAACCAGTAAACGGCCACCTGGCTTAAGGACACGGTACATCGCAGCCAGTGCCGCATCTTTATCGGTGACGTTACGCAGACCGAAAGAAATCGTTAAAAGATCGAAGCTGTTGTCTGCAAATGGTTCTAAGGTTTCGGCATTGGCCAGAACGAAATCGACATTGGTACAGCCCGCATCAATCAGACGGTCACGACCGACATTCAGCATGGATTCGTTAATATCAGACAGTACCACATGACCCGTCGGGCCCACTTCGCGGCTAAAGACTTTAGCCAAGTCGCCAGTACCACCCGCGATATCCAGCACATGCTGGCCACGGCGTACACCTGACATATTGATTGCAAAACGCTTCCACAGGCGATGAATACCAAAAGACATCAGATCATTCATGATGTCGTATTTGCTCGCCACCGAGTGGAACACTTCTGCGACTTTCTGGGCTTTTTCTTCGCTGTTGACAGTTTGATAGCCAAAGTGCGTGGTTGAGCCGACGTTGCCTGTATTGGCACCGCGTGGCAGATTGTATTTAGGCACAGTACCCGTCACAGGCGTGTCAGTCAGACGTTGTTCTAAAGATTGTTGCTGACCTTGCGGGGTGCCTTGTGGAAGGGGTTCAGTTAAGAATGGGCTCACTTTGTCTGTCTGTTGTGCCGACTCGGGGGTAGGGGTAGGCGTTGTATTTTCATTCGACATTGGAGTCACTCCTAACATATCAATCGGGTTAATCTTGCATTGTCTGCATCATGACAGATTCTAAAGGCTTATTCAGCAATCATGATGCAATTGTTATGAATAATATACAGAAAAATTCACGCTTGGCAGAAATACTCATCGGGTATTTACTGAAATGGTAGCGGATCGCCAGAATGTACTTTCTCGATAATCTGGCGTTCGGTTGCCGTGAACGCGCGTACAAATTTTTCTGCCGATTTGAGTGGCTTCATGGCCAGAAAACCATCCTGCATAAATTCATACATCACCTGAAAGTTATATTTATTCGCCGCGCCCTTACACATTTTAAAGGCCGTATAGACCACAAATGAACGCATATATTTATCCAGACTCATACCGAGCTGATCCAGTAGGGCTAACTGTTTCAGGCGTGCTTCACCCTGATCCAGTTTCAAATAGGTCAGGCGCATCATCTCGTCAGTCAGCGGTTCATGTGGATGATAATCCTGTAATAACTGAATCGCGACCTGTTCATCCAGCTGTACCGCCAGAATAGCCAACTCTACGCCTGAGGTGCCGGTTTTAATGGCATTTTCCGGAATAACTTTTTCTGCTTTATGCGCATATTTCATCAGCCGGGCAATCTGTTCTGCCAGCGCATCAAATTCAGCACCGCCGTAGAGACGGTTCAGGAAATATTCGGACATCAACAGGTTTTGTTTTTCAGCAAAATGGGCGCGATGAGTGCGCTGCATGCGGACTTTCTGCCAGGCCTGCACATCCTGTAAACGGCTTAAAATGTCAGGCCGGGTGTGATAAGCCAATTGATAATAATGCGCTAACAGATCATCGAGTACGGCAAGTTTGGACATGAGGCTTCAATTATCATTGGAGGATGCAAGAATCTTAGAGGCTGCCGGACAATCCTGCTATGACAAATTGAACAGAGATCGGGCATTTGTATGTCAATCTGTTGTTTAAATAGCCAATTTAATCGTGTGAAAAACGTTGCCAGAGCTATTTTTGCGCTGAAACTCCTCGCTATACTGCAAACAGAATAAAAGATCAGGGTTGAAGATGCGTATGGAACAACCACAATTTCAGTTAATGGATGAAGATCAGCTGTCTGTCGAGCTGATTGATGCCCAATATAATTTAAAAAAGACCCGGGGCCAGAAAAATGCCAAAAGTCTGGTGATTCTGGTGAATGGCATTGAACTGGCCGGCAAGGGTGAAGCGGTTAAACAGTTACGTGAATGGGTCGATCCGCGCTATTTGCGTGTGAAAGCCGATAAGCCTCAGCTAGCCGGCCCGAAGCAGACCTTGTGGCAACCTTATGCACGTTTTATTCCTGCCGAAGGCCAGATCATGGTGCTGTTTGGTAACTGGTATAGCGATCTGCTCGGCAGTGCCATGCAAGCTGAAAGCCCGCTGAGTGATGCACAGTTTGATGAATATCTGCAAGAGATGCAGGCCTTTGAACAGGACCTGAAAAATAACCATGTCGATGTGATCAAGGTCTGGTTTGACCTGTCCTGGAAAGTCTTGCAAAAACGTCTGGATGCCATGGATCCGAGTGAAACTCACTGGCATCAACTGCATGGTCTGGACTGGCGCAATCGCAAAGAATATGACACCTTGCAGCGCCTGCGTCAGCGCTTTACCGAGGACTGGTTCATTATTGATGGCGAAGATGAGCAGCAGCGCGACCAGCAATTTGCCCAGTATATCCTGAGTGCCTTGAAACATTGTCCGGATCATCCCGCCAGAGCCAAGGGAAGATGGAAGCAGGCCAAGATTCCCGAGCAGTTAAAACATCCTTCCAAGACTCAAGCCCAGCCAGAAGATTACAAACCGGAACTAAAAAAATTAACCGCGAAGGTCGCCAAAGCCATGCGTTCCGATTCGCGTAATGTGGTGATTCTGTTCGAAGGCATGGATGCTGCCGGCAAGGGCGGCGCGATCAAGCGAATTGTCAAAAAACTGGATCCACGTGAATATGAAATTCATACCATTGCTGCACCAGAAAGATTTGAGCTGAGCCGTCCCTATTTATGGCGCTTCTGGACCAAGCTGCAAACCGATGATGATATCTGCATTTTTGACCGTTCCTGGTATGGTCGGGTATTGGTAGAACGGGTAGAAGGGTTTTCTAGTCCGGTAGAATGGCAGCGAGCTTATGCGGAAATTAACCGTTTTGAACAGAGCCTGGTCAAGCATCAAACGGTGATTGTGAAAATCTGGCTGGCCATTTCTAAAGAGGAACAGGCAGCACGGTTCAAGGCGCGTGAAGATACACCGCATAAGCGTTTTAAAATTACTGAAGAAGACTGGCGTAACCGGGAGCGCTGGGACGATTATCTGAAAGCGGCAGCCGATATGTTTGAACATACTTCGACTGAGGAAGCGCCTTGGCACATTATCGCGTCTGATGATAAACATACCGCACGGGTCGAAGTATTAAAGGCTATTTTAAAACAGCTTCAGGCAGAATAATCTGCCTGAAGTAGAGAATTTTAAACAGTTTAAAAATATTTAGCTTAAACAGGATTAACCTTGGGCGACCTGTTTTTGCTGAATACTTTTAGCGGTGCGATAGCAGTCTTGCACATGAGCATCGGCAATTTTTTTCATGACAAAATAACCCAGACTTGCGGCCACCAGCTGACCACCCAGCGGAATGAATTTTGTGACTTGCTTTATCATCACTTTCGCTGCAACATTGTTCAAAGATTTTTTAACTGCCGTACGTGCGACCACCAGACCGGAAAATTCTACGCCACGTTTACGCAGCTCTTGCCAGTGAATTTGACGGGTTTTCGGATCGTAGACACTGATCTGCTCAGGGGACAGGCCGAAGCGGGCATTGATCTCGGGAATCAATTGCGACAAGATGCCGACATCAATGACCACGTCCATAAAAGGTACCGGAATCACGGCAGCACCAGCAGAATAGTAGGCGCGTTTTTTGGTGAGTTCCAAGCATTCGTCGCGGATTTGTTCTAAATCTAGGCTCGGATCGAGACGTTCAGGAATTTTATCTAATTTCATGGGCACTACCTAAGCTCTATGTTGTTTTTTTCTATTCAAGCATCTTTAAGATGCTTTTTTCAAAGAAATTTTTCGACTGAAGTGTGGTTTTAAAGTGTCATAGAGCGCTCGGGATGTATAGTAAATAATCTTTATCATTTTGTAGTAAAAACCACATTCAGCAGTTCAGGGGAACCAATGGCCATCCATGTTATTCAGAGTCAACGTATTGATGTGCTTTTGGATAGTATGCTGCGTATTGTCAACCAGACTGCCCGGAATCCATTTGAGGTGTTACAAACCCGGCATTTTATTGTGCCATCTCCGGCAGTAGAAACTTGGCTGACCCAGAAAATTGCCGAGAAAAAAGGTATTAGCGCCAATACCCAGTTTCATCACCGGATTCGCGCCTTTCAATGGACTTCCTATCAATGGGTATTGAATGCGCCTAAAGAAGTGGAGCAGGTCCGTGAAGCCAATATTCCGCGCATTATCATCAAATGGCGCGTGTTTCAGGCATTGCGTAAATGTATTCTGCCTGAACAGATTCCTTTAGACGTCGATCATCCGCTGTATTCTATTGTGAAGCGGATTTATGACAGTGCTGACCGGCTGGAGCAGGGTACAGAGAAGCAGCTGAAAAAACAGAGCATGCTGTACTGGGTAGCCGAGCAGGTGTCGCGTTTGTTTAGCCATTATATGGATTATCGTGGTTATTGCGCGCGTAACTGTCCTCCAAACAACTGTAGTTGTCCGAGTAACTGGTTAGAGTCCTGGGGGCAGGATATTGCGCTCGATATCGAGCAAATGATCTATAGCCCCAAAGATGAAAATGGCCATGAGATGCAGGTGGCGGATTTTGTCAAGATTCAGGCGCGTGAACTGGAAGCCTGGCAACGCTGGTTGTGGCAGCATGTATTTCAGGATGACTATGCCAAAATCCTGGAGATTGAACGCCTGTATTGGGAGCGGCTGGAGAATGCAGAAACCCGCGCCCAGGCTCTAAAACGACTACCGGCCCAGATTGTGGTATTTAGCCTGCTAGAACTGCCACCCAGCCAGCTGGATTTTTTACGCCGTCTGGGGCAATACATTGATATCTATATTTTTCACTTCAACCCCTCGCAGGAATACTGGGCCGACAGTGTCGATCCTGACTGGAAAGCCAGGTTTGATTTGCAGCGGGAAGAGCGCTTTATTCAGCGTTTTGAAAAGACCCGTCAACGTAAACCGAATGATGCGGAAATAAAAGACTTCAGGATCAAGCAGCTGAACTTTAATGCCGAAGACCGGGAATCGCGGCATCCGCTTCTGACCCGATTCGGCAAGCAGGCACGGGATCATTTTTCTCTACTCTCTAAACTGTCTTCGGGGGAAGAGGGTCTCTGGGCCGATGTCTTTGTCGATGAATATCAAAATAAACTGCTGGCCAAAATCCAGTCAGATATTCTGTATTTACTCGAGCCTGAACAGCATCAATATGCTTTAAGCCCTGACGATGATTCTGTACAGATTCATGTCTGTCATTCTTCATTACGTCAGCTGGAAGTCCTCAAAGAACAGCTGATTCACTGGCTGGCTCAAGGCACTGAAGAAGCGCCGCGTCAACCAAGTGATATTCTGGTGTTGACGCCAAGTCTGAAAGAACTGGAACCGGCAATTCGCAGTGTCTTTGCGCCACCACCGCGTGAGCGCGAAACCGGCAGCAAACGCCTGCAAAAAGATAACCTGTATTTACCGATCCAGATTGCCGGGGTGTCGCGTCTGGATGTCAGCAATGCCTGGCGCGCGGTACTGGGCCGGATTCAGTGGGTACGTCGCCGTTTCAGTATTGAGGACTTTGCCGACTGGCTCAGCCTGAATGCGACCCAGCAGTATTATGCTCTGGACTATAGTCAGGTAGAACGGATGTTGCAGTTGCTGACAGATGCTGGCTTCAAGCGTGGATTGGACCAGCAGCATTTACAGCAAAGTCTGAGCGCAGGCGATGAGGATTACCGGTTTAGCTTTAAATTCGCGCTGGACCGTCTGGCGTTGGGTCTGGCGATTCCTGAACATACCCTGTTTCAGGACACCTTGAGTTATGCCAAGGTTCTGACCAGTGATTTTCCCTTGATATCCACCCTGATCCGGATTTATCAGGATCTGGTAGAGCGCCGTGACTGGCTGACTTTGCATGAAACCGGACAGCGCACGCCAGTCAAAACCTGGCTGGAATATCTGCGCGCCGATCTGAACGAGTTCCGTGATGCTGGCGTGGAATCGCTCAAAACCGTTGCCGAGATTATCGACAAGCAAATGCGGATGCTGACCCTGGCTGATTATCATGATCAGGATGATCCGCATGCCAGTCAGGAACTGGTGGCACTCAGTCTGCCTCTGCCTTATGTGCTGGAAGAAATTCAGAATACCCTGGAGATGCAGCTGGATCAGGCTGAACCGACCGGACAGATTACTTTTAGCCAGATTGGCCAGATCCGTCCATTGCCTTATAAACTGGTGGTGATGCTGAATCTGGATAGCGGTAAATTTCCGAGCCGTAATCAACAGGTTCCGTTTGACCTGATGCGCAGCCTGAAGCCGCAACTCGGTGACCGTTCCCGTCTGGATGACGAGCAGGGCGCTTTTCTGGATGCCTTGCTGCTGGCACAGGAAAATCTATGGCTGTTCTACAATGGCTTTGATCTGGAGGATGGTGAGGCTCGCGATCCATCCACTGCCTTGCAGGAACTGGTTCAACATATCGCGCTGATCTGCCAGTCTGAACAGCCGGATGTCGAAGTCGATCCGATGGTGGATATTCATGGTCTGTCAGTCGCTCAACATATCCAGCAGCTTTATCATGTACATCCCTTGCAGCCTTTTGATCCAGCCGGATTCGCAGATATGCAGACACCACGTTATCAGGATCAGTGGTTTGCAGTGGCAGAATATATCCGCAGTGCCGAAGGCAAACGCAGCAGTTGGATTAATGCACATTATCCGGCACTAGAACAAAAAGAAATCCGGGTACTCAAAGGCGATGAATGGATTCGCGATATGATTTTCCCGGCGCGCCTGTTCCTGAAAAGTATCGGGGTTTCCACGATTCGCTATGCCGATTTGCCGAGTTCCCGGGAACCCTTATTATTGAACAAGCTGGAACAGTATCAGGTGCGGGATTTCCTGTTACAACAAGAGCAGGAGATTGAGCCAAACCTGATGCTAGACCGTTTGCCGGTGGGCAAAACCCAGCAAGCCACCTGGCTGGGCAGCCAGCAGGAACAGCAGTTATTGCAAGAACGTTTGCTACAGTTGGGCAAAGAACTGACGCCAGTCACCCAACAATCCCTGCAGTTCAGTCCTGAACTGATCATTCATATAAACGTGCCTCAGGTTCCACACAGCAGCTACTGGCTGAGTATGCAATCCTCTTCGGCCTCGGAAAAACGCCGTGCCCAGATCTGGCTGGAGTATCTGCTATGGCTGGCTTACTTGAATGACGATGCACGCTCACCAGAACTGGAGCGCATTGTCATTTTCAGTAATAAAACCCTGAAGTTTTCTGGCTTGAGTTCGAGCAAGGCACATGAGTATTTGCAGCTCTGGTTAAAGGCCTGGGAAATTGGTCAACAGCAGCCGCTGGTCTTGCCGGCAGAATTACTGATGAAAAAAGAGTGGCAGTGGGCCGAGAATGAACAGGGTAAAATGACCATTGTGGAAATGCAGGAATTGTTGGAAGCCTGGAACAACAGTTATAGTCCTAAAACAGCTAAGCCATTGACTTCGAGTGAATCTAGTGTCTTGCATCAGGATTGGCAATTTATTTTGCAAGATCAGGATCCGGATCTGGCCTTGCAAAACTGCTGTCATGATTTTGCCCATGGCCTGTATGCGCCGATTCATCAACATCTGGAGTGGGTGAAATAGCCGTATGACTTTCTTAAAGCAGCAGATGCAAACAGCCATTTCCACCAATCCGATTCAGGACATGAAGTTCCGTGGCCTACACTGGATTGAAGCCTCGGCAGGCACCGGCAAGACCTATACGCTATCCAGTCTGATGGTGCGGATTTTTTTGGACCAGTATTATCCGCATCAGGTGATTGCGACGACATTTACCCGTAAGGCCACGGCTGAACTGAAAAACCGGGTACGGCTTCGCATCGAGGAAACGCTGGCTTATATCCAGCGTCATCAGCAGCTCAATTCAGTTGAAATCACAGCAAAAATCCAGAATGAAACCGATCCTTTATTTCAGCAGGTACTGAAAGATTATGGTTCACGGCTGGATTATGCCCGTCGCCGTTTACGTCTGGTGCTGAACCAGCTGGATGAACTGTTTGTTGGCACCCTGGACAGCTTTAGCCAGAAACTGTTACGTGAATTTGCATTTGAAAGTGGCAAGATTGAACGTGCAGAACTGACCGAAGATCAGGATCTGTATATCCAGCAGCTGATTCATGATGTGCTGCGTGACTGGATTCAGCAACAGCCGCAATATATGGTCAATCATCTGTATGTCCAGAATCTGCTGAAACCGGTGGAGCATTATACCGGGCTGGTGCGTGATGCCCTGAATTTCAGTAAGCAGCATTTTCGCAAGATCGAACCGGCTGAATGTGACCTGAACAAATTGGAAGCCTGTATTAGCCAATTATTAAATATTCAGGAGCATGATCTTGCCGTGATGCGGCGTTATTGTCAGGAAAGTCCGAAGTATTTTCACAAGAGTTTTTTGACCAAGTTAACCGAAATTTGTGAAAACTTTATGACCTGGAGCGCAGCCCTGAAAAATCAGGGTGGCATGAGTTTCTTTGATGCTGAATTGCAGCCGATTTTACTGAATCTGTGCCATTTGCGCCGCAAGAAAACCGATTTCCAGCCGACCACTCAGGTCTTTAACAAAAGCTGTCCGGATGCAGAGCAGCAGCTGATTTTGCAACATAGTCTGATCGTGGCAATTGATGCGCTGTGTGAGGTCAAACAGTATCTGGATGAGCAGCTGCAACAGCTTACGACCTATCTGGAATTTCATATTATTCAAAGTGTGCAGACCCGTTTGCCACAAACCTTGCAGCAGCAGGGTGAAACCACTTTTTCCCAGCAAATTCGTACATTGGCGGAAGCATTGCAAGGCCAGCAGGGACAGCGTTTTGCCCAGTTTGTACAGGCACGTTATCCGCTGATTCTGGTCGATGAATTTCAGGACACCAATCAGGATCAGGATGATTTGCTGGCCAAGATCTGGCGTGATGCCAACCGGGTGCAGTCCGGCTGCATGATTATGGTCGGTGATCCGAAACAGGCAATTTACGGTTTCCGTGGCGGCGATATGCTCACCTATAACAAGGCACATGCCGATGTGCTGCATAAACAGGGCCGCGAATATACCCTGATGCAGAACCATCGGTCAGTCAAACCGCTCGTAGAAGTGGTTGATGCACTGTTCCAGCGGCAAATGGATTTTGGCGAACAGGTGCAGTACACCCTGATTCAGGCCGGTAGTCGCCCGCATCCAGATCTGGTCGATATGGGCAGGATCAACCCGCAGCCCTTACGATGGATTCAGCTAGGTGAATCGGACCTGGAAGCAGACCAGGTGGCCTGGAAAATCCGTGCATTGCTGAATCAGTCTGCCCAGCAGCAACTGTACTTTCAGCAGCAAGAGCATCAGCAAAGCCTGAGCGCAGATGATATTGCCGTGTTGGGATTTGGGCATTTTGCTCTGGAACAGGTGAAGCAGCGTCTGCAGCGTATGGGCATTCCCTCCTATAAAGAATCCAAACAGAGCGTGTTCGCCAGTCCAATCGCTCAGGATGTCGCGGCAGTATTGACGGCGATCATGGATCCTTTCAATGAGGCCAAGGTCAAGCGGGCCTTGCTGACTCGTCTGTTGGGCTTCAATCTGAAAAAACTGATCGAATTACAGGAGCAGAGTGAAGGCCTCAGTCGCTATATTGCGGATCTGGATATAATTCGGGAAATGTGGTTTGAGAAAGGCTTTTTGACCGCCTGGAATTATGCACTGAATCTGTTTCAGGTCTGGACCAATCTGGTGGCCAGTCAAAGTCTGGACAATGAGCGGGTAGTGGTCAATCTACGCCATCTGACCGAGATGCTGAGCCAGCAGAGTGAATATTATCAGGGGGCGCAAAAACTCTATCACTGGTATTTGCGCCAGCTTCAGTCACCTTCAGGCAAGGACAGCGAAAAAGAACGCAAGCTGTCTGGGGATCATGGGGTGCAGCTGATGACCATTCATGCCTCCAAAGGGCTGGAATTTAAAGTGGTGTTTTTATTGGGAGCAGATGCTGCTTTTGATGTGAATAAAGGCAATCTGAATTTTTCCCTGTCTGCGTCTGAACAGGACAACATTCTGGAACAATCCCGGGTGATTGCAGTGAATCACAAGAATTTACATGAGCAGGCGATTCTGCAGAATGCAGCGCGTAATGCTGCCGAAAACCACCGACTCTGGTATGTGGCGCTGACCCGTGCCAGTCACCGGGTATATGCCATGCTGCAGGACCAGAACGCACAGTCTGATTCCGGGCTGGCCTTCTGGCGTGGTCAGGGAGATCAACTGTTTCAACATGCTTTAAGTCTGGTCGAGCAGCCGCTGTCTCAGGAACCACCGCGTCTGGTCGAGCAGTCGAGCCATCATCAGGTCGACATGCGGGCGCAACCTTTGCCAGAGCGGCAGTTTTATCCGCGAACCAAAACCAGTTTTACGGCTTTGTCACAGCATCAGCTACATGGACATATCTTGCAGGACGATCTGGTCATGGCTTCAGAACAGCCCGATAGTGCCGCCGATGAAATTCATTTTACCGGTCTGGAAGAACAGCCAGCAGCCGTGCCCTTAGACTGGATTAGGCTGAATTTTCCTAAAGGTACAGTGGCCGGAACTTTCTTGCACAGCATTTTTGAACATATCGATTTTCAGGACAGCAGTTACTGGAATCTGGAAATCCGGCGCCGTTTTAAAAATACCGCACCGCAAATCTGGCAGGAACTGAAAGAAAAATTTGAACAGGCTTTTCATATACGTAGTGTACTGGAACAGGCCTTTTCCCTGCATTATCAGGCCGCTGTGGTGAATCTGCGAACCCTGTTTCAGGCCACAGCTCAGGCAGATTTCAAAGCCGAGGAATTGCGTCATAGTATGCAGCGCGTATTGTCCAGCCTGAACTATAAGTTATTGACCGGAATTCGCCTGCATGACCAAAGCAAAGCTTATCGCCAGCAATGGCAGCAGCTGTTTCACTCGGCACAACAGCTCGATCGTTCGGGTCTGCTAGAATTTTTAGGTCAGTTTCAGGTGTATTTCGATGGGCTGGAGGATGACGCCTTTATCCAGTTTTTTGAACAGGAATTGGCCCAGCTCACACGCTCTGCAAGCACTGAATCGCTGAATGTGGACAGTATTTTCCAGACTGCTTTTGATGGCTTGTTGGACGAGATTACAGAAGATATTTTGCTGAACCTGATGCATGACTGGGTACATGACATTCTGGCCACTCCGATTCAGGTAGATTTTGCTTTGGCGCAGCTGGAGGCTAAACAGTATCTGTCAGAATTTCCTTTTTATCTGTCCTTGACCGATGCCCCTTTGCAGATTCGGCAAATCCATCAGCTTTTTCTCGGACATGACATAGTCATGAGCGATTTTAATGAGGCCAAATCGGCGCGATATCTGACCGGTTCCATCGATCTGGTGTATTTCGATGGCCAGCGCTACCATATTGCCGATTATAAAAGTAACTTCCTCGGCCCTGATCAGCAGCACTATAGTGCTGAGGCGATTCAGCAGAATATGAGCCAGTCCAGTTACTGGTTGCAGGCCGCTTTGTATCTGGTGGGGCTGCATCGTTATCTGAGTGCCAATATGCAGGGTTATTCGATCACACAGCATCTGGGCGGCGCAACCTATTTGTATTTGCGCGGGATGAATGGACAGGTCCAGCAAGGGGCTTATCATTGGCAACCGAGCCTGGAATTCATAGAAAAACTGGATCAAATACTGGGCTATTTTGAGCAGAAAAAATCAGCATGATTTTGCAGTTTTATAATATATATAGAGATTAAACAGAAAATTATCCTGTGGATAACTTTGAGGATAACTGTGTGGAAAATGAGCAGAATCACGTGTCGCAGCAAGACTCCAATTTAATGGCCTGGATTGACTATTTGTGTCAGCCGCCGTTTAGTACGGCTACATTTGATCCGGCAGCAAAATTCTTGATTCAGCAACTGCTTGAGGCGATACAGGCAGGGGATAGCTGTATCGAGGTTGATCCTCAGCAGGTTGCCCTATTACATAATCTGGTTCTAGATCGCCGTCAGCAAAGTACAGGAATTGCACCATTTATTTGTGCAGATCAGCATTTATATCTGTATCGCTATTGGCAACTGGAACAGGCAGTAGCCTCACATATTGCTCGGATTAAAGCCCAACCGGTTGCCGCTATTGATTTATCCGAACGTGATCGCAATTTATTGTCAGATCCACAGCAAAAATTGGCACTGGAAATGGTTGCGCGGCAGGCGCTGAATATTATTAGCGGCGGTCCGGGTACCGGTAAAACCTATACCTTGGCGCATATGATTGCGGTCCTGCATGAAGCCTTGCCAAATATCCGGATTGCCATGGCAGCACCTACCGGAAAGGCCGCACAGCGCATGAAAGAAGCACTGCAAAAAGCCTTGCACAGTGAAGCGTTACAACAGTTTGAGCTAGAACAATTAAAACAGTTACAACCGGTCACCCTGCATCGCTTATTGGGTCTGGGCACTCGCGGACAGCCACGCTTTCATGCCAAGCAGCCTCTGCCTTATGATGTGATCGTGGTCGACGAAGCCTCGATGCTGGATTTAAACCTGTCACAGATGTTACTGGCCTCCGTACCGTCTCATGCACGGCTGATTTTACTCGGTGATGCAGATCAGCTGGCCTCTGTGGATGTGGGAACGGTATTGGCAGATTTACAGCAAGTAGCGACTCTGGAAGATAACCGGGTCAATTTAATCACCACACGACGTTTTGCGACTGGGGCCAAGATTGGCGCAATGGCGGAGTTTATCCAGCAGAATCATGAGCCTTCTCACGTCTTGCAGAAATTTGAGCAACAGATTCTAGCAGCCAGTGAGTTACAGGCGATCGATTTGGATCAGGTTGAGATCGACCATTTGCAGCTGCAGTACCTGCTCGCTGGCGCCGAACAGACCGCGCATAACTTGAATCAGTATTATGACCAGCTGATGTATGGTTATCAGGCTTATATACAGGCCATAAAAACAGAACGAAACTCAGCTGATTTTGAGCAGTATGTGCAACAGGTAGTCAAAACTTTTGATGATTACCGGATTTTAACAGCAATCCGTTCTGGTGATTTGGGTCTGATCAAGATCAACCTGCAGATTGAGCAACGCTTTTTAGCAGCCCAAGGGCAGTTGAAACAGGGCGACTGGTATGTCGGACGCCCCGTCATGATGAGTTATAACGACTATCAGTTGGGGCTGTCCAATGGTGATATTGGCATCTGTTTTTTACGTGAACAGTCTGGTCAGCGTCAGTTTGAAGTGTATTTTCCGAGTCTGGAAAAATGGGTATTAGCCACCCGTTTACCTAAAAGCATTGAAACTGCTTTTGCGCTAACCATTCACAAATCTCAAGGTTCAGAGTTTGCCCATACGGCAGTGGTGCTGGATCAATATGCAAAAAATTTATTGAGCAAAGAGTTGATTTATACTGCAATTACTCGAGCCAAAAAAGTGGTCAGTTTATTGGTAGATTATGATGCTTTTACACAAGCACTTTGTGTCAGAACCATCCGGAAAAGTGGTTTGAGCCAAAAAATCATTGAAAAATCTAGTAATTTAATTGGCAAAAATAATCAAATCTTGTAGGTAAAAGCTTACAAGGATTCAGGAAATTGACGCATAGAGCTTTTGCTCGGTTTTTGAGAAGATTGGTTCTACAAAATAACTCAACACGGAAAGTTGAGCATAATCGTATAATGATAATAATAATGTCGGTAGACAGCGAACTTACAGTGAAGTAAGTGAAAGAGGAAACTTACAGCCGCTAAGCCTTGTAGTTTTGGGAGAGACTACAAGGCTTTTTTATATCCTGATTTTTTATAGGAATCTTGCTGGATTTTTATCCTAATTTCTTAGCAAAATTTTTCAGCCCTAGCCAGTAAACTTAAGTAAATAGCGTTAAATAAAACGAGAGCTGTGTAACATTATGCAAATTTTTACCCTATGATGTACGAAATGGCTTACAGTAAAATGAGGCAAATACCTCTAGTTGTCTGGTGGGAATGTGGCAAAATCTACCACACAAGGAAGATGATTTTTCAACAGGATGTTTGAAAATAATAATAAGCGTAAAACGCCATAATAATACAATAAATAATAATGATAAGAGAAAGAACTACAGCGCCAAAAAGCCCGAGTTTACTCGGGCTTTTTTTTATCCATTTTATGGAGAGCAGCGGAAGATTCACGCGAGCTAAAGGGTTTGTTGGCTTTTCAAAGGAATTTCTATATTTAATTCATTCTGGATTTATTTCACTAAAATAATGCAAAACCCGAATCTTTGGGGGACAAGAGTCATCGGATCTGAACTGCATCAATGAGCGACCAAAGCCATGCAAAAATCTGGATCTATTTTTGCAATTTGATGCGTTTTCCCTTAAAATATGCAACTTGCTGTAGTGATGCACGGCAGTCAAGGTTTTGAATTCTCATCACTTTGATTTTTATCAAAATATATAAGCATCTCGGAGAAATCGAATGGCTTTAACTAACGCAGATCGCGCAGAGATCATGGCTAAATTCGCTCGCGCTGAAAACGACACTGGTTCACCAGAAGTTCAAGTAGCTCTTTTAACTGCTCAAATCAATGACTTACAAGGTCACTTTAAAGAGCATAAACACGACCACCATAGCCGTCGCGGTTTGATCCGTATGGTTAACCAACGTCGTAAGCTTCTTGACTACCTAAATGGTAAAGACCACGGTCGTTATGTAGCATTGATCGGTGCTTTAGGTTTACGTCGTTAATTCGATTTAAACTTTATTTTCGGGTTTATTGCATGCTTTGTGCTGTATTGCTGAAAACTAAAGTTGGCTTGGCTTATGGCTAGGTCTGTGGAAGGGGCGAATATTTCGCTCCTTCTTTGTGTTTAAAAATAGTATTTAATCTGGTGAGGTCGGCTTCTAAGCTTTGTCATTTACTCGCCCATATGGTCATGAATGCCAAACCTTAGGGGTCTCCACTAGAATAATTGTTCACAAGAACTAGGAAAAAATAAAACATGTCAATGTTTAATATTATTCGTAAAGAATTCCAATTCGGTCAGCACAACGTTATCTTGGAAACAGGTCGTGTTGCCCGTCAGGCAAACACTGTTGTGATCACCATGGGCGGCGTACAAGTACTTGTTGCTGTTGTGGCACAACCTAAAGCAAAAGCAGGTCAAGACTTCTTCCCATTGACTGTAAACTATCAAGAAAAGCAATATGCTGCTGGTCGTATCCCGGGTGGTTATGGCAAGCGTGAAGGCCGTCAGTCTGAAGCTGAAACTTTGATTTCACGTCTGATTGACCGTCCAATTCGTCCGTTGTTCCCGGAAGGTTACTTCAACGAAATTCAAGTAACAGCTACTGTTATTTCTTCTGATAAAACCATGGATGCTGACATTGCTGCAATGTTGGGTACTTCAGCTGCATTGTCTATTGCTGGTACACCTTTCCGTGGTCCGATTGGTGGCGCGCGCGTTGGTTTAATCAACGGTGAATACATCCTGAACCCAACCCTTGAACAACTTAAAGAGTCTGATCTTGATCTTGTTGTTGCGGGTACTGAAACTGCAGTATTGATGGTTGAATCTGAAGCGAAAGAACTTTCAGAAGACCAAATGCTGGGCGCTGTATTGTTCGGTCATGACGAAATGCAAATTGCGATCCAGGCGATCAAAGAATTTGCTGCAGCTGCAGGCGCGGTTGAATCAACTTGGGTTGCTCCAGTTAAAAACGAAGAACTTCTTGGTAAATTGAAAGAAGCATTCGAAGCGAAAATCTCTGAAGCTTACACGATTGCAGTTAAGCAAGACCGTTATGCGGCACTTGACGCGCTTTATGCAGAAGCAGTTGCACAGTTCGTTCCTGAAAATGACGAAACTGGCATTGCAGAAGAAGTAAATGAGCTGTTCGAAGACCTTAAATACCGTACCGTTCGTGACAACATCCTGTCTGGTAAGCCACGTATCGATGGTCGTGATACCAAAACTGTTCGTGCAATCGACGTACAAGTAGGCGTATTGGATCGTGCACACGGTTCAGCATTGTTCACACGTGGTGAAACTCAGGCCTTGGTCACAACGACTTTGGGTAATACACGTGATGCGTTGATGGTTGATACCCTTGCAGGTACAAAAACTGACAACTTCATGTTGCACTACAACTTCCCTGCATACTCTGTAGGTGAAACAGGTCGTGAATCTGGTCCTAAGCGTCGTGAGATTGGTCACGGTCGTTTGGCACGTCGTGGTGTTCAAGCAGTTCTTCCTGCGGCTGATCGCTTCCCGTACGTGATCCGTATCGTTTCTGACATCACTGAATCAAACGGTTCGTCTTCAATGGCGTCTGTATGTGGTGCTTCATTATCATTGATGGATGCTGGTGTTCCACTTAAAGCGCCAGTTGCAGGTATTGCGATGGGTCTAGTGAAAGAAGGCGAGCGTTTCGCAGTTCTTTCTGACATCTTGGGTGATGAAGATCACTTGGGCGACATGGACTTTAAAGTAGCGGGTTCTGCAAACGGTATTACTGCGCTACAAATGGACATAAAGATCGAAGGCATCACTGAAGAGATCATGGAATCTGCATTGAACCAGGCTTATGCGGGTCGTATGCACATCTTGAATGAGATGAACCAGGTGATTTCACGTGCGCGTCCTGAAATTTCGATGCACGCACCGACATTCCAGGTGATCAACATCAACCCGGATAAAATCCGTGATGTGATCGGTAAAGGCGGCGCGACCATTCGTGCAATTACTGAAGAAACTAAAGCGGCGATTGATATCGAAGATAACGGTACAGTTCGCGTATTTGGTGAAACTAAAGCGGCTGCGCAAGCTGCAGTTGCCAAGATTCAGGCACTTACGGCTGAAATCGAGCCAGGTACAATTTATACAGGTAAAGTGATTCGTATTGTTGAATTCGGTGCGTTCGTAAATATCCTGCCAGGTACTGATGGCTTACTTCACATCTCTCAAATCTCAAACGAACGCATTGCGAACGTGGCAGATGTATTGAAAGAAGGTCAGGAAGTAAAAGTACAGGTTGCGGATGTTGATAACCGTGGCCGTATTAAATTAACGATGAAAGACATCGAACAAGTTTAATTCTTAAAAGTATTCACATGGGAAAACTCGTGTGAATAAGAATAAAAAAGCCCTGAGCTTGGTCAAAGTGTTTACTTTGGCTGGCTTAGGGCTTTTTTTATGCGTCAGTATTGGTCTGAATGTGGTGTCCAGTTGATCTCAGGTCAAGGGGTCCGCTTCAGAGCTTTTTAACAAACGATAAATTTCATCTTTTAATTTCAGTTTTTTACGCTTGATCGCCTCAATATCATTGTTGATATGATTGACTGGATCAAGTTCAAGCTGGCTGATTTCTTTGTCCAACTCGTTATGTTCCTCGAATAACTTGGCAAAATAGGGATTTTCCTCGCGAAGTTGCACAATCAAGTCGCGGTATTCGGGAAACATGTATTTGATTTTCTTATTGCAATCTTTGGTTTTCATAGGGATTCTTATACTCTAATCATAAAATTAAATATAAATATGTTCTGATCTGCACTTGAAAATGCAGATCGACAGAACATGAAAAGGATTTACTTGAAGTGCAAGTGTTTGACCTCGCGGCGTAACTCCTGCACCTCATCAATGAGGTCCAGCATCATGGCAACGGCGCTAAATGAGGCATCAAAATCGCGTTGCAGGCGATAGGCGCGTTGTGCACGCGAGATATCTTCGCCGAGGAAAGTGCTGGTCGGGGTTGTGGAACGATTGGGTAAAATTCCATGTTCAATTAACTGCATGACCCATTCCGGGCTTTGTCCACACGCTTCTGCAAAGTGGATCAAGTCAAATGAACGATCGTCCATAATTTCTGAGGGGGTATAACCGTGGGAAAAACTTTCTTGATACTGAATCGTAGTCATGGGTCTACTCCTTAAACAGCCAAGTGTGCAAAATCCGGAGAAAGGAAAGGTGCTAAAATAGAACGCTTTCCAATCCTTGGACATGCAGACTCAGAGTGATGACTCAAATGATCATGAGTGAAGAGTCGGGATGTGCTGGTAGTCGATGAATCAGTCGGTCTGACCGGATCTTTATCAGCAGCATGCGAGGCAAAGAAGGTTAAAGCTGAAGTGGTTTTTATAATTTTATGTGTTATCGACAAAGCGTATTCAATCACTTTCCTGTGTTGAATAGAGGGTGCCATATCAGGGCTGCAAAGCAGACCAAAGGGCAAAATTGAACGAGGCTGAAGATTGATCATCATAAATGGATAAAAAATAACCGTCTTCGATCCATTATTATGACTTTAGCTGTCCCAAAACAGTTTTTATTTGTACCTTATTGTTTCAAATCATGACAAAGAAAAAAGCCCCAAATACAGGGGCTTTGAAAATCTTTCTGAAATTAATATTTTACCCAGGTGACACTGCGGCCAATCACTGATACCCCCACATAACCACGTAAGGTCAGACGTTTGCCATTAGCACTTAAGCGTGCTTTGCCCTTATAAACTTTGCCACTGATCGGATCAAGTACTTTGCCATCATGGTATTCACGTGGCTTTTTCGGATCTGCCTTAAAATCCCAGATAAATGGCAGGCCTAGAAAAGGCTTGTTCTTGAGCTGACCTGGACATTTATGACAGATCCCCATTTTTTCTGCGCCAGGCAAGCTGCGTGTTTCGACAATTACCCCTTCATAACTACCATCTGCTTTCTTGCGAATTTCCACATCCGCACGAGAATAGCCCGATTGATCATCGATGGTTTTCCATTTACCCAATAATGGATCTTCATAGGCAAAGGCCAAGCTAGAAACTGCGATTAAACTCATCCCCATTACTAGAGTATTCAATAATTTTCTCATAACATACCTGTTAAATTGATGATGTATTCATTTTAGAATTATTGCTCTAATCTATTTTAAAAGCATAATTAAATCAAGAGTATAAACTGTGCAGTTTTTCTCATAATTTTTTGAAAATGATGAATATTTAGGTTTTGTTAATGTGAATAATCTTATAATTTAACTGGAATTTTTGGATTGGATTTACAGGAGAGTTTGATTCAGGGGGTAGACAGGTTTTCTACTGTAGGAGAATACGCTCTGTTGAACTCAGTCCCATAGGTTTTAAAATATAAAAAAAAGCATTCCTAGGAATGCTTTTAAACTTAAGGATTAGAACTGCTTAGCTCAGGTGTTTACCAAATAGACCCAAGGCTTCTTCAGCGGTAAAAGTATATTGGCTATTACAGAACTGACAGTCCATTTCGATCGGATTCTGAAATTCCAGCGTTTCACGGATCGACTCTACGCCGATTTGCTGTAAAGCGACTGCACAACGCTCTTTAGAGCAGGTACAGCCAAACTTCAACACTTCCGTATCTGGCAGACGCACTTCTTCTTCGTTATATAAACGGTACAGAATATCAGTAGCTTGCAAACCGACTAACTCTTCAGTTTTCAGGGTCTCTGTGAGCATGGTCAGACGTGGCCATAGGTCTTCATCTACCCGGCGTTGTTCTTCTTCACTATTACGTGGCAACAACTGAATCAGTAAACCACCTGCACGCTGATGGTCACTTGCCAGTACAATACGCGTCGGAATCTGTGCAGAAAGGTCATAATATTGCATCAGACAGCCCGCCAGATTTTCTTTATCAAGGGGTACAATTCCCTGATAACGCTCACCAAATTCTGGTTCGATATTGATGAACAGCACCGGAGAGGTGAGTGATTTCAACACTGTACTACTGTCTTCACCGACCAGAAAGTGCGGATCTTCTTCATAGTCAGCCAGAGCGCGAACTTCACCCAAATGGTTACATTCAGCCATAGCCCATTTAAATGTGCCCGATGCCTGAATTTGCAGGCTGATACGCCCTTTAATCTTCAATGTGCTGGCCAGCAGTGCAGTGGCACTGAGCATTTCACCTAGCAGGATTTTAACTGCAGGGGCATAGTCACGTTGCGCTAAAATGGTTTGTAAAGCTTCTTCAAGATGCACCACTTCACCACGAACAGGGCTATCTTCAATAAAAAAGCGTTGGCGTAAATCAGACATAAAATTCTCCATAACCCTGCTTTAATGGTGTCATTATTGTAAAACACAAGTTATGACAGTTCATCTCTTAACGTATCAATTCCTGCGCCGTTTGTATCCTGTTGCTGCTGTGTAGCTTGTTTTTGCGCTTTATGGCGTTGATCCTGGGCAAACAGATGCTCCAGTTCGGCTAAACTGCTCCGCTGATTTTCATAATTTGGATGTTCATCCGGATCCAGATGATATTGGCTGTTGAGCAGTTTTTCATCCTGTTCGCGGAAGTTTTGAATCTGTTGCTGGCTATTTTCGAGGTCAGGATTGAGCTGGTTTAGTAAGGCCTGACTGAGTTCCAAAGCTGAAAGATAAGTTTCACGCCAGATGTGTTTCACGCCCAAATCCTGCAATAAATGCACATGATGCCGGTCACGGGCACGTATCCATAAACAGGTTTCAGGATAATTCAGCCGCAGATGCCGCACGATCAGCATCGAGTCTTCAATATCATCAATCGCCACAATCACCTGTTGCGCTGTAGCAATGCCGGTCTGTATCAAGGCTTCCGGTTCTGTTGCATCCGCCTGATAGAAAGGGATGTCGTACTGCGCCAGAAGTTCAGTGGCTGGCAAATTGCTGTCCATGACACTAAAAGCGTGTTGCTGCTGCAGTAAAATCCGGGCAATAATCTGTCCGAAGCGGCCAAAGCCAATCAGCAGAATCGGTGTACTGGTTTGAGGATTGAGATCGGTTTCAAAGGTTGCCGCCAGATGATTGTGGTGATCCAGACGCGGTAAGATCTGGCTATGCAATAACCAATAAAATGCGGGGGTCAGCAGCAAGGAAAAACTCACCATCCAAAGCAAGGGGGACAGTAGATTGGCCGTAATAATCTGGTCGGATACCGCAATCACCAGTGCCAGTAAGGCAAACTCGCCGCCTTGCGCCAGACTGGCTGCCAGCAGAGTACTATTGCGCCAGCTATTTTGATGATAACGCGCCAATGCCAGGTTGATTGCAAACTTGACCAAGATTAAAGTGAGGGTGCCGCCGAGAATGATCCAGGGGAAATTGCGTAGATCAGCTAAGTGCAGTGACATGCCCAGACTGATGAATGCCAGGCCCATCAACAAGCCCTGAAAAGGCCGAATCGTGCTTTCTACTGCAGGCCGGAAATCTGAATCTGCCAGTAAAATTCCGGCAAATAAAGCACCGAGAAATAGATTTAGGCCGAGGGTATTCATCAATACTAATAATGCCAGGGTCACCGCAATCGCCACAACCGCATGCAATTCGTGACTGCCACTTTTAGCAATCCAGCGATACAACGGCTGCATCAGGTAACGATTACACAGGAACAGACCGCTCAACGTCGCGATGAGGGCAGCAAAGTAGGCCACCCCATGTTCAGTCGAGCGAATCCCGGCAAATAGGGGAATAGCTGCAATCACCAGAATGGCCAACAGGGAATGAACCAGCAGGATCGAATAGGCTTGCTGACCATAACTGGTGGCGAACTGTTCCTGATGATTGAGATGTTGAATCACCAGAGTCATGGCAGACAAACTGCCGGCGAGTCCAATTACAATGCTGGCGAGTAGGCTTTGCTGAAGGAAAACCCAGGCCATGAGCGTGAAAATCAGGGTGCTGATTAGTACCTGTAAAGCAGCCATCATCCACAGGGAGGGATTAATCTGCACAATGCGTTGTGGTCTGAGTTGCAGGCCGATCCAGAACAACAATGCCATCAGGCTGACTTGCATGAAACTACTCATGACTTCGGGTGCCTGAATCAGATGCAAAAGGCTTGGACTTAAGATGATCCCTGTTAACAGATAGCCCAACACACTTGGCAACCTGAGCCTTTTACTCAGTGGCACCATCAACAGTGCAATGACCAGAACCAGTGTTATTTGTAACAGTATCGACATTTTCCTGCCCTAAATTTATTCTTGATCCAGACTGGGAGTCTTGTATTCCAGACCGATCCTCAGGCGCAATATCTTTTAGCTCAGTTCCTGAGGGTCGATGTCCAGCGTGAGCTTCATGCTAGAAGGTTTGTCATGCAGCATGTTTTGCCACCAGCTGCGCGCATAGTAATGCAAACGTGGACGATCCGCTGACAATAGCACCATATGCGACTGATAGCGCCCCGCCTTGCGTTCCATTGGCGCAGGAATCGGTCCCCAGATGTCCAGCGCCAGATCAGGATATTGCCTGAGTGCGGCCGCATGTTTCTGTAAGAATTCGGTATTTTGTGCCTGATCCTTGGATTCACAGCGAATCAGGATGGCATAACGGTAGGGCGGCATTCTGGCCATCTGCCGTTCTTTTAAGGTTTGCTGGGCAAATACGCGATAATTTTCATTGACCAGGGTATTCAGCAGGGCATGATCAGGTCTGAGGGTCTGCAGATAAACATCGCCTTTATGTTCACCACGTCCGGCACGGCCAGCCACTTGCACGATCAGTTGCGCAGTCCGTTCAGTAGCACGGAAGTCCACACTCAGCAGACCGGAATCAATATCCAGAATCGCCACCAGCGTCACATAAGGAAAATGA
This sequence comes from Acinetobacter sp. TWP2-2-3, assembly GCF_049896445.1. Taxonomy (GTDB): domain Bacteria; phylum Pseudomonadota; class Gammaproteobacteria; order Pseudomonadales; family Moraxellaceae; genus Acinetobacter. The sequence continues at coordinate 59,144 of NZ_JAFCUI010000003.1, forward strand.
TGCCCCTTGGCCAGCATCTGGGTGCCGAGTAGAATCGCCGGTTCGCTTTTCTGAATCTTGTCATAGATTTTTTGCCAGCTGCCGACCCGACTGGTGGAATCGCGATCGACCCGAATCACCTCAAAATCCGGAAATAGCTCATTTAAATGTTCTTCGACTTTGCCGGTGCCCATACCCAGTGTAACCAGTTCCTGATGCTGACATTGCGGGCAGTGTTCCGGCATACGGTGAATAGTACCGCAGTGATGGCAATGCAGATGCTGATAAGGCTGACGGTGTACAGTGAAGTTGGCATCACAGTGCGGACATTGCGCCTGCCAGCCACAGCTGCCACAAAGCAGGACGGGGGCATAGCCACGGCGGTTTAAAAAAATCAGTACCTGTTCCTTTTTCTCTAGGCGCTTTTTGATGTCCTGAATCAATTGCAGGCTAATCCCATGCTTTTTTTGCGCAACTTTTAAATCCAGAATATGGATTTTGGGCATCAAGGCCGTGCCGGCACGCTGGTTCAGCTCCAGTGCCTGCATCTTGCCATGTTGCACCAGCGCATAACTGTCAATGCTTGGTGTGGCTGACCCTAAGATTACCGGACATTGCTGTAAATGGCCGCGGTACAGGGCGACATCGCGGGCATGATAGCGGAAGCCTTCCTGCTGTTTAAAGGACAGGTCATGTTCTTCATCCAGAATGATCAGGCCCAGATTCGGCATCGGGGTATAAATGGCAGAACGTGTACCGAGTACGATTGAGGCTTTGCCGGTTTCTGCCGACTGCCAGGCTTGTAGCCGTTTGGAATCATTCAGCCCGGAATGCAGCAACGCAATATGGCAATGAAAACGGGACTGAAAACGGCTGATGGTTTGCGGCGTCAGGCCGATTTCCGGCACCAGCACCAGCACCTGTTTGCCCTGTTTCAGTACCTGTTCCATGATCTGCAAATACACTTCAGTTTTACCGCTGCCGGTCAGACCATCCAGTAAAAAAGCCTGATATTGATTGCGATATTTTAATACCTGTTCGACTGCATGTTTTTGTTCAGGATTGGCAGTAAGCGGCATTTGTGCCAGCTGCATCGGCTGCGGATTGAAATCTTGTGGTTCCAGCACACAGGCGCAAATCTCTTTTTTCTCCAGCGCTTTTAAGGTCGCGGTTTCAATCCCGGCCATGTTCAGCACATTTTCAGTGGTCCCGACCGGATGCAGTTTTAAAATCCGGTAAGCTTCCTGCTGCTTGTCCGAACGGCGTACTTTGGCCTCGGCATCAGGGGCCAGTAATTTCCAGGTACGGGCCAGCAGGTTATAAGGCTTACCCTGACGCAACAGAGTCGGCAGGGCACTGTGGACGACTTCACCGATCGGAAACTGGTAATACTGCGCTGACCATGTCAACAAACTTAAAACTTTGGCATCTATAATGGCGCGTTCATCGAGCAGTTCGGTTACTGCCTTAAGCTTAAAGCGTGGGTCGAGAGGAGTGTCTGCAGGCAGTTTTTCGATAATCACCCCGACCAGATTCTGCCGACCAAACGATACCAGTACACGTGCGCCAATCTGCGCCTGTTCAAATTGTTCTGCACTCATTGTGTAATCAAAACAATCAAATACATGTACAGGTACAGCAACGCGTACGCGATAAAGTAGACTGGAATCGGTGTGAGAATTTTGCATATCTTGGGGTGGAGATCCTGAAGAAATTTCGTCGTGCTTAAAGTTCGATTATGTTAGAGTGAGCAGATAATTTATATCAAAGAATATGAATGATTTCGGTGGTCTGACGCAACAGCGTTAAGCAAAATTTTGGAAAATTAGAGCATTACAATGCCTGCATATCAGTTTATTGCGCTTGATGCTTCAGGAAAGCAGCAAAAAGGCGTGCTGGAGGGGGATTCTGCACGTCAGATCCGGCAACAATTACGGGATAAAGCACTTATTCCGGTCTCTGTTGATCCTGTCGAAAAAAAAGATCAACATCATCGTCGAAAATGGTTTGAAAAAAGCATCACCGCCTATGATCTGGCTCTGATGACCCGGCAATTATCCGTGCTGGTCGCTGCTGCGATTCCACTGGAAGAAGCGATTCGTGCCGTCGGCAAGCAAAGTGAAAAAGTACATGTACAAAACCTGCTGATGTCAGTGCGCTCCAAAGTGCTGGAAGGGCATAGTCTGGCGCAGGGCTTGCAACAATCCGGACGTTTTCCTGAACTGTATATTGCCACAATTGCCGCCGGTGAACGTTCCGGACATCTGGACCTGATTCTGGATCAGTTGGCTGACTATACCGAAAACCGGTTTGCCATGCAGAAAAAAATTCAGGGTGCAATGGTCTATCCGATTATCCTGATGCTGATGTCCTTTGCGATTGTGATGGGGCTGATGACCTATGTGGTGCCAGATATCGTCAAGACCTTTGACCAGAGTAAAGATGCCTTGCCGTGGATTACCGTGGCCTTGATGAAAGCCAGTGATTTTATCCGCATTGCTTGGCCATTTTTATTGATTGGTGGTGCTTTGGGGATTTTCCTGTTGGTCCGGTTTTTAAGAACCACCGCCGGGCATTATGCCTTTGACCGTCTGACCTTAAAATTACCTTTATTCGGCAAATTGTCACGCGGGATTAATGCCGCACGTTTTGCCAGTACCTTATCCATTTTGACCCAGTCTGGCGTGCCGCTGGTCGATGCACTGCGGATTGGTGCCGCAGTCAGTAACAACTGGGTGATCCGGGATTCTGTCAATCTGGCAGCGGAAAAAGTCACTGAAGGTGGCAACCTGGCAACCCAACTGGAACGCAGTGGTTATTTCCCGCCGATGATGGTACAAATGATCAAAAGTGGTGAAGCGTCTGGTGAACTGGACCGCATGTTGGAACGTGCTTCACAAATGCAGGATCGCGAAGTGACCACCCTGATTTCAACTTTACTGGCCTTGCTGGAACCTTTAATGCTGGTGTTGATGGCCAGTATTGTTCTGGTCATTGTGATAGCAGTGATGCTGCCAATTGTGAACATGAATAATATGATTTAAACAGAAACCAGTTAGAATTTTGTTGTGATCAAGATTCAAGTGGAAATTCTGAATGATGCAAATAAATGAGAGAGATTGAATGAAAAGGAATCAATTAAATAAACAGACGGGCTTTACCTTAATCGAAGTCATGGTGGTGATTGTAATTCTCGGTGTGCTTGCTGCGCTGATCGTTCCGAACGTGATGGGACGTGGTGAAAAGGCCAAAGTCGATACCACCGTGATCAAGTTACAAAGCATTGCAGGTTCACTGGATCAATACAAGCTGGACAATGGCAAGTATCCAAGTATGCAGGAAGGTGGTCTGGATGCACTGGTGAATCAGCCAGCGACTGCAAAAAACTGGGTGCCGGGCGGTTATGTCAAAGGCGGTTTTCCAAAAGACAGCTGGGATAATGAACTGCAATATGTGATTCCGGGCACCGATGGTCGAAGCTTCGATCTGTATTCATTTGGTGCAGATGGTCAATCGGGTGGTGAAGGAACAGATGCCGATATTTATTATCAGCCTTAATTGAGAATCATTATAAATTCTCGATAGATGGCATATATCACTTCACTTAATAGGCTATTTCAATACGAAGTGAAGTGATAATAACTCTTAATTATTAAATATAATGTAAGTTAATGATATTTATAATAATGAAATAATAAAATTGATATGCGAGTTATAATAAGAATTATTCCCATATTTATCTATTACAATTCTCGTAAAATATGAATAAACATACACTTTCTATTTATTTAAAAAAGCTCATAATGATCTGAATGGCACTTGACTCGCCAACGGAGAAGCACATGAAAGCATTTATCTTGGGAGATGAAATCAATCAATTTCATTGGTCGATGCTGAAATCTGTTCTTCTGGTTTTAAGCATGCTGCCGATCAGTCAGGGAATCGTCCATTTATGGCAGAGCACCGAAGGCAGCAGCCAGATTATGGTGGCTTTCTTTGCTATCAGCTTGATGAGCAGTTTATTGGCCCTGTGTTTCTGGTCAGCATTAAACGCGAGTGTAATCCGCATTCAAGCCGAACAAGGTTCAGCATTTGAGCAGACACTGGTTAAGCTCTATCGTCATGTACCAATGCTGTCTCTTGCCAGTATGTTGTGTTATCTGGCTATACAGTTTTAAGTTTTAAAGAGATAAAAAACCGAGGCATTGACCTCGGTTTTTTATTACCTTGAGTGTTCCTCCCTTTAGTAAAGGGAGGCTAGGAGGGATTGATAAGGTGCTATATTCAGGAATCCCCCTTTGTAAAAGGTGGACTTGAGGAGCTTATCTTCTCGATTTAAAACTGACATCCACTTTACGTGGGCGAAAGCGCCATCCCATAAGCAAAAGCAGAACCGAGAAGATCATGACCGGCCAATCGCTGAGTTTCATATACGGGGTTTCGCCTTGCATGGCTGGAAGTTCACCACGTAATATCGCTTCCTGATCCATCGGCGCTTTTTTCACGATATGGCCATTATGGTCAATAAAGGCGGTCACACCGGTATTGGTGGCGCGGATAAACCAGCGGCCATTTTCTTTAGCACGCATTTGCACCATCTGCAGATGCTGTAATGGTCCTGCCGTGCCGGTAAACCAGGCATCATTAGACACGGTCACCAGAAAATCGCTTTGGCTGGCATTGCGACGGGTCAAATTCGGATAGGCCACTTCATAGCAAATTGCAGAACCCAATAGATGATTTTTTACATTCAATGGTTTTTGGTCATGTGCACCACGAGAGAAACCACTCATCGAAGGGTCATTCTGCAATGCGGGCAATACCCAGCTCAGCCAGCCTGACAAGGGAATATATTCACCAAAAGGAACCAGTCGCTGTTTCTTGTACAGCCCATCAGAATCATCGCCGCTGGCCATAATACTGTTGTAATATTTAGGATAACCCGCCGCTTGCGATTCTGCTAAATCCCAATACGGAATGCCGGTCACCCAGGCAGTGCCTGATTTTTCAGCCTGGACTTTCATGGCTTCCAGAAAGGCTTCAATGTCGGTCTGGAACATGGGAATCGAAGATTCCGGCCAGACGATCAGATCACGGCCCCATTCGGTCTTGCTCAGATTGGCATAAATCAATAAGGTCTTCACCTGATATTCAGTCAGCCATTTCAGGTCTTGCGGAATATTGCCCTGAATCAGGGAAACCGTTAAAGGTTTTTGATCTTTTTCCTCAACAAACGTCAGTTGTGCTGCGCCCCAGGCACCGAGTAGTAAAACTGCCGAAGGAATGGCCCAGAACAGACGCCTATTCAGGATTTCAACCAGCGCACAGGCCAGAATAATCACCACGAAAGATACCCCGAACACCCCGAATAAGGGCGCATAAGCATCCAGGTAGCGTTCGGTAAAGGCATAGCCAGCGAATAGCCATGGGAATCCGGTAAAGACCCAAGTCTTGGACCATTCAAACAGCACCCACAGCGGGGCAAAGGTTAAAGGAGTTTCCGGGAAAAAGCGGCGATAGACAAACGTTTGCACTGCACTAAACAGACCCATCACCAGTGCCATAATCAGGATCATCACGACGCTGAGAAATGCACTGGTATCGCCATAGACATGAATCGAGGTATACAGCCAGAATGCGCCGACAAACCACAAGCCAATCCCGTAAGCCCAGCCAATGCCAAAGGCCTGTTTTGCGCTACGTCCGCGCAGGCAAGCATAGAGCAGTGCTGGAGACAGAATCGCCAGCCACCAGTAATGATAGGGAGCCAGTGCCAAACTAAAGATGGTACCTGCAAATAAGGCAATTAAAACAGGATAGATCAGCGGCAAGGTTTTTTGCTGTTGAGACGAACTCAACAGCTTATCGAAATACGCTCTCATTGGCGCACGGCTCGAATTAGATGAATCGAGCGTGAATCTGCTTCAAGAATGGTAAATTGCCAGTTTTCCAGTTCAATGGTTTGACCTTCAAGATCACTCACCAGACCAATTTCCTGTAATAACAAGCCACCCATGGTTTCCACTTCATCATCAGGGAAAGTCGCATCCAGCATATTATTGAAATACTCAATCGGGGTGAGCGCTTGTACCACCCAGGTATTGGCCGTAGTTGGATCATTGTCCGGAACAATGTAGTATGCTTCTTCATCAGCATTGTCATGTTCATCTTCAATTTCACCGACAATTTCTTCCAGAATATCTTCCAGTGTCACCAGACCCGAAGTCGTACCGTATTCATCAATCACCACCGCAATATGCGTTTGGGTATTCTTTAACATGCGCAGCACCTGATCGGAGCGGGCACTTTCCGGAACAAACAAAGGTTGACGCATGAGCGCGCGAATATCGACCTTGGCCGTCGGTTCAGTCAGAAAAGGCAATAAATCCTTGGCCAATAGAATGCCGACTACATTATCGGTCTGATCGGATGAAAATACCGGAAAACGTGAATGCGCAGACTCGACCAGTACATGCAGGATATCCAGCAGCTGGTCATCTTCCTGCAAGCTGATCATGGACGTGCGAGGCGTCATGACTTCACGAATTTTGGTTGCCGGGAGGTCAAGAACGCCCTCAAGCATGGCAACAGTATCGGGTTCTAAAAATCGACGTGAATCTTGTACTAATTTTAGCAGTTCGTCGCGAGTTTCGGGTGCAGTTCCCAGCCATTTGCGTAAGCCGCGCATACCCCACGACGGGCCTGATTCCTCGTGCATGATTTTTCCTGAAGACTCTTAATATCTAAAAAAACGTGGTTTTATCATACCGCAGAAAATACGCTTGTCTATTGTAAATATGATGCAGAGTCTTGATCATACGAGTCAGGCCTAATTTTGGAACTGGCCACGTATGCAAAGCAGCAATGTAATCGTAGCTTTATGCTAAAATATGGCGGTCTTTCCATCCTGAGTCTATCGATGTCCCCAACTGAAATTATTCCAAGTCTGCAATTGAATACCCGAGGTTTACGTTGTCCTGAGCCAGTGATGATGTTGCATCAGGCGATCCGTAAATCTAAGGCAGGTGATGTGGTTGAGGTGTTTGCCACGGATAATTCAACGTCGTGGGATATTCCAAAATTCTGTATGCATTTGGGGCATGAGTTGCTATTGCAGGAAGAACGTCTGGATGAAAATGGTAATAAAGAATTTCATTATTTAGTGAAGAAAGGCTAATAAATGAAAAAAATGCATAACTTTAAAGTTATGCATCTTAGTTTAATTAAAAAAATAAAGTATGGTAAATGCTATAATTTTGAAAAGTTGAAAATTATTAATAATGGAAAAATTAAAATACTTAATAGGAATATTTTTCCTTTTACTTGTTAATGTTACTGCCCGAGCTGAAGAAGTTTATGCAGTATCTGAGAATATTCGAGATTTAGATAATATAGAAAATCGTATTTTTAGAGATATAGATTTAATGATTTTTTTGCCCTCTGAAAATGAATGGAAAGCTCTACAAGGAATTGAATATTTATATTGCTCTGTAGTGGCTGATATTTTAGATGATAGAGACAATGCTAAGATTTTTTATAAAGATGGAATGGATTTTTTAGATTTTCATGCTAAAGAATTTGTAAGTGATAAATCTTCAATCAAACGTTCGATGATTTTAGAGATACCTATGTATCAGTTGGACCTACTAGACACTTAGTAGCTTTAAAATTTAGGTCTTCGTATGAAAGACATTGTAAAAAATAAACCCGCTTTAAAGCGGGTTTATTTTTATCTCATATGAGAGATTACATATTTGGATAGTTCGGACCACCGCCACCTTCCGGTGTCACCCAGGTGATGTTCTGGGAAGGGTCCTTAATGTCACAGGTCTTGCAGTGCACACAGTTGGCTGCATTGATCTGGAAGCGTTTCGAACCGTCATTATTTTCCATGATTTCATAAACACCCGCCGGGCAGTAACGCTGCGCAGGCTCATCCCATTTCGGCAGATTCACTTCAACCGGAATGGACGGGTCAGTCAGTTTCAAATGTGCTGGCTGGTTCTCTTCATGGACCGTATTCGAGACAAACACTGAAGACAGACGGTCAAAGGTCAGTTTGCCATCCGGTTTTGGATAGTTCGGCTTGAAGCTTTCAGCTGCCTGGGTTTTTAGCGCCGCATGGTCCTGAACCAGATCATGCAAGGTGAAAGGTACTTTAAACACGTTCTGATCGATGAAGTTAAACGCGCCACCGATCCATTGACCGAATTTGTGCATTGCCGGGCCAAAGTTACGCGAGTTGTATAACTCTTCTTTTAACCAGCTGTTGTTGAACTTGTCGGTATAAGCGGTCAGTTCCTTAACAAAGAAATCTTCGCCTTCCACTACACGTGCCACCGCCAGATCACCGCCTTTTTCTACACCGGCAGCAATCGCTTCAAAGACCGCTTCACCGCAGAGCATGCCGGATTTCATTGCAGTGTGTGAGCCTTTGATCTTGGCAAAGTTCAGGAAGCCGGCATCATCCCCAATTAAAGAGCCACCCGGGAAGGTGAATTTTGGTAATGAGTTAAAACCACCTTTGGTCACAGCACGCGCACCATAAGAAATACGCTTACCGCCTTCCAGATACTGCTTGATCAGCGGATGGGTTTTCCAGCGCTGCATTTCCATGAATGGATACATATGCGGGTTGGTGTAAGACAGATCCACGATCATGCCCAAGGTCACCTGGTTATTCTCAGCATGGTACAACCACCAGCCACCTGAAGAACCGGTTTCAGAAAGTGGCCAACCGGCACCATGCATCACCAGACCCGGTTTGTGCTTGGCAGGATCGATTTCCCACAACTCTTTAATGCCGATACCGTAGTGTTGCGGATCAGCGTCCTTGTCCAGGTTGAACTTCTGGATCAGACGTTTACCTAAGTGACCACGACAGCCTTCAGCGAAAATTGTGTATTTGGCATGCAGTTCATAACCCGGGGTAAAGTTATGCGTTGGTTCGCCATCTTTACCAATACCCATATCACCGGTTTGGATGCCTTTGACTGTACCATCGGCATGATACAGAATTTCAGAGGCGGCAAAGCCCGGGAAGATTGACACTTCGAGTTCTTCAGCTTTCTGGCCTAACCAGCGCACCACGTTGCCGAGCGAGATGACATAGTTGCCATCATTGTGCATGGTTTTAGGCACCATCCAGTGTGGTGCTTCCTGTGATTTTTCATCTGACAGCAGGAAGAAGGTTTTATCTTCAGTCACCGGAACATTCAGCGGGGCACCCTGTTCTTTCCAGTCTGGGAACAGCTCGTTCATGGCACGCGGTTCAAGCACAGCACCAGACAGAATATGTGCACCGACTTCGGAGCCTTTTTCTACGACACAAACGGACAGATCGTTTAAGTTGTTTTCAATTGCAAGTTGACGAATTTTGATCGCAGCAGAAAGACCCGCAGGGCCTGCGCCTACGATGACGACGTCAAACTCCATCGATTCACGTTCGATGTGTTCCATGTAGGACTCCTCATATTACTATTCGGTGGCAACCATAATCATATGATTGGGTGCTGCCATAAGTGTTCTTGGTTCCTAGACACAAAAATGCTGGTGTCTTTGATAATCTGGGCTAGTATAGTTTTAAAGCCGGTTTTAGCCAATTGGCTGAAACATATTATTTTTCCGTCATTAAGGTCTTCTTTTATGGATAAGCCAGTACCCAGCACAAATCCGACGAAAAAAGTAACTTATCCCGATGATAAAAATTTAATGGATATCGCACAATACTTAAAAGATGCACAGGGCAGTCACAAAAGGTCAATACCCCCTTTGGAGCAATGGCAGCCAAAGCATTGTGGCACAATGGATCTCAAGGTTTTAGCCAACGGCGAATGGTGGCACGAAGGTCAATTGATCAAGCGTCAGCCGATGATTGACCTGTTTGCAACGGTGCTCTGGAAAGAAAACGATAAATTCTATCTAAAAACACCAGTAGAAATGATTGAAATCGAAGTTGAAGATGAACCTTTATTTGTCAATCAGGTCGATCAGGTTGAGATCAATGGAGTGACTTATCTGCAACTGGGCACAACCACGCAAGACCTGATTATTGTCGATGCTGAACATCCAATCTTTATGCGTGAATACAAAGGTGAGTTGCGGCCTTATGTGCATGTGCGTTTTGGGATTAATGCCCTGATTCAGCGTGCGGCATTTTTACATCTGGTCGAGATGGGAGAGCTTGATGAAAATCCGGCAGGCGAAACCGTTTTAAGTTTGAAAAGTGGTGATTTAGACTTGCATTTGAGCACCTGAGGTTTAAGCTTGATCGCTAGAAATTTCAAACAAGCTACCTGCAACGTTATGAGCGCTATTCAACCAATTTCCCAGTTATTAGACCCGATGCCCAATGCCACGGCAGATGCGCCTATTGGCATTTTTGACTCAGGCGTAGGCGGCTTGTCAGTCGCCCTGGAAATTGCCCGCCATTTGCCTAATGAACGCTTTGTCTATTATGCGGATACTGCGCATGTGCCTTATGGCCCGAGAGATGATCAGGAAATTCGTGCCTTGACGGCTCAGGCGATTGAATGGCTTTATCGTCAAGGTTGTAAAGTTGCGGTGGTGGCGTGCAATACCGCTTCCGCTTTTAGTCTGGATTATTTGCGTGACTATTATGGTGAAAACTTTCCGATTATCGGTTTAGTACCCGCACTTAAACCGGCCGTCCTGAATACCCAGTCGAAAACTGTGGCGGTATTGGCCACGCCTGCAACCTTCCGCGGCCAGCTGATTAAAGATGTCATTTCCCGTTTTGCCGAACCGGCTCAAGTCAAAGTCCTGCCTGTGACCAGTCTGGATCTGGTGCCTTTTGTTGAGGCTGGAGAGCAGATGAGTGCAGCCTGTTTGCAGACATTAAAAGAGATTTTACAACCAGTTGTAGATCAGGGCGCTGATTATTTAGTATTAGGATGTACACATTACCCCTTCCTAAAATCGTCAATTCAGTATATTTTTGGTCAAAAGCTGACATTAATTGACTCAGGATTCGCGGTTGCAAGACAAACGGCCCGAATTTTAATTAAAAATGGGTTATTATTTGAGCATGAGTCTAAAGAAAGCGTGAAAATTGAATTGGTGGTGAGTGGGCAGAATGCTGAACAGCTCCGACCGATTTTGCAGCACCTGATTCCGGCCGATTTAAAATGGCAGGTCAGTAATATGAGTGCAGTTTAAAACTCATTTTTATAATTTAAAAAGAAAGATATTTTGATTCTGGGGTGGCCATATTGGGTAAAGAAGCATGTGATGATGCATTTTTTACGCAAATGTACAGGAGAAGAGGATAGCCCATGCTGGATAAACGGTACCAAGTGTTCATCTCAACCTCGGGGGCAGAAATGCAACCGGAGCGTATCATTCTGTCTCAAACACTGGTAGGAATGGGGTTTTTCTCGTGGGGACTGGAACAGCGTACACCGCTGAATACTGCATTTGCACGCCGCCAGATTGATGACTGTGATTATGTCGTGATTCTGCTGGGAAGCCAGTATGGGGAGCAGTCGGTATCGGGTGTCGGCTATATGCATCTCGAATATATTTATGCAGTGACCAAGCAAAAACCGATTATTGTGTTTATGCATGATGATCCGGCATCACGTGAAAGTGCATTGCATGATGCCAAACCGGAATTACAGGAAAAATTCAAGGAATTCCGTCAACTGTTACAGCAGGAAGTGGATCAGGTTTTTACTTACCGCAGCCTGCGCGATCTGGAAATGGCAGTGCGTTTTAACATGCCACAAATGCTGGAGCGCTATCCGGTGACCGGCTGGGTGCGTCCGCAAAACACCCAGGCGCTGCATGACGAGATTGATCAGCTGAAAGCTAAAGTGGCGCAACTGGAACGCGATGGCGGAACTGCAGAAGTCGATCCATTCCTGAGCCTGCCCAAAGTGGCGATGCATGAAATTTTTTCTTTTGAATACCGGATGCATGCTTATCAGGATGGTAATTTTAAAGAAATCAAAGTCCATAAAAAACTGACTTGGGCACAATTGTTGGCGTTATTGGGTTCAACTTTTGTCAATCCGACCCCTGAAGAGTTTTTCTCGAAGCGCATGAATGAATATCTGAATGAAACCGGTCTGCAGGATGCACGGGTGCAGATGCCGCGTGCGCATGCTGTCGCGCGTGCCCAGATGAATATTCGTGCCTTGCATAGTTTAAAAATTCAAATGCGCCAGAATGACTGGATTGTGCCATCCGGTCGTGATGACCGACAGCGCATGCTGTGGCAGATCACGCCAAAAGCGCAAAAGTTGCTGGACAGCAGCTTGCTGGATTTAGATCGCACTTTTCAATATAAGTCAGCGTATTAATCCATAGAGAGAATAAATAAAAAGCTGTTAAAGTACAGGGGTTGATATCCTGACGGACGAACTGAATGTATTCTCCTGCTAAAGCGAAAGTGACGATTATATTGGCAAACTTGGGCACACCAGATGAGCCTACGATTCCAGCGGTACGCCGTTTCCTCAAGCAGTTTTTATCTGATCAGCGTGTGATTGAAATTCCCAAACCGATCTGGCAAATCATTCTGCGCTTATTCATTTTGCCTTTCCGTCCAAAGCGGGTATCACAGGCCTATGCGCAAGTATGGGGACAGGATTCGCCGATGCGTGAAATTCTGTTTGAGCAGGTCGCAGCAGTCAAGACGCATCTCACCCAGCTTTATCCGCAGTTTGAACTGAATGTGGTACCTGCAATGACCTACGGCAATCCGAATATTCAGGATGTCTTGGCACAGGTCTCAGCGCAGCCACAGGAACACGTGATTCTATTTCCCTTGTTTCCACAATATTCTGCCACTTCGACCGCACCTCTATACGATGCAGTGGCGAAATGGGTGGTGAAACAGCGTAATTTACCCGGTTTGACAGTGATCCGGGATTATTATCAACATCCTTTATTTATCCAGTCGTTGGCTCAAAGTGTACGTGATTATCAGGCAATTCATGGTCAACCAGAGAAATTGTTAATGTCTTTCCACGGCATTCCACAGCCCTATGCTGATAAAGGCGATCCTTATGCCGACCGTTGCCGCATCACGGGTAAATTGGTGGCGGAAGCACTAGGTTTAAATGAAGATCAATATGCGATCAGCTTTCAGTCGCGGTTTGGCAAACAGGAGTGGATCAAGCCCTATACCGATGTTTTGCTCGAAGATTGGGCCAAGCAAGGGGTGAAATCAATTCAGGTGATGAGTCCGGCATTTTCCGCGGACTGTCTGGAAACGCTTGAAGAGCTGGCAATCGAAAATGCCGAGACATTTAAAGCACTCGGCGGTGAAAGCTATCGCTATATTCCTGCTTTAAATAGCCGTGAAGATCATTTGCGATTGCTCAATAGTCTGCTTCAGGCTAATCTGGATGCATTGACACAGACACTTGCCCATTAACTTGCCCGAGGTTTTTCAATCCATGTTACAAGTCAAAATTGTTCCAGTTACTGCATTTCAGCAAAACTGTTCCATCGTTTGGGATATGGATACTAAAGAAGCCATTTTGATTGATGCAGGGGGCGAACCTGAAAAACTGAAAGCTGAAGTTGAAGCGCTGGGTTTAACGGTTAAAGCCTTGTGGCTCACTCATGGTCATCTGGATCATGCGGGTGCGGTGGGTGCATTAAAAAAGGCTTGGAATGTCCCAGTAATCGGACCACATAAGGAAGATGCATTCTGGCTCGACATGATTCAGGAAGTTTCTGCACGTTATGGCTTTCCGATTCCGGAAAAAGTCGAAGTGACCCAATGGCTGGAAGGTGGTGAAGTGCTCAAACTCGGCAATGAAGAGTTCGAAGTGCGTTTTGCTCCAGGCCATACGCCGGGTCATGTGATGTTCTATAACAAAAATTATGACTTGTTATGGACAGGTGATGTCTTGTTCAAAGGCTCAATCGGGCGGACTGATTTCCCGCGTGGTAACCATCAACAGCTCTTAGATTCAATTCAGCGAGAATGTTTCAGCCTGCCAGATGAAACCCAATTCATTTCAGGACATGGTCCGATCAGCACCATTGGTTTTGAAAAGCAGCATAATCCTTTTGTTGCAGGTAAAGCGGGTTAAAAGCGTAAATAAAAGACCAATACCATTTGGTCTTTTATTTTTATTCTGAAAAGGGATTATTACGAAGTTGACGCGTTTGCATGTGTATGAGCCAAGCGGCAAAAGCAAAAAGCACACCCAATACAATAAATAAACTATCTTGTTGGAAAATGCCGACTCCCAAAGAAAGAAGTGCGAGTAGACCAACCCCAATTAATATGATTTTTAAAATAATATAACCCATATTATTGCTCTAAAAATAATGTGAAAATTTAGAATAGAACAATAATGCTAAAGCTTTATGAATGATGTTAATTCGTGTTACTTTATCTAAGTAATTTTATAAAATTCATATGATTTATTTACTTAATTTCGACAAGATTCTGCTTTCAGACAGAATTTTCGACAAGGAAGACATTTTATTCTTCGCTGTTGTCGGCTTGTGGTGCATCTTGGGTAGGCAAACTATATTCCTCATTGGCCCAAGCCCCCAGATCAATCATCTTGCAACGTTCTGAACAAAAAGGACGGTAATCATTATCTTCCCAAGTGGTCAGCTTGCCACAGCGTGGACAGTTTAAAGTGGTAGGCATGGGACGACTCCAAAGAAAAATAAAGGTTCGATTAGGCAAATATAGCCGCACTTGTTAGACTTATGCGGTTTTTATTAGTTTGATCTGATTATGCCGATTCGTCAATTTCAAGCACAGCGTATGCATGCGCCCCGTGATTTTCAAAGCATCAGTCCTGAACCGGTCTGCGTCGAAGTGGGAGCGGGTAAAGGTAAACATGCCTTGTTATTCAGCAAGAACAATCCCGACACTCAACTGATTGCGATTGAACGTACCCGGGAAAAATTTCTGGCGATGCAAAAACAGCATGCTGTTGAAGGTCAAACCAATTTACAGACCGTTCATGCCGATGCTTTACCGTGGATCGTGCATGCACTGTATCCGGAGCAGGTAGAACAATTCTTTATTTTATATCCAAATCCTGAGCCGCATAATCCGGCGCAGCGCTGGGTCAATATGCCATTTTTTGAGTTCCTGCTTTCCCGCCTGAAAATCGGTGGAACGATTACGCTGGCCAGTAATATTCCTACTTATATCGAAGAAGCAGAAACACAGGTGCGAGAGCTCTGGAAGCTGCCTTTTGTCAAAGAAGTGATTGCTGCAGATTCGGCGCGTACCCATTTTGAAATTAAATATCTGGAACGTGGCGAATTATGCCAGCAACTGATCATCAGCAAGCCTGAAAGTTATGTAACGCGCTTTGATGATTTCCAGCCTTTACAAGGGCAGAATGCCACCGTCGCGGAATAAGCAGATGAGCAAACGCATTGCTATTGTGGGCGCAGGCCCCGCAGGCTTAATGGCGGCAGAAGTGCTCAGTCAGTTTGGTTATGAGCTGCATGTCTATGAGCAAAAACCGTCTGCTGCGCGTAAATTCCTGATGGCAGGCAAGACCGGTCTGAATATTTCCCATGCTGAGCCTGTGTCACAGTTTGTACAACGTTATGATCAGGTGGAGTGGTTGTCTCCCTGGATCAAACGCTGGGATGCACTCTGGATTCAAGACTGGATGAAGCAGCTCGGCATTGAGCCTTATATCGGTTCATCCGGCCGGGTATTTCCCACAGAGATGAAAGCCGCGCCCTTGCTGCGTGCCTGGCTCAAGCGTTTGGCCAGTGATGGCATCCAGTTTCATTACCGGCATAAAGTCAGCCAGTTGCAGCAGCAACAGCTCGAACTGCATGATCTGAAAAATAATGAATACCGCATTGAAGATTTTGATGCCATTATTCTGGCTTGTGGCGCAGTGTCTTGGTCAGCGTTGGGTAGTGATGGGGCATGGCAAGCCTGGCTGAAACCGGATGAAATTGAGCCATTTCAGGCCAGTAATGCTGGAGTGGAATATCCTTGGTCTCAGTTTATGCAGCCAGTCTTTGGTCAACCTTTAAAGCGTGTCGAGGCATGGGTTGGGCAAGGTGAAAAAACCATTGGCGATATCGTGATCAGTCATTATGGTCTGGAAAGTGGTCTGATCTATAAGCAGGGTCGTGGCTTACGCGAGCAACTAAAACAGGGGCAGCCTATGCAGCTGCATCTGGACCTATTCCCAAATCAAAGCATCGAACAGCTTGCACAAAAATTACAGCCAAGTAAGAAGCAGTCTTTAAGTAATGTCTGGCGTAAAGCCGGAGTGGACGGTGCCAAGGCAGCTCTAGTACGGGAGCTGGTGGCCAAAGCAGTATGGCAAGATTCTGCTGAATTAGCCAAACAGATTAAAGATTTGATTCTTCCACTCAGCGGCTTTCGCTCAATTGATGAGGCGATTAGCTGTGCCGGTGGTGTCAAGCGTGAAGTGTTGTCGAAACAGCTACAACTTAAATCCAATCCGCATGTATTTTTGTGCGGAGAAATGCTGGACTGGGATGCACCGACTGGTGGTTATCTGCTGACCGCCTGCTTCGCCACAGGTCGCGCGGCAGGTGAGGGTGTGCATCAGTTTCTGACAGCACATTAACTCATTTTATGGACAGGACGAACTGACACTTATACTGAAATACAGACTCAACAGATCTGGCCTTGTTGATCCATGCTGTTTTAAAGCTGCCAGTTCAGCCTAGATTATTTTTGTATTTTATCTAAACTGTGTGCCAAACTAGCATCCTAGACTATTCCTTCACTTGCCGGGAAGCTGGTTCTTTCTTGGCGAGATCCGGATATTGCGAACGCCAGCGTTCCAGTTGTTCTTGGGCGTGTAGATATTTCCCTAGACCTTTGACATTCTCACTGGCTTCATTCACGGGTGTAGCTTGAGTCTTGGGAGTATTGAGTAATTTGTCCTGATGTTCCCAGTATTGATACATTAAGCCCTGAATATAACGGCCCTGTTCGGTTTTCAGTTCTAAAGCCTTCAACATATTCAATGCTGACTGGACATGATCACGCTGACGTTGCTGGACAAATTCTTCTGTCATATTTTCATCATCGCGCATGCTGTTTAATTCTTTTTCCAAGTCGCTGCTCATTTCCTGAAAGCGCTGTTCATAATCCGTCAATGCAGCAATATCATGCGGATCATCAGCAGTTTTAGGGAAGTCTTTCAGTGGCTCGGTTTTCAGTTCCTGCATGACTTGATCTGAAGCCGTATTATCTGTTGTCGCTTCAGTCGGAGTTTCGGTCGTTTTCTGGTCACATGCCATCAGCAGCATGGCCGCAGCGAACAACAGCGTTCGTGTCATTCCTGGTATTTTATGCATGATCGCCTCCTGTTTTTAATTACTTTTCTTGAACACATAGATATGGGTGACATAAGGAAAATCGATCATTTCCTCTGCGCTTTTGGCTGTATATTGCTGGATGATCTGTTCAAATTGTTGTTTTAACTGTGCCTGCTGCTGTTCAGGCATGGCTGCAATAAAACTAGTCGAGAGCAGCCGCTTGGATACCACCTGCTCGACACTGCCATGCTGTTGCTGGGTCATTGTGGTTTCTGCATAGGGCTGAAATAGCGTTTGCTGTGCAAAGACCTCGCGCCAGGCACCGCTATGATAGCGCGGCGTATCGCCTTCCAATGGGGCAATACAATCGGCCAAGGCCTGAACCCAGTCCACCCGAGTATCGCGCTGATTCCAAATTAACACCAGATAACCCTGCGGTTTGAGTACCCGATCTAATTCTTGTAAGGTAGCAGAATCGGCAAACCAGTGAAATGACTGTGCACAAAATACCGCATTCAGGCTATGATCAGGCAGGGGAAGTTGATGGCTAACGCCTTCAAGAGCATGAATGTCCGGATGCGCCTGTTGTAATTGAGCCAGCATTTCCGGGACAGGATCAATCGCGATAATGTGCTTACTGAGCGGGCGTAAATAGGGGATAAACTTGCCGGTGCCGCTGCCCAAATCCAAAAGATGCGCATCTGCAGGCAAAGCCAGCGTTTCACTCAGCCACTGGCTGATTTCTGCCGGATAATCGGGACGCACTTGCTGATAGAGCTCAGCCGACGCACTAAAACCCCGTTTTGCTGCAGGATGTAATGATTGTGTCATATTTTGCGCTTTTTAATCTTTTTGATCGATATAAAATAGCATATTCACTTTTTTGACAGCGTTCATTGACTGAATTGTTGTGGAAGGGTTCGATTTACCAGCATGGGAAAGTTATGGACAAGCAGATTGTTTTTGAAGATGAACATATACGCGCGATTTTTATGCCGGGATCTTCTTCAGAACTGATTTTTTCATTTGGCGATTTGATTACCCGTGCCAAGGGCCTCAACATCAATGCAGAAAAGTCACTGGCGAAATTCGAGCTTAATGTGCTTGGTATTATGCCCAAGCATAAATCCTGGTTTCCGCAAGGTTCCATGTGGAACATGTTGCAAGCCATCGCAGATCTGATTGCGCCGTTTCAGCAGCGTATTGCGTATGGCGGTTCGATGGGTGGCTATGCTGCGATCAAGTATTCCCGTGCCTTGGGCGTACAACGGGTGGTGGCGATGGTGCCGCAATACTCGATCGATCCGGAAGATGTACATGATGCCCGTTATAACATGTTCTATCAGCCAGAGCTGAATACAAATATGCGGGTTGCAGCCGAAGATATCGACAACGCCTGCGAATATATTATTGTCTATGATCCCTACTGTGCCGAAGATCGTGCCCATTATCTGAAATTAGAGACACTAATCCCACATCATCATGTGCTGCATCTACCTTTTACCGGACATGATGCGATTGCAGTTTTGGCCAGTTCAGAATTGCTTTATGATTTTTTGGTACATGAATATGATCCAAGCTATTTCTATCAGAAAATGCGCAGGGTCAAGAAAAACAGCAAGTTCTATTATCGCAAGGTGATTGAAAATGTCTTGCCACGACACCGCATGGCCTTGGGACACATTCTGAAAAATAACGATCTGCAACTGGATAACCAGTTTTTTGATGCCAGCCAGAAACAGGTGATTTTGCGGGAATTGTTACGCAATAAGCAGGTCGATCAGCATGACCTGCTCAAACTGGGCATTCATGTGAATTTGCCGCAGGAAAATCGTCAGCTGTTATTGGACCACTATGGACATGGTCTGGTATTTAATGTCATCAGCCATAAAATCGAAAGTTATGCAGAAGGTGCAATTGCCCTGAACCATAAATTTCTGATTCCGATTTATGCCAAAGGTAATGGTTTATTGAGTATTAATCTGAATGATGAACGTTATTTGGTGGTGATGAATGACCGGCATATCATGAAACTGATCAAGGAACAGGATGAGCTTAGTCTGGGCATGCACCCGATTTTAATGAAGCGTTATAGCGATTTTTATATGTTTAGCTATAAGCAGCTGAATCTGAGTACCAATGAGTATGGTGCTGCTGCTTTTATCGACGATAGTGACAAAAATACGCAGTTTGTGACGCACAGTGAGATAAGTTAACTAAAAATTTTTATAAAAAACAATTACTTGACTTGTGATGAGCTTGGCATAATATAGAGATAAGCGGTATAAATAATAAACCAATTATATCGTTCCCGATGGTTGAAACGAAGAAGGGGATCTCTATGATGCAAGTATGTTTTATCTTCGGTTTGGTTCTACCTAATCTGGCGCATGCAGAAACTGTGCATCCTGCAGTGATCATGGTCAGTGCGTCCATCATCTTTATGATTATTCTGTCTGTGTATGTGGTGTATCGAATTCGCAAGTCACTACGTAATCATATGGATAAACCGTTGGATTAATTGCATCAGGCTGGAAACAGGTTGAAAAGCCTCAATGACTTGTTTTAAATGACAGACATAAATTGTCAAACAGGATTGAGGGAACAGCCATGAAAGCCGTTTATTTAGACTATGCTTCTTTAGACCAGCAGGATTTGGACTTTCAGGCACTGCATGCAGTATTTGATTCACTAGTTTTGTATCCGGCGACCTCGGCTGCCGAGATTGCATCCCGTGTAGCTGATGTCGATGTCATCATTACGAATAAGGTGATGATCGATGCAGCTACGATTCAGCAATGCCCTCAACTCAAACTCATTTTAATCTCTGCAACCGGCACCAATAATGTCGACCTTGAGGCGGCCAAAGCGCAAGGGATCGTCGTGTGTAACTGTCAGGCTTATGGCACTTCGGCAGTCGCGCAGCATACCATCATGTTGATGCTCAATCTGGCGACTTCATTCCTGTCTTATCAACGTGCATTAGAACAAGGCGAATGGCAAAAAGCCAGTCAGTTCTGTTTGCTGGATGCGCCAATTGTCGAGCTGGCCGGAAAAACATTGGGCATTGTGGGTTATGGCGAACTGGGCCATGCGGTGGCGAAACTGGCCGAAGCCTTTGGCATGAAAGTGCTTATTGCCGCGCTGCCAAATCGTCCGGCGGATGCATCCCGTATCCCATTTACCGAGCTGCTTCCTCAAGTCGATTTTTTAACTTTGCATTGTCCACTCACTGAAGATACCCACCATTTAATCAGTCATGCTGAACTGGATGCAATGAAAAGCAGTGCATTTTTAATTAACTGTGCGCGTGGTGGAATTGTTGATGAAGCGGCATTGGTTGAGGCTCTGCGTGCAGGCAAGATTGCCGGTGCAGCGACGGATGTACTCACGGTAGAGCCACCGAAACAGGGCAATGTACTACTTGATTCAACGATTCCCAACCTGATTGTGACACCGCATAATGCGTGGGGCAGTGTTGATGCACGACAACGGATTGTGGATCAAATGGTGGAAAATGTAGCAGCATTTAAACAAGGTCAGCCGATCCGACAGGTCAATTGATAGATCGCGTCGATACAAGATAATAGTTTTATTCGCTAAAAATAAAAAAGCCCATCACGGGCTTTTCTTATCAATCGGTTACCGCATAACTGGTGGCTGATCCAGACTGGGGTTGAGGCTGTGGTGTATTTGGGTTTTGCGTCGCATTTGACTGGCTTAAAGGCTGCTGCACGATAGGTGCCTGCTGTGAATTGCCACGCCAGACTTCTTTAGTCTGCTGGATTTTCTGACCAGTTTGCTGGGCTGCCTGAGTTGCTCCCTGATCTACCTTTTGCAGTGTATCCGAGGTTGCAGATTTGGTATTGCTCCAGGCCCGGTCTACCCCTGGCTTGATTTTGGCAATGCCTTTTTCCGTTGCTTCACCGACTTTCTCGGCGGTATTAATCACGCCTTCCTGTGCTTTATAAGCAAAGACATGCAGCAGGTTCGGATTTTCACCATAAGGCTTAACCGGTTTAGCAGACTGAGTCGTGGTTTGTGCGAATGCTGGAACAGAAAGCATTAAAGCTGTCGTTAAAATAATTGGGGTTTTGATATTCATTATGGATCGACCTCGAATTCGTCTAAGTGCGGTCTGAGTTTGTTTTTCAGTGTAACGGATAATGGGCCAAAAACAATGAATATCCTGTGAAGAGTGCAGAGCTTTCAGGTGGATCTGTGCCGAAATATTGTAATTTTTAAAGAAAGGGCAGTAGAAATTAGCCCAAGTGTCGAATTGATTTTTAGCAAAATAAAAGCCCTGTTCTTAGACTAGAAACAAGGCGATTTTTTTAGTCACATTGTGTCAGGGCATCTTTGGCGAAATGTTCGCGTAAGCTGACAAAGTTCTTTTGTACGCCTGCATCGTGCAGGTCAAATTTTTGTGCAGTGCTAGTACCGTCGCGCTGGAAAGTCGCTGAGCCGGCATCGATTAGAGTCATGCCTTTAAATGACCATTGTTCAATGACACGGTTATTGCCAATATCGCCGGTGAATTCAATCACGCATTTGTCGAGAAATTTGGTCAGTTTTGCCTTGTTGTTGGTGGTAGCTGGAACAACTTCGAGGTTTTGGACTTCCTGTAAGACGCCAACCTGAAGCTGTGGGATTTTTGGTGCAGATGTACAAGCTGTAACTGCGATACTCGCAAGACCAGTCAGAATGAGTGTTTTAAATTTCATATGATTCTTTCTTGTTGAGTGTTGTTAGGTTGAGTATAGGGAATCGGTTAGAAAATGACTATAGCTCAATGATTAACGATTCCAATCCTGCGTACGAATACGACCAGTTTGATAATAAATTGAGACTAATTCAATAAAATTTTTAAAGTCGGAATTTTCATTTAAAATTCGATTTATTGATTGCCAATCCACTTCTGGTCTCCGGCGAGCAGGAAGCAAAATTTCGCTTTCAGTAGGATTTTCAGGAATTAAAATTATTACACCAATACCATGGAGGGCTGAGAGCATACGAAGTTCTTCTTCAACTTCATTGGTAGAAATTGAGGTCGCAACTAAATATCCTTCATTTGCCCAACTAGAATTACTTACTGCTTGGAAAAAACTACTTCTAATATTTGAGTTATTTAGTTCTTTTTTTACCTCGAATGACCAAAGTCGAACATTTTGTCCAGAACTATGCTTTACACAAGTTTTAACTAGATCATTCCATTTATTATCTAATGCTTGCATTGCCACAATATCTGGATGTAGCCATTGATTACCATTTTGTCCTCTAGTATTTGATGATCTTTTTTCATCAATTCTTAATGTAAGCAAATTGAGTTCTTGGGATAGGTATTCTATCAATACAGGATATAAGTCATATTCTGAAAATATTTTTTCTTGAATCGATGGGGGATTATTGTCTTCTGCATCAATAATTAATGAATTATGGAAGTCAATTCCTTTTACTGGTGAAAGATTTGAAGTTGGTTCATACCAATATTGGCGTGGACTTGGTTTTTCTTGATATTTTACACAAGGATTATTTTGAATTAAGTCTGGGAAAATACTATATAACTCTCGAATAACTTGTTGTTTAAAAGCACTTTCATTGTTTTCAAATTTAATATTATTTCTTTTCTCAATATAGTCTTGAGGATATGTAGCAATTAATTTATCAGCAATAAATCTAGCTGTAAATTTTTGGTTAGGATTAGATTTTAAAAATTCTAATGCTTTTTGTGCTTGTGATAATTTCATATTATTGAGAAAAATAAAAAACCCCACTATTTCTAGCAGGGTTTTAATTTTATTTCAAATGTCTGACTTAGTGCTGTAATACCGAAATATCAGCCACTTTCGTAAACAAGCCTCGAAGCTGCGCAAGCATACGTAAACGGTTTGCTTTCAGGTCAGCATCATCAGCCATCACCATGACGCCGTCAAAGAACGCATCCACTGGCGCACGAAGTGCAGCAAGTGCAGACAACGCAGCAGTATAGTCTTTAGCAGCAAATAACGGCTCAACTTGAGGCGCAATTTTAGCAAGTTCAGCGAACAATGCTTTTTCAGCATCTTCAACCAAGTTTACTTCAACTACAGCACCTTCAGGAGCAGTTTCTTTTGCCAGAATGTTGGCAACACGCTTGTTCGCAGCAGCAAGAGCAGCCGCTTCAGGTAATGCACGGAAGTGATTAACCGCATTTACACGCTTGTCAAAATCAAGCGGTGATTTTGGCGATAACGCCTGAACAGCTTGAATCACATCAACAGCCACGCCTTGGTCTTCGTATTTCGCACGGTAACGACCTTCAAGGAATGCAACAGCATCCGCCAAAGTCTTGTCGTGATCTTTCAATACATCGCCATAAGCAGCAAGTGCAAGTTTGATCAAATCTTCAATTGAAACATCAAGCTCGTTTTCAGTCACAAGACGCAAAATACCAATTGCAGAACGACGTAGTGCAAATGGGTCTTTAGAACCTGTAGGCGCTTGACCAATACCGAAAATACCTGTGAGCGTATCTAAACGATCCGCAAGAGCAATGGTTGTACCAGTTTTGGTTTTCGGTAAAACGTCACCTGCGAATTTAGGTAAGTATTGCTCACCTAAAGACTCAGCCACTTCCGCATTTTCACCTTCAAGACGTGCGTAGTAAGTACCTGCAATACCTTGAAGTTCAGGGAATTCACCCACAAGCTCAGAAGTTAAGTCACATTTTGCAAGAAGCGCCGCTTTTTCAGCATCTTCCGCTTTTGCACCTGTAATAGGCGCAAGTGCTACAGCCAATTTCGCAATACGTTCAGACTTGTTCCAAAGCGTACCCAATTCAGCTTGGAATACCATGTTTGCAAGTTTCTCTTTACGAGATGCAAGCGGTTGCTTTTGATCTTGTAAGAAGAAGAATTCAGCATCTGACAAACGTGGACGAACCACTTTCTCGTTACCTTCAATAATTTGTGTCGGGTCTTTCGACTCGATGTTTGACACAGTAATGAAGTAAGGTTGAAGTTTATTGTCAGCGTTCACTAAGCAGAAGTACTTCTGGTTGTCCTGCATCGTGGTGATCAATGCTTCTTGAGGAACAGCAAGGAAGCGTTCTTCGAAGCTTGCACGAAGCGCAACAGGCCATTCAACGAGTGCAGTCACTTCGTCACGAAGATCCGCAGGGACAATTGCAATGGCATTCACTTCATCAGCAAGTGCTTTGACTTGTTGATCGATGATGGCTTGACGCTTTTCAAAAGACGCTACAACGTAAGCCGCTTTTAACTTCGCTAAGTATTCGTCTGCATGCGCTAAAGTGATTGCTTCAGGTGCATGGAAACGGTGGCCATAAGTCACGTTACCTGCTTTGTGGTCTTGAATTGTTGCATCAACCACATCGTTGTCTTTCAACAACACAACCCATTTCACAGGACGTACGAATTCAGTACGGCTTGCCGCAGAACGCATACGTTTTGCGATTGGAAGATTATCCAATGCATTTTGTAAAATTTGTGGCAATAAAACGTCAAGGCTTTGACCTTTGACATCTTTTAAATAGCATACTTTTTCAACTTTACCTGCTTGGAAAGTTGATACTTGATCAACCGTGATGCCTTGACCACGCATAAAGCCTTCAAGTGCTTTCGTCGGGTTGCCTTCAGCATCAAAGGCTGCCTGTTTGGCAGGGCCGTCAAAACGTTTTTGTGTGTCTGCTTGTGCAGCATCAACATTGACAATTTTAAGTGCAAGACGACGTGGTGCTGCATAGGCTTCGATTGAATCAAAAGCAAGACCAGCATCTTTTAAGCCTTTTACGGTTTCTGCATGTAAGGCATCACGTAATTTTTTCAGGCTTTTTGGTGGAAGTTCTTCACAACCCAATTCGAACAAAACGGTATGTTTAGACATTATTTGCTCTCCTTGTTTGCTTCTTTCGCTTCTGCTTCAACTTGTGCTTTTAACTGTGCCAACACTTCATCACGTAATGCAGGTTCAGCCATTGGGAAACCAAGTTCCGCACGTGCAGCCACATAGCTTTGTGCAATTGAACGGGCTAAGGTACGTACACGTAAAATATAACGTTGACGTTCAGTCACAGAAATCGCGCCACGCGCATCCAATAAGTTGAAGCTGTGTGATGCTTTCACGACTTGCTCATATGCAGGCAGTGGAAGTTTCGCTTCAATTAAGCGCGTTGCCTCAGCTTCGTAGAAATCGAACAATTCAAACATTTTTTCAACGTTGGCATATTCGAAGTTATAGGTCGATTGTTCCACTTCATTTTGATGGAACACATCACCATACGTTACCGTACCGAACTGACCTTTGGTCCAAACCAAATCATAAACAGAGTCTACACCTTGCAAGTACATTGCAAGACGTTCAAGACCGTAAGTGATTTCGCCAGTCACAGGGTAGCACTCAACACCACCGACTTGCTGGAAGTACGTGAACTGCGTTACTTCCATACCGTTTAACCAAACTTCCCAACCTAAGCCCCAAGCACCCAGTGTTGGAGATTCCCAGTTGTCTTCTACGAAACGAATATCGTGAACTAAAGGATCAATACCGATCGCTTTTAAT
Source organism: Acinetobacter sp. TWP2-2-3 (assembly GCF_049896445.1). Classification (GTDB taxonomy): domain Bacteria; phylum Pseudomonadota; class Gammaproteobacteria; order Pseudomonadales; family Moraxellaceae; genus Acinetobacter. The sequence goes on from NZ_JAFCUI010000003.1 coordinate 84,956, forward strand.
GAATCGAGATAAAGCTGCTGGATATTGTCCGGGTTTGGCTTAAGCACCACCTGGAATTGATAATAATGTTGCAAACGGTTCGGGTTTTCACCATAACGACCATCTTTCGGACGACGTGACGGTTGAACATAAGCGGCATTCCAGGTTTCAGGACCCAGCGCACGAAGGAAAGTCGCAGTGTGGAATGTCCCTGCACCCATTTCCATATCATAAGGTTGCAAAATGACGCAGCCTTGCTCCGCCCAGTAAGTTTGTAAGGCAAGAATTAAGCCTTGGAAGGTATCAATATGCGATATGGCGCGACTCATGGTCATCCACTTAAAATTAGAGAAAAATTGTGCTCAATTATAAGGACTTTGCAGGGGAGTGGCAAAGGGTTAATGTACGGATACTTTTTTGAAAAAAATAAAACAGGCTTAAAGGATACGCGGCATTTAGAAGCTTACTGCGATTTTAGCTGTACTGGCCGATACAGGCTGATCTGAAAATCAGGAATAAATCAGATGTATGGCATGCTGTTAAGCGGAGAATCATAAAGTTCAACGGATCTCATACGATTGCGACTCTAAAATTAGTTTAATATTCACGCAATATAATAATGCTTAAAAATAAGGAACTTCATGACCACTTACCAAATTCAATGCCATTTAAAATACAAGGTCGTGCAACCGACAGAATTTATTTTTATGCTTCAGGCGGCACATCATTCCGATCAGAATATTCTCGAAGAAAAACTCAGCTTTAATCTGCCCGTAGCATGGCATGAATTTCAGGATGCTCAGCATCAAAACCGTCATGTTCGGCTACAGGTTGAACCCTGTGACGCTTTTGAGCTGAATTATACGGCGACAGTGGTTCGTCAACCGAGTCTCTCTCTTGAGCTTCAGCAAGGTCTGAAAGAAGTAGCCATTCCTGAGCTGCCCGATGAAGTCTTGCCTTATTTGCTGGCCAGCCGTTATTGCAATTCAGATTTATTACTGGAAATGGCGAAACGCTCATTTGGCTGGATGACACCGGGCTATACGCGGGTCAAGGCGATTGAACAGTGGATTTATAACAATATTTTTTATGTGTCTGGTAGTTCCGACCAATTTACCACTGCCACAGATGTACTGGTGCATCGTGCAGGCGTATGTCGTGACTTTGCCCATTTAGGCATTGCCCTATGCCGTGCCTTGGGAATTCCGGCACGCATGGTGGTCGGTTATGTGGAAATTGAAAAGTTTTTACCCGATTTTCATGCCATTTTTGAAGCCTATTTAGACGGTGGCTGGGTGCAGTTTGATCCGACCCGTTTGGCTCCAGTCGAAAATCTCATTCGGATCGGCACTGGAATCGATGCCGGAGATGTGGCATTTTCAACCTATTATGGTGAGGTCGAGCTGTTAAAAATCCAGCCATTGATTCAACCTGAATGAATGATAGGCCGTAATAAAAGTGATCTAAGAGATATCTAAGTGAAATGGCTTAAAAGGATTTTTTCCATTCCAGAGGTGGGCGGAGATAGCGCAGCCCTTATAAAAAAATCTGGTTGAGTATTTTAAGCTAAGCGAAATATTGTTTTAAAAAGCCTGCGTTCGCGAATGATGAAAAGATGTAAAACACAGATGCCTTTCATCTGGCTTGGTTCTATAATGCCCAAAATCTATAAACAATAAGATCAGGCGCATTGTGTTTCACTCCCATCTCGACTGGCTCAATACCTTAAAACCGAATTTCAAAGTCCTTCCACTCAAAGACCGTTTGCTCTGCGGAGCTGGAGCACTATTGGGTTTGGTAGTTTCGTCCTTGTTGAGCTTATGGATTTTGGGGGATTTTGAAGCCTGGTATATTGCCCCGATGGGCGCATCCTCGGTATTGCTGTTTGCGGTGCCTGCCAGTCCTTTGGCACAGCCCTGGAATATTCTGGTCGGGAATACCATTGCTGCCGTGATTGGCGTGAGCTGTGCCTTGTTAATTGCCAGTCCGACCGAAGCCTTTAGTGTAGCTGTGGCCTTGGCGATCGTCCTGATGATGACCACGGATTCCCTGCATCCACCGAGTGGCGCCGTAGCGATTACCGCAGTGCTGGGTGGCCAGCCGGTGCATGAACTCGGTTATGCCTTTGTATTTTATCCGGTACTACTCAATTCAATTTTACTGATGGTAATTGCCATTGTCTTTAACCGGATGATTGGCAAGGATTATCCGCAGCAAGCCCAATTAAATACTCGTTCCAAGGATCCGACGCCGACCCAGAAAGTCACCATTCAACCGCAGGATATTCAGGAAGTGCTGGATCAGCGCACCGAGCTGCTGGATATCAGTGAATATGACCTGCAAAAAATCATTCTGGAGGCACAAAACCGCGCCAATGCGCGTGCGGTGCATGAATTTAGCTGCCAGGATATTATGACGAAGGATGTGGCAACCCTGCATGAAAATGATGATATCCAGCACGCACTGGACAAGTTTAAACAGATGAACCTGATGAGCCTGCCCGTCGTTAATGCCGATGAACAACTAGTCGGTACACTGGCAATGTATCAGGTGGTGGAATGGTTCAAGCGCGCGGCTGATGTCCGTAGCAGCTGGGAGCATCAGGTCAAACATATCATGACCCGTAAGGTAATTACGGTGCAGCCTTTACAACCCATTCAGGATCTGGTGCCGTATTTTGTCGAGCGTTCGTTCAACTATATTCCGGTGGTGAGCGAGCAGCAATTGGTGGGAATTATCAGTCGGGCAGATATGATTGCCGCACTGAATCAGGAGCTGAATCATTTTAAAATGAAAGTTTAAAACCGAATTAAAACGGAATTTAACAGAGCATGTGTGATCAACTCTGGTCAGCTTGCCGGCTGAGAAAACTGTAAAATAGTGCCATCGGCAGGGAAAAACACAGCAGAAACAAAAAATGGGAACTAAAATTTTCACTTGAAGGATGCGAGATATAGGCCAGAATCAGGGTTCCCAGTACGCAGCTCATTAAAATCGTGATGATATTAAACAGTTGATAATGGCGTAGCAGCAGGTGAGTCACCAATAGGAAAGGGAAGATCATCATCCAGTAAGTCAGGCAGACAAAAAAGCTAATAAAAAGCGCTGAAAACAGGCTCTTGAAAATGGAGAAAATCCCATAGCTGGCTTCATGAAATAGCGCATAAGGGAATAAAATTACAGCTATGATCAGAGGTGCAAGCGCGAGGTTAAATGTCATTTTCCAAGGGGAATTCTGGATCGGTTGAGAGATTAAGTGAAATATCCTGTCCACTATCTATCTGCTACTTTTTGATGTTTTTAATATAAAGACTTTATCTTTATCATTGTTAAAAGCATATTATTTTTCGATGAGAGAAAGATTCAACATATAGGCGATTAATACGACAAAGCACACCGGAGTGTGCTTTGTGGATGGTGTGATGCTTAAAACTTTAATGATTAAATAAAGAACCAGTAAATAAACAGTGAAATAATAAAGATACACATGATATTCAGTACAAAACCGACTTTCATCATTTCGCTTTGCTGGATATGACCGGTTCCAAAAACAATCGCATTTGGCGGGGTAGCAACCGGCAGCATAAAGGCACATGAGGCACCAATACCAATGACAATCACCAGAATTTCTTTGGGCATGCCCATCTGATCCGCAATCGCGGCAAATACTGGTACCAGCAAGGCAGCTGAAGCGGTATTACTGGTAAATTCAGTCAGGAAGATAATAAAAGTAGCGACTACGAAAATAATCATCAGCGGGGAGGCATCACCAAAGGCATTGGCCAGAGTTTGACCCAGTACCAGCGAACTGCCTGAATCCTTCAGAATGGCACTCAAGGTCAGACCACCACCAAATAGGTACAAGACCCCCCAGTCGGTATTTTCTGCAATCTGTTTCCAGCTTGCGGTACCCAGAATCACCACCATACAGGCAGCCAAAATTGCAATCCAGGTATCCGGCTGGGAAATACCAAAAATTTCGGTGAATTTTTTACTGAAAATCCAGGCAATTGCAGTACAGAGAAAGAGGATCATGGTGGCTATACGGGTGCCGGTCCAGGGAATATCTTCGGTCGCAAATTGTATTTTATGATTCAGTTTTGGACGTAGTACCAGATATAAACTGACCAGCATGGCAGGAAGAATAATGAACATCATCGGCAAGCCGATTTTCATCCAGTCGGCAAAATCATAGCCGAGGGCCTTGGCGGCAATGGCATTCGGAGGGGAACCGACCATGGTGCCCAGTCCGCCAATACTGGCCGAATAGGCAATGCCGAGCAGGATAAAGACAAAAGTTTTACGATCCTTGCTGACATCCAGATGTGAAAGCAAGCCTAAGGCCAAAGGCAGCATCATGGCAGCAGTCGCCGTATTGGAAATCCACATGGACAGCAGCGCCGTCACCACAAAAATCGCCAGTACAGAAATGCCCAGATGCCCTCTGGACATGGAGATGATCCACATGGCAATTTTCCGGTCCAGTTTCTGGATATGCAACGCCGTTGCCAGCGCAAAACCACCAAAAAACAGGAAAATGACAGGATCGGCAAAAGTGGCCAAAGCGGCTTGCGTGGTAATCGGAACCAGTTCTTCACCAGAGGCCATTGGCATGGCCAGTAATACTGCCATCACAGGGACGAGTAAAGCTGTAATCGTGATATGAATGGCTTCAGTCAGCCATAAAATACCGATAAAGGCTAAAAGTGCCAGTCCTTTATTGGCATTCTGGTCATAGGGCAGGTAAAGATATAAGCCATAGGCTACAATGGCTGCGACAAAAATAAGAATCCAGCCTTTAAGCAGCCCTTTGGGCATGGCATTGGTCGGGGTAGCTAGGTTGGTCTGAGTCATATGCTCTCCTTGCAAGATTTTTATTTACATCATTTTTTATATTAGCTTTAAATTTGTAATTTTGTTTTGCTTAAAAAATATCCTATTTAAAGATACTATAACCAGATTGTTGCAATAATCCAGTACTTTGCCAGAAGGCATACAGGCCCAAGCCGAAAAGTAAAGCCAAGACAATCCATTTGAAGTGTTGCTGAGATAAACGATGGCGTATTTTGCCTCCAATCCAGACACCAGCAAGGGCGAATAAGCTGATCCCGATCAGAATATGCTGTTGATGGGTTTCCAGTGTGATCAGAATTGGAAAAAGTAAAACCAGCTGGATCAGTTTACCGGCAATGAAATTGAGATTACTGATAATGACAATAGCTGTTTTAGACAGCTGGCAACTCATCAGATACATCATTAAAAAAGGTGCCATAGCATTGGTCGCACCTCCAATAATGCCGGCCAGTAAACCAAAACAGAGCATACTGGAAATATGCGGACTAACTTGCAAAGGCCGTGCCCGTAATTGGTCCAAGACATAAAATATGATTACTAGACCTAATAACAGTTTTAAATAAGCCTCATTTAGCCAAAGTAACAGTTTGACCCCGAGTACACTGCCGATCAGGCTACTAAGCATTAGTGGCCAATAGCGTTTTATATAATAGCCAATGCTATTCAAGAGACTATGCGTAGGATCGGCATTCAGCATGATCAGATTCAGCAGCAGGCAGGGCAGAATGACAAGCGTAACCGCGATACTAAGCGGATATGCACTGGACAGAACAGCCGTACTCATCATGGGAAAGCCAAAGCCGCTTAAACCATGCAGCAGGGCTGCTAAGGCACAGAGCCACAGCATCATCCATTCTGCCTGAGTCATGTGAAATCCATTTCAAAAATTGGAATCTTGAACTTATCGTGAATTCAACTAAGAAAGAAAGTGAAAAGCTGTAATACAGCAAAGAAATAACAAAAAATATAGGCAAAAAAAGCCACGATAACTTGGGGAAATTACCGTGGCATCAAAATTTCATCCCATTTAACCGGGGTGAAAGAGGAAGCTCTGCGATGAAACTGGTTAAGAACGCTTGTTAAAAATGACTGTACAGCTTAATAGCGTTTATCCTGATTCACTGTACGCACAGGATTTTGATAGCCCTGAGGTTGATGAACGCTGTCATGATCAATTCTGTACTGTTTTTTCGGCATGATTAACCACAACACCAGATAAACCAAAATACCCGGGAATGCGGCACTCATGATTGAAATCACCACAAAAATCAGACGTAATAAATTTGCGTTCCAACCAAAACGTTCAGCAATACCACCCATCACACCTGCAATCATGTTTGAGCGGTTAGAGCGATATAAACCAACATTGGCCATTAAAATCTCCTGATTAAAAATAGGTTTGAATCCTAAAACTGGATCCATACTTAAAGAAATGGAGTTTACTTAAACTTTTTAAAGTGCTGATTACAAATAAAATCGTTAAGTAATGTTAATAAAGATTAAAACCAGATCTAAGAGCTACTAACATAGTGAAAATTCTATTGAACTCTTGTGTAAAGTTCATCAGCTTTGCTGTGTTCTTTTTGCTCGCCATGTTTCCTATTTAGGTTTGTTAAAAATGAAATTGGATGTATCACGTTGTACATTAAGCAGTTTTTTTAAATGTAGCCTGATGTTGGGGAGTGTGGTGATTTTGCAAGCCTGTGATCAGCAGCAAGTCAAACCTGAAGGGGAAAGTCAGGCGACCTCAGAAGAGGGCGTTAAAATTTCCACTGCCAATACGAAGGCCGATGTAGTGACTGTCAGCGCCAAATCCTTAACTCAGGTCGCAGGGCAGGCGACTGTTCCGGTAGAAGCTGATTTAAACCCAGTAACTGTACCAGAGGATGCTAAAGCATTTATTGGCCGCTATCATACTGAAATCGATTGTGATGGCCGCTTTGCGCCTTGTACTGAAGGTAAGGCAGAATTTATTTTGACTCTAATGCCGGACGGTACGGTGCATCGCAGTATTTTACAGTATGGGAAGGTATTTATTGATAATACCAAAAGCAGCACCGCTCACAATATCACCTACCGTAAAGACCGCTGGTTTATCAATCCTGAGCGTACCGATATAGTAGTGAATCGTAAAGAAGGGGCGAGCTTTTACTATAAGATTAAAGATTCAAATCACTTAGTCATGAATCTGGAAAAAATCTATAGTGAAAAGGAAAAAACCAACCGGGAATTATTTGATCGTGGCTATCCGGCACCTTCAAAAGCCTATGAACTGGTCAAAGACACATCCTTTCATATTCAAGAATAATGCCCGATAATAATCGGCTGATCTGGTCGAAAGCTTAATTCAAATACTATTTAGATTAGACAATAAAGGCAAGTTGCGGGAACGCGTGAACATAAAATCTGGATGCAGAAATACACGACCAAAACATCGCAATTTAATTAAAATATAATAAGGGAAATCAGAGAAACATTCTAAGGAAAGAATGGTGGGTCGTCCGCGATTCGAACGCGGGACCAACGGATTAAAAGTCCGCTGCTCTACCAGCTGAGCTAACGACCCCGAGGAATAAAAATGATGATGACCATTTTTATGACGCAAAAGTGTGGTGTACTTTTACGTGATTCTTTCGGAAGATGGTGGGTCGTCCGCGATTCGAACGCGGGACCAACGGATTAAAAGTCCGCTGCTCTACCAGCTGAGCTAACGACCCATCAAGGGATATCAAATAAGTGGTGGGTCGTCCGCGATTCGAACGCGGGACCAACGGATTAAAAGTCCGCTGCTCTACCAGCTGAGCTAACGACCCCGAACTATTATTCAAACTAGGTTTGAATATGCAGTGCAAGTCAAGCTAAATAGCTTAAAGCACCACTTTGTTTGATGGAGCGTATTGTAGCAAGATCTCATTTCAGCGCAAGCAAAAAATAACAAAGTTGCCCATGTTTGATTATAAATACAACAATTATGCTTTATCTAAACAAAAAATAGGCAACTTCAGTACTTAGAAGCGATATTGATAGGCTTGGATATTGGCAAAAATATCTGCGGTGAGCTCGGAATACGCCGTTGCACCTGGCAATAAGACCAGCAGGCGTTCATCGGTTTTACTCGGATCAAATGCTTGCTCTTTCAATTTATTTTTCTGGTATTTAAAGGTGCCTGTAGTTTCGACCTGCTGTTGTAAGCGTAAAAATACCGGTACCGCATAAGCCGGTAAGCATTTTTTAAAGCAAGCGGTCATAGCTGCCAAATCTGCATCATTTAATTCTAGATCAGGTTGCAGGGTAATCGCGGCCATACCGGCACGACCATTGGTATTGGGAATTTCTACGCCATACACCACTGCTTCAACGATTTTGTCATACTCGATCAGCATGTTTTCCACTTCAGTTGTAGAAACATTTTCCCCTTTCCAGCGGAAAGTATCACCCAGACGATCGACAAACTGCGCATGACGGAAGCCGATATTGCGCACCAGATCTCCGGTATTGAAGTAAGCATCACCTTGGGTAAATACATCCTGCATGATGACTGACTTGTTTTTTTCCGGATCGGTATAGCCATCAAAGGGTGAACGGCGGGTAATTTTACCAATTAATAAACCAGTTTCGCCTTTTTTCACCCGCTTGCAGCGTCCTTTGGCATCCCGTACCGGCTCATGTTTATCTTTATCAAAAGCAATAATCGCATACGGTGTGGGTGAGAAACCAACAGTATTGTCAAAATTGAAAATATTGCTAAAGCCGACATTGCCTTCACTGGAGGCATACAGTTCCAGTACTTCCTGAATGCCAAAACGGGATTTAAATTTATCCCAGATATTCGGGCGCATCCCGTTACCAATCATCTTGGTCACGCGGTGGCCTTTTTCCAGTTCAGATGGGGGAGCATCCATCAGATAGCGGCACAACTCACCGACATAACCAATCGCAGAGGCATCAAATTTTTGCACATCCTTCCAGAAAGAAGAGGTCGAAAATTTACGGCGAATAGCCAGGGTGCTGCTCCCTGCAATGACACCGCACCAGCACACCACCATGCCTGTGGCATGATAAAGCGGGAGGGTACAGTACATCACATCATCTTTATTGAGATTCAGCACATGCCCATAGGTGCCATAAGCCAGCGTCCAGCGACCATTGGTAAAGATCACCGCTTTAGGTAGACCCGTGGTGCCCGAGGTGTAAATATAGAACAGCCCGTCTTTGCCCTGTACCGAATGAGTAGTTGATGGATTGAATTTGGGAGCAAGATCGGTTTTTTCAGCCAGGTTGATAAAGCCTTCAGGCGCCTGACCCGGATCGGCTTGAGTGTTTTGATTTGCAAACCAGTGCAGGCGGTCACTGCTAATATTCAGGTCATTACAAATCTCGTTGACTGCATGACGACACTCTTCACCCACAATCAGGGCAATCGGTTTGACCAGATTGATACTGTGCGTCAGCACCTTGCCGACTTGAGAGGTATTGACCAGAGCGGTGGTCACACCCAGTTTAGCCAGACCAATCACGCTGGCAATCAGCTCAGGGCGGTTCTCGACCATGACAGCAACAACATCACCTTTCTTGGCGCCCAAGGATAGATAGAAATGGGCAATCTGGTTGGCCCAGGCATTGAGAGCAGCATAGCTATAGCTTTGCTCTTCAAAACGCAAGGCAATGCCTTCCGGGTTACGCTTGGTGGCTTTTTCAAAAGCCAGACCCAGCCCGGCCGGTGTGTTCGGAGTACGTAAATATGCCTGTCTTAGACCAGTGAGCAAATTGGGCACTTTGGTCAAGAAAGCCGGGATTTTGGCAGCGACATCTGCAATCCCAATCAGATCGTGTGGTTTCATTTGGGTCATGAGAATCCTATTTATTTTTCGTATCCGATACGTTCAATTTATATACAGTAGACGAGCTATCCATCTTTTAGCGTTAAAACACTAGTGCAATCAACCTATTCTGACTAAATCTAGCAAAAAAAACCTAGTCACCGAAATGACTAGGTTTTTTTAGATGACTGCAATTGAGCAAATTATGATTCAGTTGCAGTATTGGCTTTTTTCGGTGGACGACCACGTGGACGACGTGGACGAGCAGCCTGTTTCTCCGCTTTTTCAGCTTCGCTGGCTTCAGTGTCTTCTGTTGTTACTTCGGCCTGATCCTGGGCTTCTGTAACAGGAGCTTCTGATTCAGCATTTGCTTCAACTGGCGCAGCATCTCTAGGTTGAGCTTCAGTCACTGGAGCCGCTTCTGTAGGAGCTGTATCTACTGGTGCCGTCGTTTCAGTCGCTTGTTCAGCTGGCTGAGCATTTACGGTTTCTTCAATAGCGATTTCAGTGGCTACTGGAGTTTCAGTTGCTGCTGCTTCAGCAGACTCTGCTTGTGCTTCTGTTGCTACAGGTGCTTCTGGTACAGTTTCAACTGCCGGAGCTGTTTCTACTTTAGCCTGTTGCTTGGCTTGTTGCAGGGCCTGTTCTGCAGCCTGTTTAGCCAGACGGCGACGCTCACGTGGATCGTTTGCGACACGTTTGTCCGACACCGGTTTTGGTGGAGTTAGATCCAGAACTGGAGCAGGCTCTGCTTCAACCTTGGCTACGGTCACTTGAACATCACGGGTGACCGGTTTTTTCTCTGTGGCAGGCGTTGCTGCAGCCACCAGACTCGCGTTGTACTCTTTTGTGAACTTCTCTAGAGCACGGTTGAAGGTTGGCAATAAACCAAACTGTTCAATCAGTACGGAGCAGTCTTCACCATAAACATGGCGAATCAGGCTACCAATGGTGAACTGACCCAACGTTGGTACTTGTGAAGGAGTCAACTTCTGAACTGTAGCCTGTTGAGGCTGTCCTTCACGCTGCTGACGACGACGCTGACGCGGATCGTTGCTGGCACGTGGTTTTTCAGCGCTTGATTCTTCAGCTGGCACAACCTCTTCAACAGGAGCTGTCAGTGCAGCTTCCACTACATTTTCAGCAGCGGCTTCTTCAACTGGCGCATCTGCCGGTGCAGTAACTTCAACCGTTGGCGTTACAACTGCAGCATTGTCATTCAATGCCACGATTTCGCTTTTCGCCTGGTCAATATTCACGACCATGGCTGTTGGCATCACGTCTTGACGTGGTGCATCGACCAACTCAACACGAAGCTGCTTGTCATTGACTGCTGGCGCTTCAACGACTGCAGGTGCTACTTGTTGAGCTTGCTCATTCAGTACGCTTGGATCGCGGTGGCGATTTGGACGTTCCTGACGTGGCTGGTTACGGCGGTCACGACGTGGCATTGCCTGTTGTGGCTGTTGTTCATTGTTTTGAACATCATTTTGCTGAGATGGCTCGTTATGATGCTGACGGCGAGAATTACGCTTGTTTTCACGTGCTTCATGACGTTGTTCTTGACGAGATACCTGAACCACTTCTTCATGCACCTGATGTTGCTGAGGAGCGGAAGCTTCAGACTGAACCTGCTCACGCGGTTCTTTGTGCTTCGGATTGCGTGGTTTTTTGTTGTTATGACGTGGTGCTCTTTCATCACGCTCTGCCGGTTTTTCAGCATCACGTTCCTGTTTTTGCGCTACAGTCGATGGTGCCAGGTAAGCATTGCTGCTTGCCGGAGCAGCAGGTTGAGACACTTGCTGTGGAGCAGGTTGTGCCACCGGTGCAGACAATTGACCGAACTGACCACGGCTCACCGCACCGCCATTGATCATTTGTTCAATTGCTGCAGCTGCATTGTTGGCAGTACGCGATTGATCAACAGTCGCTGCCTGTTTTTGAACAAACAGGTTTTCTAACCATGCGCATGGGCTAGATGCAGGAGCAGCAACTTGTGCTTGGGCTGGAGCTTGTTGCGCAACAGGTACTTGCTGTGCATTTTGGTTTTGCTGGTTACGGCGTTTATTGTTTCTGCCGTTGTTTTGCTGTTGAGCAGGCGCTGGTGCAGCAGCATGCGTATGTTGTTCTTCTTCTAAATGCCATTCAGATGACTCATAGCCCAACTCTTTTTCACTTGAACGAGTTGCTTCAGTACGTTCATAGCTGGTTGGTGCAAAGCCTTCGGCATTATAAGTGATTTCATAATGCGGTGTTTCCAGATGCGGGTGAGGCAACACAGTCACACGTACATTTGAAGTCTGTTCTAAATAGACCAAGGTGTGACGTTTTTCATTCAATAAGAAGGCAGCAATTTCGACTGGAACTTCGACTTGAACTTCACCATGACGTTCACGTAGCGCGATCTCTTCCACTTTACGCATAATCGAAAGTGATAAAGAACGAAGATCACGAACCATGCCGGTACCATGGCAGCGTGGGCAAACGTAGCCAGTCGCTTCTTCAAGAGAAGGACGCAGACGTTGACGGCTCATTTCCATCAAACCAAAACGTGACAATTGACCGAACTGGATACGGGCACGGTCACTTTGCGTCGCTTCACGCAGCTTCGCTTCCACCATACGCTGGTTGCGGTCTTTGGTCATGTCGATGAAGTCGATCACCACCAGACCACCGATATCACGTAAACGTAATTGACGCGCGATTTCTTCTGCCGCTTCAATATTGGTATTTAACGCGGTGTCTTCAACGTCGCTACCGCGAGTCGATTTTGCCGAGTTAATGTCAATTGACACTAAAGCTTCAGTTTGATCGATTACGATCGAACCGCCCGAAGGAAGTTTTACTTCACGTTCATAAGCAGTTTGAATTTGACTTTCAATCGCGAAATGCGCAAATAAAGGTTCATTTAAGGTATAAGTTTTCAGTTTTTCTAACTGACGTGGCATTACCGCTTTTACGAAGTTATAAGCTTCGTTATAAGCTTGTTCTGAGTCAATCAGGATTTCAGCAACATCATCACGCAGGTAGTCACGAATGGCACGTGTTACCACACCCGCTTCCTGATGTACCAGCATTGGCGATGGGCCTGAACTTGCCGTGCTCTGGATTTGTGCCCAAAGGTCTAACAAGTGCTGTAAGTCGAGTTGCAATTCTTCTTGTGAACGGCCAATCCCGGCAGTACGCACAATCACGCTCATACCACGTGGCACGTTCAGTGTTGCCAGCATTTCTTTCAGTTCTTCACGCACTGAACCGGAAATCTGACGGCTGATACCACCACCTTTCGGGTTGTTTGGCATTAATACCAAATAACGGCCAGCAAGTGAGATAAAAGTAGACAGGGCAGCGCCTTTGTTGCCACGCTCTTCTTTTTCCACCTGAACCAGAAGTTCGGTGCCTTCAGTGATCAGTTCACGGATATTTGAAGTTTGGCGAGGGTCGGCTTTGTAATATGAATTTGCGATTTCACGCATTGACAGGAAGCCTTGGCGACCTGCACCGTATTCAACGAATACAGCTTCTAAAGAAGGTTCAACGCGAGTCACGTGACCTTTGTAGATATTGGATTTTTTTTGTTCACGGGTACGATTTTCTAAATCAAAATCGTAAAGACGCTGACCAGTGACAAGTGCAACGCGAATTTCTTCGGCATGTGTTGCATTAATCAACATACGTTTCATGGGTGTAACACCTTATAGTGATACACAGCAAAAAATCGCTATACACGTAGCGAACATCACACATCACGGATCAATGGCTCAAATCTGCAATGAATTTCATTGTGGTTTGAGTCTTTTATGACCGAGCTCTATTTAATATAGATGGGCTTCGGTTTTTGATTCACGTATTGATGATGGCAATACGGCTTCAATCTTTAAACGGATTAAAGTCACCTGAACGCTTCACTGGCGGACGAGCGGTGCATTGGATGTGTGTAACTTTCACTGTCACATTGCTCGAAGATCATCCCTTCTTTATAGAAAGTGTCTTGATACGGAATTGTCGTCGTATCTTTACAAACTGTGCAGATCCAATGCATCAACGCTGTAGCCTGAAGTCGTCTTCAGGTTGCGACTAATCTGATGTGTATCAGTTTACGTTTAAAAACCAACAAAGTTGGCGACATATTTTTTAAGACAAACTGATTTATGTACCTGAGGTACAATTAAACGCAACAGTTTGCTTTGTTTGCCGATATAATAAGCCTTCGGCGTGGCATAATTCTTTGGGGACCTTCCCGTATCATGTGAGTCTTTAATTGAACAATCAAGTTCAGAAAAATCTGAAATGATTCAACTTTTACTCACAAACGATGGTTTCCGTGCGCTGACTATATCAAACCTTGCATCATCTGCCTATGGGCTAAGCTTATGTTTCTTGTGTAAAGCATAACCTAAGTGATCAGTTTTTAATCAATTTTAGTATTTTTTGGGTCATAGTAACTGTATGAATTCTACGCAACAATGGCAAAACGTCACTTGGTTTGAAGTGGATGAACATCAAGATGGACAACGCATCGATAATTTCCTGTTTAGTCGTCTGAAAGGTGTGCCAAAAAGCCGTATCTATCGTCTGATTCGTGAAGGCCAGGTTCGCGTTAATAAAAAACGCATTAAAGCAGAAACCAAACTCGCAATCGGTGACCAGATTCGCGTTGCGCCGATTCGCTATGAACAAAAAGATGAATCTGCTGCACCTGTTTCTGACAAAGTGGCACAAGGCTTATTGGCCCGTGTGATTTATGAAGATGAAGGTTTGATGGTCGTGAATAAACCTTCCGGGATTGCTGTGCATGGTGGTAGCGGTGTAGCCTATGGCCTGATTGAGGGCTTGCGTGCCGCAACCGGTAAAAAGTATCTGGAACTGATTCACCGGATTGACCGTGATACTTCCGGTCTGGTGATGATTTCCAAAAAGCGTAGCGTGTTGAAAACATTACAAGATATGTTGCGTGAACATAAAATCAAAAAAACCTATGCCGCTGTAGTAAAAGGGCAGGTCAGTCTGGATAAACAGCTGATTGATGCACCTTTACATCGTTACGAGCTGGCCAATGGTGAACGTCGTGTCTGCGTGTCCCCGAAAGAAGGTAAAGAGTCTAAAACCCAGTGGAATGTGCAGGAACGTTTTATGCATGCCACACTGGTGTATGCATCTCCGCTTTCTGGTCGTACCCATCAGATTCGTGTTCATGGTTTGAGTATTGGTCATCCGCTAGTAGGCGATGAAAAGTATGGTCATGAAACAGAATATCGTGGGCCAAAACCACGCCGTTTGTGTTTACATGCAATGCGTCTGGACATTCCGGGCTATCCAGCGATTGAAGCGCCATTGCCGGAAGATATGCAGAGTCTGGTGGCGCAGTTAAGAGCGCAGAAAGCGGATAAACCGGCTGCCCAATAAGGACTTATTTTTTCTTTTAATAAATTTAATCCACCCTCACCCTCCTTTGAAAAAGGAGGGAATTCCCCTATTTCTTAAAGAGGGCTAGGGGAGATTAAATTTCGAAAGAATCCTCTCCCTAAGCAGCACTGCTGAGCAAGTCTCCTTCTTGCACGTCGTTTAAAGCAGTGCTTTAAACTCGTTCAGGAGAGGGAACGTTACTTATTAAATAGTAATGTTGAATTAAAACTTCATTGATAATTCGACTTTATTGGTTCTTTTATTAAAGTCATTTGCTTAAGAATGAAAAATTCCTTCTCCTTGTAGGAGAGGGCTTCAAGACTGAATCAAATCTAGGAAATCTTTTATGAACTCACCTGTAAAATTGGTCATTTTCGATTGGGATGGCACTTTATTTGATTCAGTCGGTCAAATCGTGGCGAGTTTGCAGTTTGCCGCACAGCAGTTTCAGCAGCCGTTAACGGATGCAGATGCGAAAAGTATTATTGGACTGGGTTTACCTGAAGTTGCACAGCGTTTATTCCCGACAGTACCAGAATTACATACGGATATTTTGCAGGCTTATTCCGATCATTATGTTGCCAACTCATCAGGAGACTCCTGGTTTGAAGGCGTAGCGCACATGCTCGCAGATTTACAGCAGCAAGGCGTGAAGCTGGCAGTAGCCACAGGGAAAAGCCGTAAAGGTCTGGATCGTGTATTAAAACAGACGAACAGTGAAGAGCTGTTTGTGAGTACGCGCGCAGCCAGCGAAACCCATTCTAAACCTCATCCACTCATGTTAGAAGAAATTCTGGCGGAAACCGGTGTGCAGGCTGAACATGCGATTATGGTCGGTGATACGTCTTATGATCTGGAAATGGCGCAAAATATTGCCATGCCAAGCGTTGGGGTAAGTTATGGCGTGCATGCGCCTGAACTTTTAGCTCAATTTAATCCCGTTTGTATCGTGGATGATGTGGCTGCTTTGCATAGCGCTTTGTTGGCTAAAGTCCAATGGAAACAAGCAGTTTAATCCAGTATCTTGGTTGTAATGAAAAACAAGCAGTTCCCCGGTTTAAATTGGCTGGGGAATGCTGCAGATTTAAGCGCTGGTTCTTATCTTTTAGTCTAAAGTCGTAATTGTACTGATTTTATTCGGTCATATTATGGCAGTTATTTTGCTAAATAACGATGTGTTTTAAACAATAAGATTTTGTTTTATTTAATTTTTTATAAATTATTCTTATAGATAATAGCTATAGCAAAAAATAAAATAACTATTGGCACAAACGCCGGATTTTTCCCATCCTAAAACTGTTTATTCCTATGCTCGCTCTGAGAAAGGCAGTCCATGCGGATGATCAGCCTGATCATTTTCATATTTTCTGTCCTTCTTAGATCCCAGCATAAGCCTAATTTTTGCAGTTTAAGGAAACATTGATGTCGAATTCTGCTGTTGTTGAATCAGTTGCACAAGCACTTCGTAGCGCTGAATTATCACAAACTGCGATTGCACCGATTCGCCCGGAACTTGGCGGTGAAAGTGCTGACGTAGATATCGCCTATGCCGTTCAGGAAGTGAATACCGAGCGTGCTTTGTCTGAAGGTCGCCGTCTGGTGGGTCGTAAAATCGGTTTGACGTCTAAAGTCGTTCAAGCGCAACTGGGTGTAGATCAGCCGGATTTCGGTATGTTATTTGCCGACATGGCCTATGGCGATGGTGAAGCAATTCCAGCTGGCCTTCTGATTCAGCCGAAAGTTGAAGCAGAAATCGCATTGGTGATTAACCAGGATTTAACCAAAGAAAAACACACGTATGCAGACATTATCAGCGCAACTGATTATGCACTGCCTGCAATTGAAGTGGTCGATAGCCGTATCGAAAACTGGAAAATCAGCCTGATTGATACTGTGGCGGATAACGCATCTTCTGCTGCATTTATCTTGGGTTCTCAGCCGGTTAAGTTAGAAAAACTTGATCTTGTGAACTGCAAGATGGTGATGACGCGCGGTGAGGAAGTCGTTTCTCAAGGCGTGGGTAAAGCATGTCTTGCAAACCCACTCAATGCTGCGGTTTGGCTTGCAGATGAAATGGTGCGTCGTGGCCGTCCATTGTTGGCAGGTGACATCATCTTGACGGGTGCTTTAGGTCCAATGGTTGTGGCGCAACCAGGTGATGAATTCAAAGTTGAAATTGAAGGCTTCGGTTCAGTAACCGCTGCATTCGCTGCTGAATAATCAAGATTCCAAGAGAGTACATTCATGAAAAAGATTAAATGTGCAATGATCGGTCCAGGGAATATTGGTACTGATTTGCTTTATAAATTACAACGCAGCGAATGGTTAGAGCCTGTTTGGATGGTGGGGATTGACCCGACTTCTGAAGGTTTGGCGCGTGCTGCGAAAATGGGTTTAAAAACCACAGCTGAAGGCGTTGATGGTCTTCTTCCTCATGTGATTGCTGATGACATCAAAATTGCATTCGACGCAACTTCTGCCTATGTCCATGCTGAAAACAGACGCAAGCTGAATGAACTTGGCGTGTTGATGATCGACTTAACGCCTGCTGCGATTGGTCCATTTTGTGTACCACCAGTCAACCTTGAAGCATTACTACAAGCGGGCGAAGTACCAAACGTGAACATGGTGACATGTGGCGGTCAGGCAACGATTCCGATGGTGGCTGCGGTTTCTCGCGTTCAACCTGTTGAATACGGCGAAATCATTGCAACTGTATCGACTAAGTCGGTTGGTCCGGGAACGCGTAAAAACATTGATGAATTCACACGTACTACTGCAGGTGCCATTGAGAAAGTCGGCGGCGCGAAACAAGGTAAAGCGATCATCATCATTAACCCGGCTGAGCCACCTCTAATGATGCGTGATACTGTTCACTGTCTAGTAGAAGGTGAGCCGGATCAGGCAGCGATCACTGAATCTGTACATGCCATGATCAAGGAAGTTCAAAAATACGTACCAGGTTACAAGCTTGTAAATGGTCCTGTATTTGATGGCAACCGTGTATCAATTTACTTGGAAGTTGAAGGTCTGGGTGACTTCCTGCCGAAATACGCAGGCAACCTGGATATTATGACTGCAGCAGCTGCACGTACTGCAGAAATGTTCGCAGAACACGTGTTCAACATCGCTGAAGCTTAAAGGAATACCAAAATGTCTAAGATTATTGTTCATGATATGACTTTGCGTGATGGTATGCACCCGCAGCGCCATCAAACGACTGTTGAGCAAATGATTGCAATTTCAACAGCACTTGATGATGCTGGCGTACCTTTAATTGAAGTAACACACGGTGACGGCCTGGGTGGTTCATCAGTGAACTACGGTTTTGCTGCTGCAACGGATGAAGAATACTTGTCTGCTGTTGTGCCACGTATGAAAAATGCAAAAATTTCTGCATTGCTTTTACCTGGTATCGGTACGGTTGACCATTTGAAAATGGCACATGAAATTGGTGTTTCTACCATTCGTGTGGCGACGCATTGTACTGAAGCGGATTGTTCTGAGCAGCACATCACCGCTGCACGTAAACTAGAAATGGACACTGTGGGCTTCTTGATGCTTGCGCATATGGCATCTCCTGAAAAATTGCTTGAAGAAGCAAACAAGATGGTGTCTTACGGTGCAAACTGTATCTATGTGACAGATTCAGCGGGTTATATGCTTCCGCAGGACGTGATCGACCGTGTGGGTCACTTACGTCAACACTTGGATTCAAGCATTGAGCTTGGTTTCCACGGTCACCACAACTTAGGCATGGGTGTATCGAATACTGTTGCTGCGGTTCAGGCAGGTGCGGTACGTGTTGATTTGGCGTCTGCAGGTTTAGGTGCTGGTGCGGGTAATACACCACTCGAATTGTTTATCGCTGTGGCAAACCGTATGGGTATGGACACTGGTGTTGACTTGTTTAAAGTACAAGACGTTGCTGAAGATCTGGTGATTCCAATGATGCACAACCCGATCCGTGCCGACCGTGATGCGGCAACTTTAGGTTATGCCGGTGTTTACTCTTCATTCCTGTTGTTTGCTAAACGCGCTGAAGCGAAATATGGCGTATCTGCGCGTGAAATCCTGATGGAACTTGGTCGCCGTGGTACGGTTGGTGGTCAGGAAGACATGATCGAAGACTTGGCATTAACCATGTCTAAAGCGCGTGAGTTACAAGCTTAATTTTTAATGCAATCGTATTAAAATAAGGCTAATAAAAAAGCATCCAAAGTGGATGCTTTTTTATTATGAAGTAGTTTTAATAATATATTAAAACTCTGATCTCAGATATTTTAGTTATAGTGTTATGTGAAGATTATTTTAGTTTAATTTTTTCCTTAAACATAAAAACGATAAATAAAAAATATTATCTTAAAGTTTTTAAAAAAATTGCGCTTATTAATAAAGGAAACAGAAATTTGAATTAAATATCCGGTCAAATTTTTATTTTCTTTAATCGGTTTAAAATCTAAGAGATTGAGCGCTTAAATCTGGGCTTGGAATATGGAGAGCTAAAAGAGCAAAAGTTTAATACTGTGGTCGGATTTTTTATTTAAACCGACTTGCGCATGATGGCGGCATGGATTTTATCAGCTGAATGGGGAACTCATCATGCGTCGTCACAATTTACGGATTGCAATGCTTGCTGCGACAGCAACTTTAGGGACAACTGCAACGAATGCAGATTTTATTGACGACAGCAATGTTCAACTCAAATTTAAAAACTTTTATCTAGACCGTCAGTATCAAGATAACTACTCATCACGTAACTGGGGTTCTTGGTCACAAGGCGTGACTCTGGATGCCAAGTCCGGTTATCACGATATCGGTGGTGGTGTGCAGGTCGGTGCTGATGTACTGGTTCAGCATGCAGTTAAACTCAATGGCCGTGATAAAAATCCGGACTGGGTTTTACCACACGATGGCAAAGAATCAAAAGACCATTTCGGTAAAGTCGGCGCGACCTTAAAAGCCAAAGTGTCACAAACTGAACTGAAAGTCGGTGAGTTATTGCCTGTATCTCCAGTCTTGGTATTTGATCCATCGCGTCAGTTATTGACGACTTATAGTGGTGCCTGGTTAGAGTCTAAAGACCTTAAAGATACCAAGTTAACTCTGGCTTATATTGATGGTATTAACAACCGTTATGACAACCAGTTCCGTGATTTAACTAAATTTTCTCCACCAAGTTTCTATGATACGGGTGCTGAAGCTGATGGCATGTGGATTGCGGGTGTAGACCACCAGCTTACTAAAGAAGTAGGGGCGAGCTACTGGTATGCCGATGTTCAAGACATTTACCAACAGCATTATCTGGGTGTGAATTATAAAACTGCGCTTGGTGAAAAAACCAAATTAGATAGCCACATCCGTTACTTCGATAACTCGGAGTCAGGTGACAAGCTGTATGGTGAGATCGATAACCAGGCATTATCTGTCGCTGCAAAAGTGAATCATGGTGCACATACCGTAGGTGTAGGTTACCAGCAAATGTTTGGTGATAGCGCATTCCCGACATTGGGTGGCTGGGTGCCACAGCCTTATCTGGCGAACTGGGGGGTAGCGACCTTTACCGCGCCTGAAGAAAAGTCATGGAATGTTGCTTATGGCTATGATTTCTCTGAAATGGGTGCAAAAGGCTTAAATGTAACAGCCGTATATTTCAAAGGTTATGATCAGAAAGGGACGGGGGCGTATCAAGGTCAGAACTTCAATACGGATGAAGTGAATGCCATCGTGAACTACACTGTGCCAGAAGGTAAATTAAAAGGTTTGGGTGTACAGGCGATGTATATTGATGTGAATTTTGCCAATCCAGCAAAACCAGACCTGCAAGAATACCGTGTCGCCACCACTTATACGCATAAATTCTAATACCCGTATATTTTAAAAGCAGTCAGTCTTCTGGCTGCTTTTTGGTTTAGGAATGCAGTTAAAACCTTAGTTTATGTAGGGTTTAATTTATAAAAAAATATATAAAACAAACACTTAAATTATATCTATTTTGTTGGGTGCAATCGTAATTTTGTATCAGTTTGCTGCAGCTGAGCGGTTAATATAAGGGTGTACACAAGTCATTTTAATGAGTCAACTTGACGTCGAATTCTTGAAAATAGAGGGACACGCAAGCGAAAGACTGTAAGAGGAAGCAATATGAGCACTGTTCAAATCCCTGACTATCAAACAGATCCATTCTTTGGCTTAGAAGACAAATGGATTGAAACCGCTGAAGGCGAGTTGACCCATTACCACGAAATTGGTGAAGGTACGCCTATTCTATTTTTACACGGTTCAGGTACAGGTGTATCGGCCGCGGCAAACTGGTGGTTAAATCTGCCACAAATTGGTGAACAGGCACGTTGTATCGCGATTGATACCGTTGGTTATGGCCAAACTGTGGTTGCGCCGGGTACTGAATATGGTATCCGTGCCTGGGTAGATCATGCGATTCGTACGCTAGACGCTTTGGGTATCGAAAAAACCTGGTTAGTGGGTAACTCTCTGGGTGGCTGGTTAGCATTCCAGATGGCATTGGATTATCCAGATCGCATTTTGGGTATCGTGTCTATGGGTACGGGCGGTGCGAAACAGACAGCTGCACTTAAAGCTCACGCAAACCCAGTTCTTACAGAAGAAGGGATCAAGAAAACTCTTTCTATGTTTGTCGTAAATAAAGATCTAATTACTGATGAACTGGTAAAAGTACGTTTTGCTTCTGCTGCAAATGACTATGCATCAAATCGTTTAATGGATGTGGTTGGCGCACGTGACCGTGACCGTTTCGAATTCCCATTAGACTTCGAAAAAATGAAAGACATTACTGTGCCTGTACTATTGATTCATGGTACGCAAGACGTGGTGATTCCGGTTTCTCGTACTTGGGACATCCTGAACATCGTGCCAAATGCTGATGCACATATCTTCAGCCAATGCGGTCACTGGTCTCAAGTTGAAAAAGCAGATGAGTTCAACACTGTGATCAAAAACTACCTGGCTGTTCACGGCGTAAAATAAGTTTGATACAGTTTTAAAAAAGGATGGCTTTGGTCATCCTTTTTTATATCGGAAATATTTAAGGTAGCGCACCTAAGTGAGTTTGATTCTCATTTATTTGAATAAATATAAAAATCTAATAATTTTTATAGGTTTGAGCTATTTAAACTGAGAAAAATCCGAATGAAACTTTATTAGACTTAAGTGGTAAATGCAGTACATTTAGAGCTAAAAATACACAATTTGGGTCAAGGGCAAGTGACAAATTTAAGCGCCAGAAATAGATTCTTTATTATAAAATAGAATTAAAAATGGATTCTTAAGCATAAAATAATAAAACAAAAAAAGCACATGCCTATCATAAGTTGAATGGCATATGCCTAATGCAGGGAAGAAATAGGATTAATTTTGTTCGCTACGGTTAATATCCAGATAGAACACACGGGTCAAAAGCTCAAGAAATTTGCTCACGACATAGGATTTGTTGTTTTTATGGTAGCTGACATACAGGTCTAAATAGGGCAACTCCACGTCCAGCGGACGAATCACGGTATTATCCATGGTTAGTGGTGCAATATAGCCAGGCAAAATGGTACAGCCTAGGCCCATTCCGATCGAGTTGATATTAAATAAAATATTATCGGCCTTTTGCACGATATTGAGTTCAATGCCGTTGGCTTTGGCAAAGTCCAGAATAGCCTGGTTCAGGGTCAAGGACTGCTCTGCTGATGGAATAATAAAATCAATACCATTCAATGCTTTAACAGGAATTCTTTCGTATTTTGCTAAGGGGTGATCTTTAGGCAGGAGAAAAATCAGCGGTTCACGAATCACGAACTGGCTTTCAATTTCATCACTATTGAAATTATGACGGGTAAATGTCAGATCTAGATCACCTTTTTTTAACAAACGCATCTGCTCATTGTTGTTCAGGCTGAGCAGTTCAATTTTTAAATCTGGGTTCTGTACACGTAGATTTGGCAAGATATAGGGGAAGATTTTCATCTCGGCTACCGGTACAAAACCGATACGGAGCATTTGCTGTTTGGCCTGTGACACCTGACGTGCCATGGCAACGGCTTTGTCCGCCTGTGCAAGGGTGAGACGGGCCTGTTCCAGGAATACGGCGCCTTCTTCGGTCAGCTCTACTTTACGTTTGGTCCGGTTGAGTAGCTTTACCCCGACATCTTCTTCCAGGTCTTTGATTTGCTGGCTAAGTGAGGGTTGAGCCGTATAAAGTTTAAGTGCTGCCTTACTAAAATTGAGCTCTTCAGCAACGGTGATAAAGTAGCGAAGGTGTCGTAATTCCATGTCATCAACCCAAAGAGTAATCCAAAAAATGTCTTACTATAATTTCCTCAAAGTATAATCTATAAACAACTATGTCGTGAAGATTATTTTCCCATTCATAAACTAAATGCTCTGGCGGGATTAATAGATGTTTTAATATAAAAATTCACGTGCTTAATAATTGCTTTAAGCTCTTAATTGAAACAAAAAAAATATTTCCCGAAAAACGCTGTCAAATCCATCATCGTTGAAAAGTTGAGTCTATTACTTTGTGCCAAAGATAGGTCACAGGAGAGCTTTTCATGAGTGGAAAAATTGATGTGCGCGAAATCGATGCTTTAGTCGATGCACAAAATGGACGTATCACGCCATCTATTTATACAGATCCTGACATTTACGAATTAGAACTCGAACGTGTTTTCGGTCGTACTTGGTTATTCCTTTGCCATGAAAGCCAAATTCCTAAGGCTGGTGATTTCTTCAACACCTACATGGGTGAAGATCCAATCATTGTGGCACGTCAAAAAGACGGCTCAATTAAAGCATTCTTGAACCAGTGCCGTCACCGTTCTATGCGCGTAAGCTTCGCAGACTGTGGTAATACACGTGCGTTTACTTGCCCATACCACGGCTGGTCATACGGTATTGACGGTTCACTAAAAGACATCCCGCTGGAAGATCGTGCTTACCCACATGGTGCATGTAAAGAGCAATGGGGTCTGGTTGAAGTGAATCGTGTGAAGTCTTACAAAGGCCTGGTATTTGCTTGTTGGGATGAAACCACACCTGACCTAGAAGAATACATGGGCGATATCGCTTGGTACTTAGATGGCGTTGTTGACCGTCGTCCAGGTGGTACTGAAATCATCGGTGGTGTACACAAGTGGGAAATCGAGTGTAACTGGAAATTTGCAGCGGAACAGTTTGCATCTGACCAATATCACGCCTTGTTCTCTCACGCTTCTGCGATCCAAGTATTGGGCGCAAAACCAGATGACGAATCATCTAAGAAATTAGGTGCTGCGCAAACTGCTCGTCCAGTTTGGGAAACTGCCAAAGACGCGATCCAGTACGGTTCACGTGGTCATGGTTCAGGCTTCTTCTTCACAGAGAAACCAGACGCAAACGTATGGGTTGACGGTGAAGTTGCCAACTACTTCCGTGAAACTTACGACGAAGTTAAAGAGCGCCTAGGCGAGACTCGTGCACTGCGTCTTGCAGGTCACAACACCATGTTCCCAACTTTGTCTTGGTTGAACGGTACTGCAACACTTCGCGTATGGCATCCACGTGGTCCAAACAAAACCGAAGTATGGGCATTCTGTATTGCGGATGCTGAAGCATCTCAAGAAGTGAAAGAAGCATTTGAACGTTCTGCAACGCGTGCCTTTGGTCCAGCCGGTTTCCTCGAGCAAGATGACTCTGAAAACTGGATCGAGATCCAAAAAGTTTTACGTGGTTATAAAGCACGTCAAAACAAACTCATTATGGAAATGGGTAAAGGCAACGAAAAAGTACGTGAAGATGGTATCCCAGGTATCACCAACTACATTTTCTCTGAAACTGCAGCACGTGGTATGTACCGCCGCTGGGCAGATTTATTGATCCATGAAAAATGGGAAGACGTAGAAAAAGCAGCTGACGAATATGAGAAGGAGCTTATGAAATGAGTCAAATCAGCTTAGAACTTCATCACCAAATTAGTCAGTTTCTATATCGTGAAGGCAAAGCACTAGACGACTGGAAATTCCGCGATTGGCTGGACATGCTGGCAGAAGACATCTCTTACACGCTACGTACCACGCCAAATGCACAAACCCGTGACCGTCGTCGTTCAGTTGAACCACCTACCACTTGGGTATTCAACGACACCAAAGACTTGCTCGAACGTCGTGTTGCGCGTCTTGAAACCGGTATGGCCTGGGCTGAAGAGCCTCCATCACGTACCACTCACATGGTGAGCAACGTGATTGTAGAGCCGACTGAAGTTGAAGGCGAATACGACGTGTACGTAACGTATTTGTTATACCGTACGCAAAAAGAGAAAGACATTGTCATTTACTGCGGTAAACGCCATGACAAGATCCGTAAAGTTGAAGGCGGCCTCGGCTTCCAGATCTTCAACCGTAAGATCACGCTTGACCAAGTTACTTACAGTTCACATAACCTGAGTGTGTTCTTCTAATGAATAAGATTTTTGTATGCCAAGTTGACGAATTAGACGAAGGCGAAGCGTTAAAAGTAGATTGTGGCGTAAACGGTATCGAAGCGCTTGCTGTATTTAACAATGGCGGTGAATTCTTCGCTATGAACGATAAATGCAGTCATGGTAATGCTTCTATGTCGGAAGGTTACCTTGAAGATGACGGTACTGTGGAATGTCCATTGCATTCAGCACGTTTCTGTTTAAAAACAGGTGAAGCATTGTGTCTACCTGCAACTGATCCAATCAAAACATTCCCAGTGATTGTTGAAGATGGCCAATTGTTTGTAGAGATGGCAGGAGAGTAAGCATGGGTTGGCTACAGGGCGAAGTTGCACTTATTACTGGTGGTGGTTCAGGCTTAGGCTGGGCTTTGGTCGAGCGTTTTATTGAGGAAGGTGCACAAGTTGCGGTTCTTCAACGTTCAAAAGCTAAAGTAGATGCATTAAATGAACACTTCGGTGGAAAAGTTCTTGCGATCGAAGGTGATGTAGCCAGCTATGCAGATAACGTTCGTGCAGTTCAAGCCACTGTGGAACGTTTCGGTAAACTCGATTGTTTCGTTGGTAATGCCGGTATTTGGGATCACTATGCCGATATCGTCAATACCTCTGGTGAGCAACTAGAAAAAGCCTTTGACGAGATTATGGGCATCAATACCAAATCTCTGATCTTCGGTGCGAAGGCTGCACTGGATGCATTGATCGCTTCTGAAGGTTCTATCATATTTACTTTGTCTAATTCGGCACTGTACTCCGCTGGCGGAGGCCCTGTATATACTGCATCTAAGCATGCGGGTGTCGGGATTATGAAAGAACTGGCTTACGAGCTTGCGCCTAAAGTACGAGTGAACGCTGTTGCACCGTCAGGTATGAATGCGAATATCAAAGGTGCGGCATCGCTGGGTCAGGAAAATGTGGGCCTGCTCGATGCACGTGATCCTGAGAAAATTGCACGTGGCATGCCACTGAATTTCTTGCCTGAACCGGAAGATATGACCGGTTCATACGTGCTGTTGGCATCTCGTCAAAACAACCGTCCTTTGACTGGTGTTCTGATCAATGCAGAATGCGGTCTGGGTATTCGTGGCCTACGTCAGCCACGTGCAGGTTTCTTTGACGAATAAACATCTAGTCTCATTCAAATGGACTTACCGGCAGCCTCTTCTCTCAGGGCTGCTTTCCTTCTAGGAGTCTCTCATGGCCGTTAAACTTATTTGTGCATCGCACAGTCCTTTAATGGAATTTGCTTCACCTCAAGATCAATCAAAAAAGCAAAAAGTTCGTGCTGCTTTTGAAAAACTCTCTGCTGAAGTAAAAGCTTACGACCCAACCCTGATCATCACTTTTGGTCCAGATCATTTTAATGGTTTCTTCTATGACCTGATGCCAAGTTTCTGCGTCGGTATTCGTGCCAAAGCTGCAGGTGACTGGGATTATGGCAAGGACAATGACCATATTGATGTACCTGAAGACAAGGCATTAGATCTGGTTCGACGTATACTGGATGAAGGCGTGGATGTTGCCTACTCATACCGTATGCAGGCTGACCATGGCGTGACTCAGCCCTTACATTTCCTGTGTGAAGGCAAACTTGACCGTTATCCAACGATTCCAATTTTTATTAATGGCGCTGCTGCACCTATGCCAACCACCAAGCGTACCATCGCTTTGGGCCGTGCTGTGGGTCAATACATCAAGTCTTTAAACCTTGAAAACGAGCGTGTGCTTGTTTTAGGTACCGGTGGTCTGTCACATGATCCACCTACACCGCAAATGGGTGCAGTACCGCCAGAAGTGGAAGAGTTCCTGATTGCAGGCCGTTATCCAACGCCTGAAGCACGTCATGCACGTCAATCCAAAATTATTGCAGTGGGTCAAAAGCTGGCAGCAGGGGATACGTCAGTTGCCGTGCCTCTGAATGCTGAATGGGATATTGCCCTGCTAGAAACCTTCAAGAACGCTGATTTTGCAACATTAGAAGCAATGACTGAAGCTGAAATCCGCCGTGATGGTGGTCGTGGTGGTCAGGAAGTCCGTTCTTGGATGGCTGCCTTCGCTGCCTTAAGCGAAATGGGTGAGTATGAAATGACCACGCATTGCTATGAAGACATCAGCGAATGGATTGCCGGCTTCGGTATCGTATCTGCAGAGTTAAAAGGTTAAGAAAATGAGCAACGTAAACAACATCGTGATCGTGGGTGCTGGCCAGGCAGGTGCGAGCGCAATTTTAGAACTTCGTGGCAACAAGTATGAAGGCAAAATTACCTTAATTGGTGATGAAAGCCATCTTCCTTATGAGCGCCCACCATTGTCTAAAGATGTGATTCTAAAACCTGAAGACACCAAGATCGAAATCCTGTCAGAACAGAAACTGGCAGATTTGGGTGTGGAAACAATTCGTGGAAATGGCGTGGCGAAAATCAATGCTGAAGCGAAAACCGTTGAACTCCTGAACGGTGATGTTGTTGCTTATGACAAACTCTTGCTTGCAACAGGTGGTGCCGCGCGCCGTTTGCCTAATTTCGATGCTTTGGGCAAACACGTTTATACCCTGCGTAACCTGGAAGATTCACAAACGCTGGTGCCTGTGCTTCAAGCCGGTCGCCGTATCATCCTGATTGGTGGTGGCGTGATTGGTCTTGAGCTGGCATCTTCAGCACGTTACAAAGACTGTCAGGTGACTGTGATCGAAATGGGTCCAATGGTCATGGGCCGTTGTTCACCACAAATCCTGAGCGAATTCCTGCTGGAACAGCATCGTCAAAACCAGGTTGATGTGCGTCTTGAAACCAAGATTGCAGATTGCCGTTTAGATGGTGAAGAAGTCGTGGTAACGCTGGAAGGCGGTGAAGAGCTTCGTGCTGATGCTGTAGTTTACGGAATCGGGATCGTGCCAAATGCACAGCTTGCAGTAGATGCAGGTCTGGACGTTGATGTTGCGATTAAAGTCAATGAACATTGCCAAACCTCGAATGCTGACATTTATGCAGCAGGCGATGTTGCGACTCAGTTGCGTGACTGTGGCAATCACCGCCGCGTGGAAACCTGGGAAAATGCCAACCTTCAGGCAGGTATCTTCGCGCGTCACGTGATGGATGTGGAACATCCGAAAGCCAATCCGGCCTGGTTCTGGACGGATCAGCTGAATATCAACTTCCAGTTTGTCGGCGATATGGCCGCAGCTGAATGGCATATCCGTGGTGAAATGGATGCAGCCAAAGGTGCAGATAATTCATTCGTGATGTATGGTGTGACAGATGGTCAGATCGTTGGCGGGATTACCGTGAATGCAGCCAAAGAAATGCGTCATTTGAAAAAAATGATCAGCAAAAATACGGCGTTTGATGTTGAAAAACATTTGGATATCGCACAAGACTTACGCAAAATTGCTTAAGTTGTATTGAGATATCTTGGGACAGACCTATGTTTTGCATAGGTCTGTTTTTTATGCACGAAACTTGATGAATTTATCAAAAATTAAAACTTCATCTCAGCATGAATTCGCTATACGCTATTTTTGAAGTTGCTGATCCAGAACTTCTTGGCCTCGTTTAGGAGACTTATGAGTTCTTCATCATCATTGCCGGTCACGGCAAGTATTTACGCTTTATTGGTACTGATCTGGGCAGCAACGCCACTGGCGATTGTCTGGAGCGTGGCCGAGATTCACCCAATGTGGGTGCTGATCATTCGCTATTTCGGTGCCTCGGTTATTGCACTGTTCCTGCTGAAGATCATGCGCGACCCGCTGCCTTTTGACCGTACTTCAATGAAAAGTTATCTGGCAGGCAGTTTGAATTTAATCGGTGCGCAGCTGTTTATTTATCTGGCAGCCAATTATTTAACCTCAGGGTTGATGGCACTAATTTTTGGTTTTTCACCGCTGATCGCTGGTTTGATCGGGCATATGATTTTAAAAACCCATAAACTGATCTGGCTGCAATGGCTCGGCATGGCAGTGGCCGTCGCCGGTTTATGTTTTGTTTTTGCCGACTCGGCAGACAGCAAGATCAATCCCTGGGGGGTGGTGCTGATGCTGATCAGTATGGTGTCTTATATCAGCTCGATCTTCTGGGTTAAGCAGATCAGTGCACCCTTGAGTCCGATGTCGCAAGCGACGGGTTCATTGCTGGTCTCCGCGGCTGGTTCAGTCATTTTAGTGCCGTTTATCTGGCAACATATGCCGACTCAGTTGCCTAGCACACAGGCAATGATCGGTTTTGTATTTACCATGATCATGTCTTCGATTGTGGCAATGCTGTGTTATTTCTGGCTGATTCGCCGTCTAAATGCTTCGACCGTTTCATTGAGTAATGTGATGACGCCGGTGATCGCTCTGGTATTGGGAGCAACCTTAAATCATGAAATTATCAGCAGTCATGCTTTTGCCGGTATTGCGGTAGTGATGTTCGGGATCATCATGTATTTCTGGAAAGAGTGGCGCGAGCAGTATTTTTCCAAGCATTAAAACTGTAAAAATCAAAAGGGCGAAAGCCCTTTTATTATTTGAGTAGAGAGTAAAGTGATTCAACAACGTGAGAGATCACGACTAAGCAACAATTTGTAAAACAACTTTCAAAAATAAATGATTAAGATTTTGATACATAAATTATTCAAGCTTGCACAAGCTTATTTAGGACAGTTTCAGGATGTCTGAATCCAATAAAATCGTAGTCTATGCAGCCCTGTTTGGCAATCTGGCGATTGCGCTGGTTAAATTTGTTGCGTCCTATATAACTAATAGCTCTGCCATGTTCAGTGAAGCAATTCATTCTGTAGTAGATACCTTGAATGAAATTTTACTGCTGTATGGCATGAAAAAATCAGAAAAACCGGCAAATGCCAAACATCCTTTTGGTTATGGGCGTGAACTGTATTTTTGGGCCTTTATTGTGGCACTGATGGTTTTTGCCCTGGGTGCGATTGTATCCATCTATCAAGGGATACAGCATATTCTTCAGCCTGAAGTCATGCAGGATCCATTGATCAATTATATTGTGCTGGGTCTGGCGATTCTTTTTGAAGGATTTTCATGGTCAGTGGCTTTAAAAACCTTTCGTAAACAAAAGGGAAATCTGGGATATTTTGAAGCCTTTCGACACAGTAAAGATCCAACGACCTTTACCGTGTTATTTGAAGATACTGCCGCCCTGGTCGGCTTGGTGATTGCTCTGGTCGGTATCTTTCTGGCGCATCAACTGAATATTCCTGAATTGGACGGTGCCGCATCGATTTTAATTGGTATCGTGCTGGCAGTATCTGCCTGGTTTCTGGCACGTGAAACCAAAGGTTTGTTACTGGGTGAAACGGCAGATCCAAAACTGCGTGAAGATGTATTGAACATTGCTCAACAGGATGCGGCAGTTTTTAGTGCTAATGGGGTATTGACTGAGCAGATGGGTGCTCAGCAAGTCATTGCATCATTGAGTCTGGAATTTAAAGATGATTTAACTTCTGATGAAATTGAAGCCTGTGTCAACCGGATCGAAGCGCAGATTAAACAGCTGCACCCGGAAATTATTGCTTTATTTGTGAAACCCCAAACCAAGGCCGTATGGCTGGAACGAACTCAAGGTCGTGTATAAAGATCTAAAAAACGCTTGAGGTTGGTATTTTGATCTCAACTTGCCTTTCTCGCACAATTGATGTGATGATACTGAGGTATGGCGAATTTCATCATAAAATCATCAATGGGCAGACATGCTTTTGTCAGTATAGGCTTATAAATATTGAGTATCATTTTGTATTTTTAGACAGAAGGACAAGAGCAATATTTTTCTAGATAATCCAAGACTTCAGCCAGCCATAAGGCCAATGAAATGCCATTTTTTTGCTAAAAATAACAAAAACATACATGATTTTCTGTGACGGATTTCATACTATGTTTTAGTGTGCCTGTTTTTAGTTTGTATGCTCATTAAAAGATGCACCGCTTGACCATTTCAAGAGGTTGTTGTCTTGCATATAGCGAATAATAAATAGTGGATGTTTATGCAAGATCTTCTCAAAACTAAAAAATTCCAGTTAATCACGGAATCCAGTTGGAAACATCTCTGGTCTAAGCCAGTGTTTGAGTATCTGCATTCAGATCATTTCGACGGAAAACAGTTTCGTAATCTTGAGCATGCTTCTCTATCGCGTGGTCGCTTTGATTTATACAAATGGCTCATTACCCGAAAATCCAAAACCTGGAATGTTAATCTTGATGAAGAGCGTGCCGAGTTTTTTTCTCGTCCACGCGCATTGCCACAGCAGCGTCCAGATGCAGCTCTGGATGACTGGCAAGTCTGGTTTATTGGTCACGCAACCACATTAATTCAGATCGGCCCCTATAACTTCCTGACCGATCCGGTTTGGGCTGAATATGCCAGTCCATCGGCTTCTACAGGGCCGCAGCGGGTCATTCCGGCTGGCATTGCCTTGGATGAATTACCTCAGATTGATGCCGTACTGCTCAGCCATAACCATTATGATCATATGGATCTGGCTAGTCTGGAATGGCTGCACAACACTTTTGAGATGCCTATTTATACTGGTCTGGGTAATGCCTGGTATTTGCCAGAACATTATACCGTGCATGAAATGGACTGGTGGGAAAGTGCCTTTTTTGAAGAGATCCGGATTGTCTATACGCCGGCTCAACATGCCTCAGGGCGCGGCATGCGCGATCAGAACTGTGCACTTTGGGGAGGATTTTCTTTATTACATGGCAAGGAACATTGTTTTTTTGCCGGAGATAGTGGCTACGCCTCACATTTTAAAGAAATTCGTAAACGTCTGGGTGCACCGCGAATTGCCTTACTCCCGATAGGAGCGTATGAACCGCGTGAACTGATGCGCGCGATCCATATGAATCCGGAAGATGCCTTTCATGCCCATCATGACTTGCAGGCCAAATGTTCACTGGCGATTCATTACCGTACTTTTCAGCTCACAGATGAAGACCGGGATGCACCGGAACATGAGTTGCATGAGATCATCAAGCATTCTTCCAAATTGATTAATCCGTTTTACTGCATACGGGAAGGCAAACGGATTATTGTTTAAGTACTTCCTGTTGTTCCTCTTGGATGAGTTGAATGGCCACTACAGAAAGCATCAGCATGGCGGTATTCATTACCACAGGATTGAATGCTGCAGTAAGTTGCAACGGGGCTGTGAATGCAATCAGCAGTAGTAATCCAGCAAGTCCGATAATATTCAACCTATGCAAGAGTATGGACCGGTTCCATTTCAGAAAGCATAAGCCAAATAGCATTTCACATCCTCCGGAAAGTCCAACCAAGACTTTGGCCAGTCCCAGCTCAAAACCCATATTTTGCCAGATTGTGATTTCAGCGGGTGATTGGAACAGAATTTTTGGAATGAGTCCCTGATAGAGCCATAGTATGACCAAAGTCAGCTGGATAGTACGCAGTGGTTGTAGGAATACAGGTTTAGGATTCACGAACAGCTTCTTCCAGAAAATGGCGTTTATTTTCGCTGGATGGAATCAGGCAATACTCGGTTTTGCCAAATAACCTGTAACGATTTAAAGCAACCACACGATACAGAAAATCCCGGATAAAACGCGGAACCAAATAACCTGCGCTCATTAAATTAAAGGGAAAACCGAGATGCTGCAGCACCTTCAGCAAGGCAGTCGATTCCGTATAGAGTGTGCCATCTTGAATGACGAGCATCGTGGTGTAATGTTCGGTTGGCATCTGATAATGTTCGAGCAGTGCTGTACCTAAAGGCGATTGGGCGGAAACCAGTTTAAACTGTATCTTCTTATCGTATTTAATCAAAAACCGTGCCCAGTCATTACAGATCACACAAACAGCATCAAATAAAACGATGTCGTGTTGTTGAATGATATCTTCAATATTCGGATGCATTGTTGTATTTCTTTTTGTGCTGACTTGCTTCTATAGTGCTTGATGCTGCAATAAAAAACCACCCGAAGGTGGTTTCTATACATGTCTAAACTGGCTTAGAGAAAGCTAGGCAAACCTTTAGCTGGATCGGTTTCACGTGCTGCTTGGGCATCTGCTACAGTCATACCTAAGGCCTTAGCAACGCCTTGCCCATAAGCTGGATCGCAAGCATAACAGTTGCGGATGTGACGGTATTTGATGAAATCTAGTGCATCACCCATCGCTGCGGCCGTGTTATTAAACAGGGCCTGTTTCTGCTCATCATTCATCAGATTGAACAGGGCACGTGGCTGACTGAAGTAGTCATTGTCATCTTCGCGGAAGTCCCAGAAATCAGCATCACCGGTAATCTTTAATGCTGGTTCTTTAAACTGAGGTTGTTCCTGCCACTGGCTAAAACTGTTTGGCTCATAATGCGGCAATGAACCATAGTTGCCATCCATGCGGCCTTGACCATCACGGCGGTTCGAATGTACAGGACAACGTGCCGCATTGACCGGAACCTGTGAATGATTCACGCCAACACGGTAACGCGCTGCATCAGCATAGTTCACTAAACGTGCCTGTAACATACGGTCCGGTGAGTAGCTAATTCCCGGTACCAGATTGCTTGGTGCAAAGGCAGCCTGTTCTACATCCTGGAAATAGTTTTCCGGATTGCGGTTCAGTTCGAATTCACCGACTTCAATCAGTGGATAATCGCCCTTTGGCCAGACTTTGGTCAGGTCAAATGGATGATAAGGCACTGTTTCGGCTTCCAGTTCCGGCATGATCTGAACGTACATTTTCCATTTTGGATAGTCACCACGTTCGATGGCATCAAACAGGTCGGTCTGGCTGCTTTCACGGTCTTTGGCGATCAAGTCTGCAGCTTCAGCATCGGTCAGGTTCTGGATGCCTTGCTGGGTACGCATATGGAATTTCACCCAGAAGCGTTCATTCTTGGCATTAATAAAGCTGAAAGTATGGCTGCCAAAACCATGCATATGACGGTAACCGGTCGGGATCCCACGATCCGACATGACAATAGTTACTTGATGCAAAGCTTCAGGTAAGAGTGTCCAGAAATCCCAGTTATTGGTGGCACTGCGCTTGTTGGTTTTCGGGTCACGCTTGACTGCCTTATTCAGGTCAGGGAACTTGCGCGCATCCCGCAGGAAAAACACCGGGGTGTTATTGCCGACCAGATCCCAGTTGCCTTCTTCAGTATAGAATTTTAAGGCAAAACCGCGAATATCGCGTTCCGCATCGGCCGCACCACGTTCACCCGCCACTGTTGAGAAACGGGCAAACATTTCGGTTTTTTTGCCGACTTCAGAGAAAATTTTAGCGCGGCTATATTGGGTAATATCATTGGTCACGGTAAAGGTACCAAAAGCACCTGAACCTTTGGCATGCATACGACGCTCTGGAATCACTTCGCGGACAAAGTTGGCCAGTTTTTCATTCAGCCATAAATCCTGGGCAAGTAAAGGTCCACGCGCACCTGCCGTCATACTGTTCTGGTTGTCGACCACAGGGGCACCAGCTTCAGTGGTCAGGTGGGTGACAGGGCATTTTTTAAAATCTTGGCTCATCTTTCCTCTCCAAGTTTTGAATATCTTATGTCGTTTACCTAGTATTCATAAAATATTGAGATATATGCTAATCAGATCAGGTTTCGCTATATTTACAATATCTTTAAATAAAGAGTGTTACAGCACAAAACGGAATTCAGGGTATAATTGAGTGAGCTCACTCAAAAAATATTTTTAAATTTAATAAAGTTTAAAATGTTGAAAATTAAATGGTTACTCTTAAAAAGTAACGGGTTTTCCACTCTGTGACAATATCAAATTCTATATATTTTGAATAACTCGAATAATGAATGGGATTAAACGAAAATAACAATATCTAAGTCGATAATATGTTTTTATCAAAGGATAAAAATAATAAGTGAATAGTATTGTTTAAAATAAATTTTATAACTGATTTATTTTAAACGTTTTTTTAATCGAGTTTTGTTGGGCTGAAGAAACCCATAAAAATAATGAATGAAATAAGGGTGTTTTCTGGCTATAACTCCCATTTTTGCATATAGAAAATCCTGGCTAAATGGGCTTTATTTTTGAAAAAGCATTGGCAAATATGCTTGAAAATTAGTCAGTCGGCTCTATAATTATCTCACTCCTTCCTCCAAATTATATAGAGAGCAAGATGGCCAAGAAAAAAACAGCCGAGCAGGTAGTGATCCACAATTTTGTGGCAAAACACATGCATGAAGTCAACAAAAGCCAGGTTTTTGTAGATCGAAAGAAAAATTCAAAACGTGGCTACAACAAGCACAGACAAGGGCGATATTCCATGGAAGATCGCCCTTTTTTAATGGCCGCTTAAGGTCTGTAAGGTGGCTGGGGACGACGTGGGGGCTGCTTAGGATTAGTTTTAACTGGAGAGAGCGGGGCGACAGGTCGGTTGTTACGAGTTTGCGAATATTGATTTGGATACCGGGATGATGTTGTCGATTCATCCGCGATTAAGTCATTAAAGAATTTATTGAGTTTGCTTTGCACTGGTGCTTTGTGGTGAGGGGAATGAGGCTGTGGTCTGGCCTGCTGAAAACTGGCAAATTGATCTTTTTGTTGGTGATAGAGTCTGGCAGCAATGACGGAGGGGTCATCTCTGCCTAAACGCCGCCGTTGCGATGCCGAAATTTCAATGCCCAATAATGGAGTCATTTTAGGCCGATCGGCATAGCTCATTGCTCGATTGCTGGCGGGGCGTATATAAGATGAACCGGAATTATGAGCTTCTTTGCGGGCAGCCAAGGCCGGTGCAAGAATGACCACATAGAACACCGCAAAAATCATGAACAGGATGACCAGAAATTCCATAACCACCTCTACCACTGTCGAGGGACTGGAAAAAGTCCCGTATTAGGCACTCACCATACGTGATGCAGATTTCACCATATCCCCTAAACCATGGGTTCTGAAATAATATTCTAGCCAGCTTTTTACCATGAGCGGATTGTCCATTTTTAACACATGTGCCAGCAATTCCTGTGCATCACTCATCGGAACATGACAAATGGTTTTACGTACCCGCAAAATATTACTTGAACTCATCGACAGGGTGTTAAAGCCCATGGCCATGAGCAAAACTGCAGACAGCGGATCGCCTGCCATTTCACCGCAGATACTGACCGGTTTTTCATTGCGATGACAGTCCTGTACCAGACGGGTCAGGGCACGCAGTACTGCAGGGTGTAAATGTGAATAGACATTCGCTACCCGCGGATTATTGCGGTCCACGGCCAACAGATATTGGGTCAGATCGTTGGAGCCAACCGAGAAGAAATCCACCAATTCGGAAAACTCATCAATCTGATGTAGCACACTTGGCACTTCCACCATGATGCCGAGTTTCGGCTTGTTCACCTTGACTTGTTCTTCTTCCTGAATCGCCGCATGGTCACGTTCCAGTAGGTAAAGCGCTTCTTCAACCTCGCTGACACTGGTCACCATCGGCAGCAGAATATGCAGGTTATTCAGTCCGATACTGGCTTTGAGCATGGCGCGAATCTGTGAAGAAAAAATTTCCGGATGATCGAGGGTAAAACGAATGCCACGCCAGCCGAGAGCCGAATTTTCTTCTTCAATCGAGAAATACGGCAGGTCTTTGTCTGCACCAATGTCCAGCGTTCGCATCACTACCGGTTTGTTGGCAAAATGACTGAGTTGCTGACGATAAATCGCACGTTGTTCTTCCTCGCCCGGGAAGCGGTCACGCAACATAAACGGAATTTCAGAACGGTATAAGCCAACACCTTTGGCACCGCGCTGCACGCCACGCACCACATCAATCATCAGGCCGGTATTGACGTAGAGTTTGACCGCCACGCCGTCCGGAGTAATTGCATCTTTGGTTTCGTACTGGCGCAAATCTTTGGCAATCTGTTCTTCTTCTTTTTGAATTTCTTTATAGCGACTGCGCAGGCGCCGTGGCGGATTAATAAAGACACGGCCCTGATGTGCATCGACAATCATCTCTACATCATCGAGGGTGTTGATCGGCAGCTCAGTCACACCGACCACAGTCGGAATACCGAGAGCACGTGCCACAATCACCATATGCGAGTTCATGGCACCTTCAGTGGTGACAATCGCGGCAATTTTATCTACAGGTAGTTCAACCAGTGCCGCCGTCGATATTTCCTCACCAATCAGAATACTTTCATCAGTCAATTCACGGTGACTGGCATCGGCTTCCTGTAAACGTGCCAGAATGCGGCGGCCCAGATCTTTTAAGTCCGCCACCCGCTCACGTAAATAGTCATCTTCCATCTGGGAAAATTGTGCCACATGATTGTCAATGACAATTCGCACGGCGCCTTGTGCCCAGTGACCTTCACGAATAAAAGCTTTGATTTCTGCAGGCAGGGCATTTTCATCCAGCATACGCAAGAACACGCTAAACAGTGCGCGTTCCTCGGCCATCAACGCATCCTGCATTTTGTCATCTAGCGACTGGATTTCTTCGCGGACTGAATTCAGGGCGTTATCTAATAGCTGCAGTTCTTCGCTGATGTCATCCGCTTCACGGTCAGGGACTGCGGCAAGATCTGCTGGCGGATAGAGAATCACTGCACGACCTAAGGCAATACCACCGGAACCAGAAACTCCCTGAAAGGTTTTATAGGCAGGTAGGTTGCTCGGCTTACGGAATACATCGATATTGCCGACGGCATGGGCATGGGCGATGACGCCAGAAAGCTGTGCACAGAGCGTGACCAGAAAGGATTCAGCGGCTTCAGAAAAGTCCTGTGATTCTTTATTTTGAACCACCAGCACACCCATGACCTTACGGCGGTACATCACCGGCACACCGAGGAAGGAGTTATAAATTTCCTCACCGGTTTCAGGTAAAAACAGGAAGCGCTCATGTTTAGGGGCATTGTCCAGATTGACAATTTCCTCACGCTGTCCGACCAGGCCCACCAGACCTTCGCCGGTCTGCAAAGACACATGGCCCACAGATTCTGCATTCAGGCCTTTAGACGCCATGAGCAGATAACGCTGATTGCGTTCATCGAGGAGGTAGATCGAGCAGACATCAACCTGCATGGCCTCGGCCACATGCTTGACCATGATGTCGAGCGATTCATGCAAACTGGTGGACGCATTGATCTCCTGAACAATACGTCTCAAGGTGTCCAGTTGCATATTCGACATAAGGTCTGCTCCGTCTATTCAGAATTTCAGTGATTAAGTTTATTTATAACAATAGCCGCGTAAAAAATCTGCATTATTTATGCGATTTTTTAAGGTTTTTGTCGGGGCAGTTGCTGACACAACTCCATCAGGGCTTTGCGGTAAACATCACGTTTGAAATTCACGACTTGACCGAGTGGGTACCAGTAACTGACCCATTGCCATTGATCAAATTCGGGCGGATCAGACAGATTCAACTGAATATGCTGAACGGGGGCCGTGAGTTTGAGTAAAAACCACTTTTGTTTTTGACCGATACAGACCGGATCAGAGTCCGTACGAATGTATCGATGCGGCAAACGATAGCGCAACCAGCCTTTGGTTTGCGCGACTATCTGGACGTGTTCGGGCAATAAGCCAACTTCTTCTCTCAGCTCACGATAGAGTGCCTGCTCGGGGGTTTCTCCATATTGGATCCCGCCTTGTGGAAATTGCCATGCATTATGACCAATGCGTTTTGCCCATAAAACTTGTCCAGCATCGTTTGCCAAAATGATCCCGACATTCGGTCGGAAACCTTCAGAGTCGATCATTTGGCTACCTAAAAATTGTTTAATTTATGCCTTTGCCATCGGGGAGCATTATTTCGTTATCCAACTCGAAAAAAGCAAAGTTTAAAAATGTTAAAATTGCTATGATCTTAACGAATTTCTATCGACTAGCGGAGATAGATTTACAATTTTTTTCTTAAATTTCAGTTTTAACGAGTATTTTCATGAAATTGGCGCTATTTGATCTCGATCACACCTTGTTAAACACGGATTCAGATCATTCTTGGGGAGAGTTTTTGGTCAGTGAGGGCCTGGTCGATCCAGTTCAGCATCGCGCCATGAATGACAAATTCTATGACGATTATAAAAAAGGCCAGTTGGATCCTTATGCCTATAATGAATTTGTATTCCAGTTTCTGACCAAATATGACAATGATTATTTGGTTGAATTACATCAACTGTTCATGCAAAAAGTCATTCGTCCACAAATGCGTCCTGAAGGTTTTAAAGCCATTGAGCGCCACCGTGAAGCAGGACATGCCTTAGTGGGGATTACCGCAACTTCAGACTTTATTACCGCCCCCATTTTTCGTGAATTCGGAATTACTGAAATTATTGCCACCAATGCTGAAGTCATTGATGGGAAATATACTGGTAAAGTCATCAATACCGCATGCTATCAGCAAGGCAAGCTGGTGCGTCTGGAACAATGGCTGGAAGGCCGTGATGTCACCGAGTCTTGGGCTTATTCAGATTCGATTAATGACCGTTTCTTGCTGGAATATGCGGATCATGCGATTGCAGTCAATCCGGATGATCGTTTGGAAACTCTAGCCCAAGAACAAGGCTGGGAAATACAGGACTGGTCGATCTAAGTATTCTAGTCCCATTCATGTGATTTATTCAGCACAACTTCGGTTGTGCTTTTTATTTGCCTCAATGGAATATTAATGTTTTTTCACAGTCAGGCTGAATCAGACATGCTATGCTCAAAAAACAGGACATGATAACAATAGTAGATTCTGAGGTATGAGATATGACTCACGTTCGACCACGTATGACACATCTGTTCCAGCAGCTTGGCTTGGATGCCAGTGCAGAAGGTATTGAAACATTTATTCACGAGCATCAATTACATAAAGATCTGACTTTACTGGATGCGCCGTATTGGTCAGAGGCACAACGTCAATTTTTAAGCGAGAAAATAGCATCTGATGGCGAATGGGCGATTGTGGTGGATCAACTCAATGAATCCTTACATGAAAATTCAACTAATGAAGGATGATTAAAAAGCCAATCGTATGATTGGCTTTTTTAGACTATGACCTTACCTTTAGCGAATCCGTTTCCAGATCGTGACTTGTGACAGGGTATGTTGATACTTTCTGGCCGTTTCTCGAATCACAAAAGGCACATCTTGGGGTTCGTCCACCAATTCAAAGTGCTGGGTTAAAATGTTGGAAATACCAGCCAAAGTCGTGATCTTTTCCCCATCCTGCTGAAAACCGCCCAGCCATTCGCTACGCGCCGTATGTTCTTCCAGCCAGGTATAGGGCGAACTCAGCATTAAAATTCCACCTATATTGATACGTTTATGAATCTGCAATAAAAAGTCTTTCGGATGATGCAGCCGGTCAATCAGGTTCGCTGCCAGAATAAAATCATAGTCGCTAAAATGTGCTTTCAGGTTGCAGGCATCGGCCTGAAAAAATTCCGTTTTTGACGCAAACTGTTCCAAAGCGACATCTTCAAGTGAACAGCTTTTTTCTTCGCTTAATTCACCTTCTAGCGGCAGCTGATAACGTACCCTATTGCCTTGAGCCAAATAGACTGCCTGCTGGATAAAACGTGCTGAGAAGTCCAGACCGGTCACCTGATCAAAATAGTGTGCCAGTTCAAAGCTGGCGCGGCCGGTAGCACAGCCAATATCTAAGGCACGATGACATGGCACTTGCTGAAAATAGGGTTGTGCCAGATCGACCAGTGTTTTGGCAAAATTAGCGATACCAAAATATTCGGGGCCGTACTGGAATTCCAGATATTGGGAGACCAGCTGGTCGCTTTCATAGTTCGAAGGGAAATGTTGCAGTGCCTGATCAGAGGCGACGTAGCGAAAACCGGCATGCTGGAAGAAATGCCGTCTGAAGGCATAGCGGGAACTATATAAAGTTTCATTGCCCGCCGAAATCCAGGAGCCACCTTTCATCAGGTTATGGCGACCGTCAAAGGTTGGTGTACTGAAATCATCATAAAGCGGATGCACCTGAAAACCCTGAAATGGATAGATCGGAGTTTCAGTCCACTGCCAGACATTGCCCTGAATATCATAAAAATCGCCCTGCTTGAAATGATCGACCGGACAGGAGCTGGTGCCGTATTTCAACTCGATATTGGCCTGTTCAGGGCTCGGTAAATCTGAATCCAGATCGGAAACTGCATACAGGCGATACCATTCATCTTCAGTCGGCAAGCGAATGGTTTTTCCCAGCTGTTGCGATTTCCACTGACAAAAAGCCTTGGCTTCATGATAATTCACTTCTACCGGCCAGTCCCAAGGCATCGGCACTTCTTCCAGCATCAATCGCAGTGACCAGCCTAATTCAGTTTTGCGCCAGAAACAGGGATGAGCAGCTTGTGAAAATTGCAGCCAGCCTAGACCTTCTTCACTCCAGTAGTGTTCGGTCGGATAGCCATCAGCTTCGACAAAGGCCAGAAATTCCTGATTCGATACCAGATATTTGGAGGCTGCAAAAGCTGCAACCTCGGCTTCATGCCGGCCGTATTCATTGTCCCAGCCATAAAATGGATGGTTAAAATCTTTCTGTAAATGCACCTTACCTTCAGGCACATCCAGCAAAATATTATCCGGGGCCATGCCGGTAATAATATTGGCACGCCACTGCGGATGCTGGCGTACATGTTCCAAAGCATGCTGGCGGATCAGCACAGAAGAAGTTTCCAGATGGATCCGTTCATGTTCGATGCCCATGATGATGGTCCACCAAGGGTTTTGCCAGTTTAAGGGTAGAGTTAGCGGAGCATGTTCAAGGATGTTCAGGATCAGGGCGCGTACCTGATGCCGATAATCACGGACTTCCTGCACACTGGGCCAGTCATAGTGCACTTCATCCAGGTCATCCCAGCTCATCTCGTCTACACCGATCGCGAAGATACTTTCAAAATGCGGATTTACGCGTTCGCTAATTAGCTTGCTGAGCAGCAGTTTATTGACAAAAAAAGTGGCGGTATGGGCAAAATAAAAAATTAGCGGATGACGTAAAGTAATCGGCTTGATGAAAAATGCATCTTCATGTTTGAGGCATTCAAACAGTTGTTCATAGGTGTCAAAGGTGTTCAGGAAATATTCGCGCAGGCAGTGCCGGGCAGTCTGTTCATCGGCAAAATCAAGTGCCGGCGTGGGCAGCAGCATCGGTTTGGCCGAAAGCCATAGGCTGCTTGTATTTGTTTTATCTTGAGAGTGGGATTTTAAGGGAGAATCGAGCTGCATCCGTCAGGCTCCATCGAATAGTTTTAAGCATTCCTCTGCACTGCAAAAGAATGGAATTGTCTTAAAAATACTCGAAAGATATCGCCAGATGGGGTGTATTTAGGTAACAAAATGCTGCACCGTTTTGGATGCAGCATGTTCAGGAACGGCTTAAATAGACAGCGAGGCACCCTGCATGAGCTGAACCAGAGCCTGAGCTGCTTTGGACTGAGTACGACCGGGATGCCAGACCATGCCCAAACGACGGTTCATTTCCAAGTTGATGTCCAGCTGGTGCAGGTCGTGATTGACCAGGGTTTTTGGCAGTACTGACCAACCTAAGCCAATCGATACCAGCATCCGGATCGATTCCAGCGGATTATTGCTCATGCTGACTTTCGGTTTAATACCCTGTTTTTCAAATTCGGCCAAGGTGATCTGCGAAGTATAGGTCTGTGATGATGGCAACAGGCTCGGGTAGTCGAGCAAATCTTCCAGACACAGATTTTTTTGCTGCGCCAGCGGATGAAACGGTGCCACCACAAAGACCAGAGGATCATTCCAGATAGTTACATAATTCAGACGCGCATCACCCCGTGGCGGCAAGGTTAAAAATGCCAGTTCCAGATCGCCGGCAATCACCTGTTCATGCGCCTGCTCGGAATCAACAAAATGTACATCCAGGGTTACGTCCGGATATTCCTGGACATAACGGCGCAAATGACTCGGCAGATGATGCAGGCCAATATGATGACTGGTACCAATTTTCAGTTTGCCCTGTACCTGACCTTGTTCATGGCTCAAGGTATAATGAATATCCCCGAGTTCATTCAGCCAGTTTTTCACTTTAGGCAACAGGGAGTGTGCCGCGTGGGTGGCCTGTACGCCACGTCCGGCAGATTCAAACAGCTTGACCCCAAAGTATTCTTCCAGACTGTGAATACGTTTGGTGACAGCAGGCTGGGTAATGAAGAGCTGATCTGCGGCCAGAGAAATCGAACCGGTTTCCATGACTTTCACGAAAGCTTCA
Organism: Acinetobacter sp. TWP2-2-3; assembly: GCF_049896445.1. Classification (GTDB taxonomy): domain Bacteria; phylum Pseudomonadota; class Gammaproteobacteria; order Pseudomonadales; family Moraxellaceae; genus Acinetobacter. The sequence goes on from NZ_JAFCUI010000003.1 coordinate 128,673, forward strand.
AAGGCTGCGAGATTCATCTTAATCACCTATAAAGAATTTTTATGTGTAAGTCTATTATTGTTATATTTTAAGAATAAATCAAAGTAAAATTAGCTCATCTATGTTGCAGTGCTGAATTACTATACATTTTCAAAGCCCTAGAATTTTAAAAACTAAAAAAGACCACCTTTAAGGGCAGTCTTTCATCAGGAACCTCGACCGAAGAGTTTAAGCGGTGATGTCCTTATTCTGCTGTTGGTTATTACGCTCCCAGATTTTTTCATGGAAGAAGAAAGCTACTGCTTGTACCGTTGGCTCTAATAAACTTAAGGCAATGGCCATCGTTAAACTGCCGGTTACCAAGTAACCCACAATCATCGCTACTGTAATGTGCATAATGTAGTAGCTGAAGGTCTTTTTGAACATGCGTTGGTTATTGTCTACAAAGCGTTGAATATGTGCCATGTCGAAGTTCCTCAAAATCATCATCTCTGTCGATGAAGAAATAATAATAATTCTCATTTAATTTGTAAAAACGAATATTTTTTATAAATTAATCGGAAAATTAGATTTATGAAAATAGAGCTAAAGCATGATTTGATTCAGCTTTTAAAAGATTCCAAAAAGTTTTTTAACTGATAAAAATGATAAATTAGATTTATGTGATTGCAGCGATATAATCAAAATCAGAGAAAGAATTTACCCAGTCCAGTGGAGTACATCGACATGGCAGGCGCAACCCAAACAGCAAAAACATTATATGATAAATTGTGGGACGACCATTTAGTAACGCAACGTGATGATGGTTCTGCCTTACTGTACATCGACCGTCACTTATTACATGAAGTGACTTCTCCACAGGCCTTTGAAGGTTTGCAATTGGCCGGGCGTAAGCCATGGCGTTTAAGCGCGAATATTGCCACACCGGATCATAACGTACCGACCTCGAAGAAAGAGCGTGAGCAGGGTGTTGCCGGAATTGAAGATGAAACCTCGCGCATCCAGGTGCAAACTTTGGATGACAACTGCAAGACCTTTAATATTGTTGAATTTGATATTAACGATATTCGTCAGGGCATCGCGCATGTGGTCGGGCCGGAGCAAGGCTTGACCTTACCGGGCATGACCGTGGTATGTGGTGATTCGCATACGGCAACACACGGTGCTTTTGGCTGTTTGGCGCACGGTATTGGTACATCAGAAGTTGAACATGTGTTGGCAACCCAATGCCTGGTTCAAAAGAAGATGAAAAACATGCTGGTGCGTGTTGATGGCAAATTAGGTCAGGGCGTAACACCAAAAGATGTGGTCTTGGCGATTATTGGCAAGATTGGTACCGCAGGCGGTACTGGTCACGCGATTGAATTTGGCGGTCAGGTCTTCCGTGACATGTCTATTGAAGGCCGTATGACTGTGTGTAACATGGCGATCGAAGCCGGTGCACGCGTGGGTATGGTCGCTGTCGATGACAAAACTATCGAGTATGTTAAAGGCCGTCCTTATGCGCCGACTGCGGAGCAGTGGGATCAGGCGGTGGCGTACTGGAATACTTTACATTCGGATGAAGGCGCATATTTTGATACGGTTGTGGTGTTGCAAGGTGAAGAAATTGAGCCGCAAGTGTCTTGGGGAACTTCTCCTGAGATGGTCATTCCAGTTTCTCAAGCAGTACCGACTTTAGAACAAGCCAAAGATGATGTACAACGCAATGACTGGAACCGTGCTTATCAATATATGGGCTTAAATGCCGGTCAGGCCTTGGCTGAGATTCAGCTGGATCGTGTCTTTATCGGTTCATGTACCAACTCGCGTATTGAAGATATCCGTGCTGCAGCTGAAGTGATCAAAGGTCGCAAAGTCGCATCTTCAATTAAACAGGCGATGGTGGTTCCGGGTTCTGGTCTGGTCAAAGCTCAGGCAGAAGCGGAAGGCTTGGACAAGGTATTTGTCGAAGCGGGCTTTGAATGGCGTGAACCGGGTTGTTCAATGTGCCTGGCAATGAATGCTGACAAATTACAACCAGGCGAGCATTGTGCCTCGACTTCGAACCGTAACTTTGAAGGTCGTCAGGGCAATGGCGGTCGTACCCATCTGGTGAGTCCAGCCATGGCCGCCGCCGCTGCGATTGCAGGTCATTTTGTTGATGTCCGTTCATTCTAGTTTAAGCCCTCATCCCGACCTTCTCCCAGAGGGAGAAGGAGTTCCCTCTCCTGAGTGAGTTTTGAAGCATTGCTTTAAAACGAAGCGCAAGTGAGGGGTAGGGAGAGGTTACGAATTCATTGGGAAATAAATATGAAAGCTTATACCGTTGAACAAGGTATCGTTGCACCTTTAGATCGTGCCAATGTCGATACAGATTTAATTATTCCAAAACAGTTTTTGAAATCGATCAAACGTACCGGTTTCGGTGACAATTTATTTGATGAATTGCGTTATCTGGATGAAGGTTATCCGGGTCAGGATAATTCAGTTCGTCCGATCAATCCCGACTTTGTCTTGAACCAGCCACGCTATCAGGGCGCATCTATTTTAATTTCACGTGCTAATTTTGGTTGTGGTTCTAGTCGTGAACATGCGCCGTGGGCCTTGAGTGAATATGGTTTTCGTACTGTGATTGCGCCAAGCTTTGCTGATATTTTCTTTAACAACTGCTTTAAAAACGGTATGTTGCCAGTGATTTTGGCTGAAGATATTGTTGAGCAGTTATTTAAGGAATGTGCGGCAGATGAAGGTTATCAATTAACTATTGACTTGCAGGCACAAGAAGTTCGCACCCCTACAGGTGAAAGCTTTAAGTTCGAAGTCGATCCATTTCGCAAGCATTGCCTGTTAAATGGTCTTGATGATATTGGCTTAACTTTGCAGGTGGCGGATGATATTCGTGCCTATGAAGAAAAAACCAAACAATCGCGTCCTTGGGTATTTGCCGAAATTCATGGATAAATCAGTAAAAATTGTCATGGCATGACTGCGATGCCCTTGCTAATATCGGAAGATTATTGAGTTTTTTGATTGGGTAAGACAGACATTATGGCGAATTATTGGAAACAGTGGCTTGCTTTAAGTGCAGTATCGGTGCTGTTGACTGCATGTCAAAGCATCGACACGATGAAACTCAAACATGCCAAAGAAAGTACTGAGAGCAAAAGCAATGCCCTGATTTACTGTACAGGGACGCCAGATTGCCAGTTCGAACGCTTCAATCAGACCATCATTGTCAACGCCGACAATGGCCGCATTAGTGGTGAAGCGCTGAAACAGAAACTGGTACGTTTGCAGGCTAAAAACTTAAATCAGGCCAATCCGATTTATTTATCCGTGCCGGCAGGACAGCATGAACTGTTGGTACGTTTTTATCCGATCAGTAAGGATAAAGCGGAAACTTTACATGTGTTTCATCGTTTTCAGGCCAATAAAACCTATACCTTAAAAATGTTCCGCGACCGTAATGCGCGTAGCAGCAGTTTATTAAATGCTTCGGCGCCTGATCCGCTTTGCGTAGATCTGGTACAAGAGCAAAAAACCATTCGTCGTTTTTGCAAACCCTATAATGCAGTCACCGGGATTGCAGAGTTTGTAGAAAAGAAAATTTAACCTCTGTCAGGTCTGAATCTGACGTTTTAAACGGAAAATCTCATGTCTAAACAAATTTTGATTTTAGCTGGTGACGGCATCGGTCCTGAAATTGTCAAAGCGGCAGAGCAGGTGCTGACTCGTGTAAATGAAAAATTTAATCTTGATTTGACGTGGGAGCAGGGTTTACTCGGTGGTGCGGCCATTGATGCTCACGGTTCACCATATCCAGACGTAACGTCTGAGCAGGCTAAAAAAGCCGATGCGATTCTACTCGGTGCCGTGGGTGGTCCAAAATGGGATACGATTGAGCGTTCAATCCGTCCAGAACGTGGTTTATTGAAATTGCGTAGCGAACTGAACCTGTTTGCTAACTTGCGCCCAGCGATTCTTTATCCGCAACTGGCTGATGCTTCAAGCTTAAAACCTGAAATCGTGGCGGGTCTGGATATTCTGATTGTGCGTGAATTAACGGGTGGTATTTACTTCGGTCAGCCACGTGGTATCCGTGAACTGGAAAATGGTGAGAAGCAAGGCTACAACACCGACGTTTATTCAGAGTCTGAGATCAAGCGTATCGCTAAAGTCGCTTTTGAAATGGCCAACTTGCGCGGTGGTAAAGTGTGTTCAGTGGATAAAGCCAACGTGCTTGAAGTAACTGAGCTGTGGAAACAGACAGTGACTGCGCTGAAAGATGCCGAATATCCTGAAATTAATTTATCGCACATGTATGTCGACAATGCCGCAATGCAGCTGGTACGTGCACCGAAGCAGTTTGACGTGATTGTCACCTCGAACCTGTTCGGTGACATCCTGTCTGATGAAGCAGCGATGTTGACCGGTTCAATCGGCATGTTGCCATCGGCATCTCTGGATGAAAATGGCAAAGGCATGTATGAGCCTTGTCATGGTTCTGCACCAGATATCGCCGGTCAAAACCTGGCAAATCCATTGGCGACCATTCTTTCAGTGGCGATGATGCTGCGTTATACTTTCCGTGAAGAAACCGCTGCTAAAGCCATTGAAGATGCAGTAGGCCAAGTCTTGGATCAAGGCTTGCGTACGGCGGATATCATGTCTGAAGGCATGCAAAAAGTCGGTACGGTTGAAATGGGTCAAGCAGTCGTTGCTGCATTGAACTAAGCCTGCTTCGATTCAAAAAAACGCAGCCTTGAGCTGCGTTTTTTATGATGGAAATTTCGAAGCTTAAACGGCTTAACAGGTTCGGCCTGTGGTGCGTACCGCGGTCGCAATATTATCTTTGAGTAAGAAGGTGATTTTACATTGTAATTTGACGTCGTAGCCGCCGGCAGGGCTTACTGACACGGGAATAGGTACAGTGCCTGTCCCTGTGGCAGGAAACTGCGCTACAGGCAAAGGAATGCTAATGGGGCGTTGTACTACATAGCTTAATTGCTTGGCGCTGCGTTCAGGCCCACTGATCTGCTGATAACCTAAACGTTTTAGATCCAGAGTTTGATCGATCAGTTGGCTGCTTTGCCCAATGAACTGTTGTAAATAGGCATCACGCTGTGCAGCAGTCGTTGAGGAGGTGGTGCTGCATGCACTAAGCAAACTCAATGCTGTACAGCATACTAAAATCAGTGTGAACTTCATGAGCTGTCCTCACACCAAATAAAATGAGTGTAAGCGCATTCCATGCAAAAATACTGTTGTGATTTGATACACGGTAGAAGTTTAGCGTATTGAGATTGATCCCTGATTTAATCCGATCCAGGCTTTGAACTCGATGAGTACAGCTTAACAAGCTCTACCGGTAAAGCGAATCGCCTGAATAATTTCATCTTTCAAGTCAAACCAGATTTGGCATTTCATCTCAATGTTATAACCACCATTTGAGGGCATCGGCATCGGTGCACCGATCGAGATACTTTGACTGATATTCGGCGTGCCCATCGGAATATTCATATCCCGAAAAATAGTGTAGCTGAGAAATTCTGTGGTTTGAATCGGTTGCTGGGAGGTCTTGAATCCCATGGCACGAAGATCCAGCTGGCTACGAACCTGTGCGGCAGTTTGACCCACATAAGGTTGTAGAGACTGATGCAGATACTGATTGCCGCCGGTAGAGCACGCAACGAGAAACAAGCTGGAAAGTAGGGACAAGCATTTCATATTCATTGTTTTTAATTCAATGAATAGTCGTGAATTTATAGACCTGTGTCAAATTATTTTACTGATTGATAAATAATTCAAGTAATAAAAAAGCCACTAAAAGTGGCTTTTGCTTGCGCTAAAACTTAGCGTGCACGATATGTGATACGACCTTTAGTCAAATCATAAGGTGTCATTTCAACCTTCACACTGTCGCCCGTTAAAATACGGATATAGTGTTTACGCATTTTACCAGAGATGTGGGCAATCACTTCGTGACCGTTCTCTAAACGTACACGGAACATAGTATTAGGAAGCGTCTCGGTGACAACGCCTTCGAACTCGATGAGTTCCTCTTTATTGGCCATAGCCTACCTGAATGAATAAATTGGAAAGGCGCAAATTATAGTCAATTTTTTTGCAAAATACAAGACGAAACGGGCGTTAGACTGATCATCTGCCAGTAAAATAGGCGAACTGTCACGATAATTTTTTTAACTAAAAAGACACCTGTTTCTGTTGTCAGTTTGGTCAATCACAGTTAATCTAAAATTAATCTTTTTAAGTATAAATGAAGTACATACAAGGAAGGCTTTTGAGTGAGTCAGCTAACGGATGCATCAGTCGTATTGCGTTTAGGCTATCAGGCGATTCGTCGTGCGGGGTTGCCAACAGAAGAACTTTTGACCAAAGCAGGAGTGGCTTTAAATCAGGTGGAAGCCAATGACCGTACCCCGCTGAGTGCCCAATATGCCTTTTGGGTGGCGGCAGAGGAAGTCAGCAAGGACCCGGACATTGGATTGCATCTGGGTGAGCACCTGCCACTTTATCGTGGTCAGGTCATTGAACACCTGTTTGTTTCATCTGAAAATTTTGGTGAGGGACTGAAACGTGCTTTGGCTTATCAGCGCCTGATCAGCGATGCCTTTGCTGCCAAATTAGTGATTGAAGATGATCGCTGCTATTTAACCAATGGTGAACAGCCTTTTGCTGAGAGTCTGGTCAATCGTCATTTTACTGAATGTGCTATGTCAGGTGTACTGCGTTTCTTTAAATTTATTACCGAAGGGCGTTTTGAGCCGATTTATATCGATTTTAATTTTTATAAAGGGGCACCTGATGATGAATACTTCCGGGTTTATGAGTGTCCGGTCAGTCTAGGTCAGAAAGAAACTCGTTTGTATTTCGATCCGACTATCCTGGAATATCCGCTGTGGCAGGCTGAACCTGAGCTGTTGCAGCTGCATGAGCAACTGGCCATTGAAAAGCTACAGGAACTGGCAAGATATGATCTGGTCGGTGAAGTACGTCGTGCAATCGGCTCTACTTTGGAGAGTGGCGAAACCACGCTAGAAACTGTGGCAGCCCAGCTGAACATCACGCCACGCCGTTTGAGAACACAACTGAGTGAGGCACATACCAGCTTTCAGCAGATTCTCTCGGATTATCGCTGTCGTCTGGCCAAGCGTTTGCTGGCGAGTACCAATGAGAGCGTCGAGAGGATTGTCTATCTGACCGGTTTTTCCGAGCCAAGTACCTTCTATCGTGCCTTTAAACGCTGGACCAATGAAACGCCAGTGGAATATCGGAAGCGGAAGCAGCGTTAAAAATCCCTCCTAACCTCTCTTTAAAAAAGGGAGGAATTCCCCTCCTTTTAGGAGGGGTTAGGGGAGGTAAATATTCTAAAAAATTTAAAAACTATTCCGGCATATTCAGCCAGTGCGGACCTAAGGGTAATTCAGGTAATTCAAACTGCGCCGGATAATCAGCATGAATAAAATACAAACCATCTGCTGGCGCAGTCACACCAGCAGCTTTACGGTCTTCTGCCGCGAAAATATTATCAATATGATCGGCAGCATACATGCCCTGACCAATTTCCAATAAACATCCCATGATATTGCGCACCATATGGTGCAGAAAGCCATCGGCCTGAATATCCAGTACCAGATACTGACCATGCTGAATCAAGCGGCAATGGCTGACATGACGAACGGGCTGATTGGACTGACAGGCTGCGGCGCGGAAGCTTTCAAAGTTATGCGTGCCTTCAAACTTTTTCGCGGCGTATATCATCTGTTCAACATCAAGCGGTGCATAGACATGGGTGACCTGTTTATGCAGCAATGCCGGGCGCACAGGGTGGTTATAGACCACATATCGGTAGCGGCGCGCCTGTGCCTTAAAACGGGCATGGAAGCTGTGATCCATCTCTTTGATCCACTGGATCGAGATGTCTTTAGGGAGTTGGCTATTGCAGCCCATCAGCCAGCCACGTTCAGAACGCACGGCATCCGTATCAAAATGTGCCACCATATTGGTGGCATGGACACCCGCATCCGTACGACCAGCACCATGCAGGCTAATCGGTTGATCGGCAACTTTGCTCAGAACCTTCTCAATGGTTTCCTGTACGCTTGCAACTCCCGGCTGTTGAGTCTGCCATCCTCGATAATGCATCCCACAAAACTCAATTCCCACCGCAAAACGCTGCATAATGACCTCAAAACCTTATTGATCGTACCAATGACGATGCCATTGCTCTACAGTGTCGTATTGTAAATACATTTTCAGGGCTTTTGCATACAGATCCGCATGTCCATAACTTTCATTCAGCAAAATTTTGCAGTGATTCACCCATTCGGCAATGGCATAGCGCTGATCCGTCGCACCAAAAGGCACTTGGGTGGTTAAGACGGAAATACAGCCCTGCTCATACAATTGATCAATGAGCGCAATCATGGTGTCATTGACCGCCAGGTTGCCAGTGCCAAAACCTTGCAAAAATAGAAAATGCGGTGGTCGAGCCAAGAGGTTGTTCAAGTTATTCAGCTGCTGAGCCAGATCAATCGGCTGCATCATGATGCTCATGCAGTTGAATTCAGCCGCTTTCGCAATATCTTCTACCTTGACCTGATAACACGGTTGATGGGTCTGGATTGCGATATTGGCCTCAAGACCTGCAAAGGCATTTAACTCGGTAGTATGCTGTTTCAGTGCAGTTTGCGCATGTAGCAGCTGATGATGGAATGCCAGATAGACTCCAGCGCTACATTCGCTGACGGAATCTAGTGCAAATTTCAGGTTATCTAGGGCATCACTAAATTCACGCTGTTCATTGCCTTGAGCATTCAGCAACGGATATTGGCTACCGGTCAGCACCACATGCGCCGAGTTTCCAATAAAATGTGCCAGTACTGCACTGGCATAACTCAGCGTATCTGTACCGTGAATAATCACAAAATGCTGGATTTGCCGCGATTGCAATTGCTGAATAAACTGTACCAGTTGCAACCAGTCGGTTGCTGTGCAGGCACTACTGTCCTTAATGGCGGGTGCATGATGGCATTCGACGAAATACTGCTCTGCAAGTATCTGTTCGAGCTTTGGAATAAATAAATCAGCAGGCATCGGTGCAAGAGGATCTCCCACGCAGCCGAATGTGCCACCCATATAAATTAATGCAATATTTTTTATCATAAAAAAAGCAGCCAATTATTGACTGCTTTAGTGTAAATCGAAATGCATCAAGATGCGATTTGATTCAGTAATTGCTCTGCGCGTTGCTGTTGTTCAGGAGTATATTCAGCTTCTCGCTCGGCAATGATTTCACGGGCAGCGGCGTAGGCACCGAGTTGAATATATTGCTGGGCAAGATCAAGATTGAGACTTGCTTCATTAACATCCAGTAATTCGGGGAAAGATTGCACGAGTGGATCATGCTGGTCTACGGCTGCCTGAGCTGGCGTAGCAGGAAGATCGAAACTCATCACTGTTGCAGCAGGCGCTTCTGGCGTGGTTTCCAAATGATCTAATTTGAAATCCATGCCTGATAGATTGGTTTGTGCAACCGGATCTGCCACAGGTGCTGCAGCTGTTAAGCTGGACAGATCGAACTCAGTTGCAGGCACCGCAGTTTTTTCAGCTGCTGGTACAGGTGTGTCAAGTGAGAATGAAAAATCTAGAGGCTTGATTTCCTCAGTCACAGTTGGTGCTGTTTCTACTGGAGCAGATTGTTCCAAATCCAGTTTAAAGTCTAAGACAGGTGCCGTTTCTGTTACTGCTGTAGTTTGAATATCTGTAGATGTACTCTGAAATTCAAAATTTACAGAAGGAGCAGCAGGTATAGGAGCCTCTTCAGCTTTTGGTGTTTCTACTGGGGTAGTCTTTGGTTCAAAATTAAATTCAAGTGGTTGAATATCTGCTACAGGTTCTGCAATAGGGGCCGGCTTGCTTGATTGAAAGTCCTGCTGCAATTGTTCAAATGCTAGTTCATTTGAAGGAGCCGGTGCAACCAGATCGGCAAAAGCATCTGAAGTTGAAGTAGCTTCCTGCGCAGAAGAAGTTTTAGGCTGGGCACTTGGGAAATCAATGGTATCTTGTACAGCAGATGAAGATTGTTCGAATTCACGCTGTTTTGCTTCAGCTTGCGCCAGAATCTCATCTAAATGCAAAGAACGGATATGGTTGAGCAGCTGTGAAATTGCAAACTCATCTTTTTGTAAGATATGAATATCCAATAACAGCAGATAGAGTTCATGCTGGGAATTATCCCGATTCAGTGCCTGGTTAATCTGTGCTTCGGCCGCAAAAAAATTACGCTCTTGAATCAGGCCTTCAATTTTCTTGCGTGTGTCTGCTGATAATGGCGTTGCTGATTTTTTTGTGACCCCGACTGGCTCCACCACTTTGGTTCTTTGTGGGGCAGCTTTTGAAGCAGAGCCAGTTTTTTTCGCTTTTACCGTTTTAGTTTTTGCTTTATCTGATTCTTGAGCATCTTGTCGTTTTTTAAAGACAATTAATACGATGATCAATATCACTAATGGAATCACATAAATCAGCATGTTTTACCCCTTGGGGATAGAGTAGTTTAAATTCGCCTATCCCAATAAATCGTCATGTGTAACTTTTTAATTAATTGGCTTCTTATCTGCTTGTTGGGCTTTGAGCTGTTGTTGTAGCTGGGCCAGACGCGCATTTAATAACTGAATTCTGTGATCCTTCTGATTGAGTGCCAATTCTAATTCAGTCACGTTTCTCTGTAATTTAACGGTTTTTTCTCGGGCTGTCATAACTTTTAATGACAATTCCTTTGATGTTTGATTGCGTTCTGTGTTCTGGTTTGCAGAAACTTGCCCAGAATCGTGCTGGTTCTCAGCCACCAGGCTCATTTCTGCCTGATTCAAACGGTATTTTGTTTTGCCAGCAGGCTTAGAAGGTCGCTCGGTTTGCTTTGCTGCAGTGACTTTAATGGGCGCAGGTGCAGGATGAGTCGTATTTAAGTTCAATGCAGCACCCTTGCGTAGACGATCGGCATTTCCTCCGATAAAGGCATGCTCATTGTGTTTTTTGATTTGCTGCATGACTTCGTTGACCGGGCGCTGCTGCTGTTCGGCAATTCGTGAAGCAATCCCCCACAGTGACTCATTGGATTGAACGACATAAGTAGGTTGAGTCTGATTCGGAGCTGCTTTGATTGGTGAAGCTTTTGCAGTCACTGGAGCTGGAGTTTTCACCGGATTGGATGATCCAGTTGATTTTCTGGCTTGTTCCTCAGCAAATTTTTTCACCAATGGATCACTGGAGGCGGTTTGATGATCAGAACGGGACTCTACAGCTTTCTGCACATCTGCTTTATTTGATGCTGATGCGCTTTGATTTGCTGGCATCGTACTAGCTGGTTTGTTTGTAGTCGAAGCTGCTGCAGGAGCAGGCGATGCAAGAGTTGCTTGTGAGGTCTTTACTGAATCTGAAAGCGCCGCTGCAGTTTTATCTGGGGCTTGAGTATCGGGTGCAGTTACAGCCTCGCTTTTCAGTACAGGCGCAATCGCTTGAGCCTGAATCGCTGGACTTGATGTCATTACAGCTGGCACAAATGCAGTTTTAGGAATAGAAGTGTTCGATAATGTTGGTGGTGCTGTACGTTGCAATGCCAACGGCTTTTCTAGAGCCGGTGGCTTATTTAAGGCTGTGGAAGCTGTTGTACTGTAATGACTACTTACGGGTAAGTTGAGTGCAATATCTTTTTCACTGACGACGACAACTGGTGCAAGCGGGCGTTCATTCTGTTTGAGACTGGCTTTTAATAAATCGGTTTTAGCTTGTAAGGGCGTACGAATATGTTGCAGCCGTGCGGCATTGCCTTCCTTGATTTTGACAATAATATTCAGCTCGCGCTCTGTCATTGGTCGAGAAGAAGTAATAGTAATGACCCCGGTGCCATTATTGCTACGCCGAGTAAAAAAGTTTAGATGACCAGGCGGCTGATGCGATGCACCAATTGACATTAAATCTTCAGGTGAAGCCAGACTGACTTCAATCGGCAAATTGATATTAGACTGCCGAAAAGTCATTTCTGCATAGAGTAATTCCCCAGGGGCAGACTGAATCTGAACCGGATCTACATTAATCGCATAAATGTTTTGTGAAGCGACAATGGCTAAAATGGCAAGCTTTAATTTGTTATATACAGTCATCTTAATCGTGAGCTCAGTCATTATCGCATAGCGAAAATTATAGATTAACGGGATGTTTGTTTTTTGTAAAATACTTACGCAATAGTTACATAAAAAAGCCGATCAATAAAGATCGGCTTTTGGCTTTATATCCAAAGGATATTAGGCATTTTTATAATCAATCAGAATACGCAGCATACGGCGTAACGGCTCGGCCGCACCCCAAAGCAACTGGTCACCTACAGTGAACGCACCCAGATATTCTTTACCCATATTCAGCTTGCGCAGACGGCCGACTGGAACGCTTAAAGTACCTGTTACAGCAACAGGCGTCAGATCAGTCATGGATGCTTCACGAGTATTTGGAACCACTTTAGACCAGTCATTGGCACGTGCAATGATGTCTTCGATTTCATCCAAAGGTACATCTTTTTTCAATTTCAGGGTTAATGCCTGAGAGTGACAACGCATGGCACCAATACGCACGCAGTGACCATCAATTGGCACGATCTGCTGGTTGCCCAGAATCTTGTTGGTTTCAACCTGACCTTTCCATTCTTCTTTCGACTGGCCGCTTTCCAGTTGCTTGTCGATATAAGGAATGAGTGAACCAGCCAAAGGAACGCCAAAGTTTGCAGACGGGAAGCCTTCACCACGTTGTAATTCAGCAATTCTAGAGTCGATATCCAGAATTGGAGAACGCGGATCATCTAGCAACTCTTTGGTATTGTTATATAAATAACCCATACCATTGATCAGTTCACGCATGTTTTGCGCGCCCGCACCAGAAGCGGCCTGATACGTCATTGACGTTGCCCATTCCACCAGATTGTTCTGGAACAGACCGCCCAAGCCCATCAGCATCAAGGAAACCGTACAGTTACCACCGACAAAAGTCTTGGTGCCTTTAACCAAACCATCTTTGATCACGTGCATGTTCACCGGATCAAGTACGATGATGGCTTCATCATCCATACGTAAGGTTGATGCTGCATCAATCCAGTAACCGTTCCAGCCTTCAGCTTTCAGTTTCGGGAAAACTTCAGAAGTATAGTCGCCACCTTGACAGGTAATAATGACATCCATTTGCTTCAGACTGTTAATGTCTGATGCATCCATAAGTGCTGGGGCGGTCTTACCGCCAAATGCCGGCGCTTCACCGCCTGCATTACTGGTAGAGAAATAGAATGGCTCAAAATGAGCAAAATCATTCTCTTCAACCATACGTTGCATAAGGACGGAACCAACCATCCCGCGCCAACCGACCAGACCTACTTTCATGTCACTTTGCCTCGGTGCGTTAAAAAATCAAAAGGGATTCGAGTGTACCAAAAAGGGACTCAACTGCAAGAGCTACACAATCAAAACATCAATATTCTTGAGAGAAATATCTGCTTTATGATACATACAAAATTGATAACGTCATTTTTCTTTTAGAAAAAATAATAACTTAATTAAGAGCGCAGTTTATGATATGGGTTATCCAAATTCTGGCAATCATTGTCATTTGGTTAAGTTTTTGGTCACTGATACCACGCGATGAATGGTGGATTCGGGGTGCGGATTTTCCACGCTTACAAATTCTGGTATTGGGCTTTATCGCCTTTATTCTTTTTCTCCTGGTTGATCATCCCTGGAACTGGTTGAATCAGCTGCTTTTTATCGGTCTGATGGCAGCTTTGGCCTATCAGTTGAAAATGGTATTGCCCTATACCTTTATCTGGAAAAAACAGGTCAAGCAGGTCAAGCATGATCAGCTGGATCCGCAACGTCAGATTTCCCTGGTCGTTTCCAATGTACTTACTACCAATACCAAATATCATTTACTGATCGAGCAGATCCAGATTCATCAGCCAGATCTGGTTTTGACTCTGGAAACCGATCAAAACTGGCAAAATGCACTCTCGGTGATTGAAGCTGATTATCCTTATCGCGTGCCTGTGCCTTTGGATAATCTGTATGGCATGCATCTATATAGCAAGCTCGAACTGAGTGAAACTGAGGTTAAATTTATTCTGAGTGATGAAATTCCCTCCATTCATACCACGGTGATTTTACGCTCAGGACAACCGGTACAGCTCTACTGTCTGCATCCCAAACCACCCAGTCCGACCGAGGCCAAGGATTCTACCTTGCGTGATGCTGAACTGCTGATTGTCGGTGATCAGATTAAAGATCTGGATGAAAGCTGTATCGTCATGGGCGATCTGAATGACGTGGCCTGGTCACGTACCACACGCCTGTTTCAACGCATTAGTGGGCTGCTGGATCCGCGGGTAGGACGTCATTATGTGAATACTTTTCACGCAGATTATCCTTTTTTCCGCTGGTCGCTGGATCACGTCTTTCATAGTACCGATTTTGCCTTGGTACACATGGAGCGTTTACCGCATGTAGGTTCTGACCATTTTCCGGTCTTTCTGGTTTTACAAACCGGTCGGGTATTCGAGCATATTCAGGAAGAATTAGAACAAACTGATAAAGATGAGCAGGAAGCACAAAAAGCCATTGAAGAGGGCATTCAGAAAGCAGAGAAAGAGGAAAAAATAGTCACTGATGAAGTTGCCCTGGCTTATAAAGAAGGGGGCAAAATCTCATAGGTTTTTAGAAGAAAAGTGTACGATATTGCTTACAACAGTTTACGCTTCTTGCGAATGGGCAGGGGTTGGGAATCTGGGTATTCTAGGTTTATCAGCACAGGGAGTCGAGAAAGGATATTCTCATAAGGAAGACGAAGCTGAATGAAAACATCATGGATATGATGCTGAAAGGGAAATCACAAAAAAGCAGAACGAATTATAATATGTGAAAGCACAACCTCATTAACCCGAGTTTTACAGGATGTAGAGCTCGGGTTAAATTATTTCAATTACTTAAACATGATTTTAAGCTATAGCCCTTCAAATTCCGTGATCAAATCGATTTAGTAAATTGATTTATAACCTTCAGGGCGAGTCTTAAAACGGCGGTGGAACCACATATATTGGGTCGGTGCGATGCGCAACTGCTGCTCAATCACCCGGTTCACGCGAGTGGCATCTTCAACTTCATTCTCACTAGGGAAGTTTTCCAGTGCCGGTTCAATGAGCACATGGTAGCGCGGATTGTTAATATCGCCATGACGGTAGAAATATAAAGGAATTGCAGCCGCTTTGGTCATTTTCAGTAAACGGCGATGTGCGGTTACAGTCGCCGCAGGCACGCCAAAAAAAGGTGCCATCACGCCTTGTTTTAAACCATAATCCTGATCCGGACTGTACCAGATCGCATGGCCATTTTTCAGGTTACGTACCAGACCGCGCATATCATCATGGTCAATCTGATTGGCATAAATTGTGGCGCGACAACGGTAAATCAGCATGTCCAAAAGTGGATTATTCTGCGGACGATAGACTACATCCGGTTCAAAATATTGTGCGCAAAGATAACCACCCGCATCGAGCAAAGTTGAATGCGTGCCTAATAACAGCATGCCTTGGCCTGCGGCTTGTGCCTTCTGAATATGTTCCAAGCCTTCAATACTGACGCGGCCCTGAAACCATTTCGGACTGTACCAGGCATTCAGCGTCTCAAACACCCCCAGCATTTGATCGATAAATACCTGACGGGCATTGTCCTGTACCTGCTTTTCAGACCATTCGGGAAAGCAGACTTCCAGATTACGCAGCGTGGTTTCACGGCGTGATTTCAAGTATTTAAAAGAAAGGTGGCCCAGCAGGGACGCCAGACGATGCTGAATGGCCCAAGGTAAGATCGCCAGAATCATCAGGAAAATAATGCCTAGCCATTTGCCCCAATATTGAGGTAACAGGAATGACCATTGAAATTCACCGGGTTGATATGCAGGCTGAGTACTCATAAAACAATTTAGGGCCAAAAGATTAAATGCAGTCTAACAGAGAAGATTATTGAAATAAAAAAGCATCTGTACGAATACAGATGCTTTAGTAAAAGCTCGGGGAATATTTAGCCGTTACTTAGGTTGTCCAGTTCTTCCCAACGCTCTAATTTTTCCAGTAACAGCTCATCAATTTCGGATAAACGGTTAGAAAGTTTCAATGCTTTATCGGAATCAGTCACAAATAAAGAGCCATCAGCCAGTTGTGCGTTGATCTCGGCCTGCTCTTTTTCCAGTGCTTCCATTTCAGCAGGAAGTTGCTCGAGTGCACGCTGGTCCTTGTAGCTAAGCTTAACTTTTTTGGCAGCGACCGGTGCCGCCTCGGCTTCTGCTTTGGCTATGGCTTTTTTCACGGCACTTTTTTGGTCAACCACGGTTTGATCCGGACGTTGTTCAAGATAATCCTGATAACCGCCAACATATTCGTCAATATTGCCCTTACCATCAAAGACCCAAGTGGATGTTACCACGTTGTCCATAAAGGCACGGTCATGCGAGATCAACAGCAGGGTGCCTTTGTAGCCACCCAGCATCTCTTCCAGTAACTCTAAAGTCACCATATCCAGGTCGTTGGTTGGCTCATCCATCACAATCAGGTTCGATGGTTTCAGCAACAGTTTCGCTAGCAGGATACGGTTGCGCTCACCACCTGACAAAGCTTTGACTGGTGTACGGGCACGTTCTGGCGAAAACAGGAAATCTTGTAAATAACTATAGATATGACGACGGTTACCATTCACATCCACGTGGTCAGAACCTTCTGAGACGTTATCTTTAACAGATTTTTCCAGATCCAGCGCATTACGGAGCTGGTCGAAATAGGCCACTTCTAACTGCGTACCGGTCTTCACCGTACCGCCATGTTCTAGCTCGCCCAGAATGGCTTTAATGAGGGTAGTTTTACCGACACCGTTATCACCGACCAGACCGATACGGTCGCCACGGAGGACAAGTGCAGAGAAGTTGTTGATGATCGGTGCATTGTCACCGAATTTCACACTCAGGTTCTCAATTTCAAACACCAGTTTGCCGGAACGGTTGGCATCCTGAGTCGCCATCGTCACTTTACCTTGTTGCGAACGACGTGCTCTAGATTCTTCACGTAATGCTTTTAGGGCACGGACACGACCTTCGTTACGGGTACGACGGGCTTTAATCCCTTGACGGATCCAGACTTCTTCCTCAGCCAGCTTTTTATCGAACAGCGCATTTTGCTTTTCTTCAGCTTCCATTTGCTGGGCTTTCAGGTCTAGATAACGTGAATAGTTACCTTCATAACTACGCAGTTGACCACGATCCAGTTCAACAATACGGGTAGCAATGCTATCGACAAAGGCACGGTCATGCGAAATGAACAATAGGGTCAAATTATTTTGATCGAGCAGGAATTTTTCCAGCCATTCGATACTTTCAACGTCTAAATGGTTCGTCGGTTCGTCCAGTAACAGCACATCGGGTTGGGTAAGTAAAGCACGTGCCAGTAGTACACGACGTTTACGACCACCAGACAAATCGGCAAGATCTGCATCCGGGTCCAGGCCCATTTTGCTTAAAATCGAATTGACCTTGGTTTCCAGGGCCCAGCCATCCAGCTGATCCATTTTGTGTTGCAGGTTGCCCATACGATCACAGGCGTCCATGTCACCTAGTACACAAGCTTCACTGGCAGCATGATAAGCACGCAGAACTTCTGACGCTTCACCAGCGCCATCTGCCACGATATCAGCCACTTTACCTGAATCCATCGGTACATCTTGCGCCAGCATGGAAATAGTAATGCCGTTTTGTAATGAAACTTCGCCGTTGTCAGGCAGTAAACTTCCTTCAATCAGCTTAAGTAAGGTAGACTTACCCTCACCATTACGGCCAATCAAACACACTCGTTCGCCGCGTTCCAAGTTAAAATTCGCGCCGTCGAGCAGGGCGGGTCCACCAAACGCAAGTTGGACATCCCTAAGGGTAATATAGGCCATAATGTTTCCTGAAATCCCCAATGAGGACTTTAAATGACTAAACAACAAAATCTAAATGATCAGGCGTCATTTTCCGCACCCATTGAAGATTTGCAAGTGCGAATTGCATTTTTAGACGATTTAGTTGAACAGTTGAATGATCAGGTGGCCAAACAGACCCTGGAAATTGCTGATCTGAAAAAGCAAATGACGCTGTTATATCAACGTGTTGAGTCTTCAGATCTGTCTGAAGGCATTGCAGAATTTGATCCGGTTGCAGATCGCCCACCGCATTATTAATTTGCAACCAATGATTTAATCAACAACAACCCTTAGCTGATCTAAGGGTTTTTTATTGAAAAATAAAAATGAGCCGATCGATAAGATGTTAAAAAGAGAAATATTATTTTTTTGAATGGGCTTTTAAATTGCCTTAAACACGCATATAAAAGTAATCAAGTGCCAAAGAAATTTTCCTGCTGAAAACAAATATTCGGGCTTATAAACAGATTTCTTTCAGGCATTTCATAAAATGCAGTTTGACCCTCTGCCGAAACAGGCCTGCACCCATTCAGTCGTAAAATTATTTGACCTTTCACTCACTTCCTACTCTAATACCCGCTCTCAGGTACATTCCGGAATTGCGTCCCATGCACCCAAAAGTTGTTCTACTCGACCTCGAAAATAATTTCCCCACAGCCAAGTTAATGCGTGAGATTGTGGCGCATTATTCGACTTTATATCTGTTTAGCTGTGCTGGAAAATTTGAATTCTCCTTAGAGGATTTAACCGAGCTTGCCGGCTGGGTTAGCAGTGGTCAGGTGGTGGTACTGGACACGCCTGAATCGCCACAAAAAGAATATGAATATGCGGTCATTGTCGGTCAGCTTATGGCGCTACTGGAGCCGGAAACCGAGGTTGAATTGATCTCGGCGATGGACAGCTGCGAGATGTTGCAGCAGATGCTGCAAGCTTCTGATATTCCGTGTCACCTAATTCAGATTCAGCCTGATGAGACAAACATTCCAACCGATCAACCTAAAAATCATCTTCCGAGTCTGGATACCATCAAGAACACACCTGCCTTGCAACTGGTGAAAAAATACTGTGATGCGTTAGGGAAAATGAGCGGCAAACCGAATACGGTGGAAACCCTAAAAAACTCAGTGGCGAATATTCTGCAAGTGATGCCAGTGAAAGCTCAGCATGTGGTCGGCATGTTGATTAACCTGAAAATTGTCAAACGCTATGATGAGCAGATCAGTTTCCGTAAAAAAGTCCTGAAACAATGGCTGCAACTCAATCTGGATGAACAAAGCCCGGTTAAAAATCCTAAACTGGATCAGGTTATTTCCCAAATGAAGGTAGATGAAGCTCCAGTTGAATCTGAAATACTCAAGTCACCAATCCAGTCGGCACAGCAAGACCTGTTCAAGAACTTTGGCCGGATCGATCCGGTACAACTGGAAGTGGCGCGTAAACTGCGTGAATTGCAGGGCGATAAACCCAAAGACATTTATGAGCTGCGTGATTTACTGGAACAGTTATTTCCAAAATCGGACATTCGCTTGCTGCTGAAGGAGTTGATCGAGAAAGGTTATATTTACTGGAATGGTCACGAAATTTTATATAGTCATGAAATGTTCCTGAATTAATTTTATCGTGCAAACTTGCGTTTTATATTGTGCTTATGCAACTCTAATAATAG
The DNA here is from genome assembly GCF_049896445.1 of Acinetobacter sp. TWP2-2-3. Lineage (GTDB taxonomy): Bacteria > Pseudomonadota > Gammaproteobacteria > Pseudomonadales > Moraxellaceae > Acinetobacter. The sequence goes on from NZ_JAFCUI010000003.1 coordinate 148,353, forward strand.
AACATAAAGGTTGAACTATGGAAAACACTGGAATCTGGGTGACGGTGGTCATCATCATTTTCGTCATAGGGTCGATTTTCGGGTTACGTGTAAGTCCCCGAGAAAAAGCCTTGGGGCTGATGCGTGATAAAGCCCGTAAAATGGGTTTGCATCCACGTCTGGTGGTGGCACCGGACTGGACCAAAATCCCGAAGGCGACTGAAAGTCGTGCCAGTATGGTCGCGTACTACAGTGTGCTGATGCCAGATGCACGTTTGCCCTTGATGCGCGCCCGTGTTGTCGATAATAAACTCGAAATCGTGCAGGGTGATGAGAAATTTAAAGATTTTCCCATTGCATTAAAAGGCATTTATGCTATTGATATGCAGGCCAACTGTGTCGGCGTGTATTGGGATGAAGAAGCTGATTTAAGAGCGACCCAACTCGACGACATCAAAGCGCTGTTACACGCTTTGGCTGAACTTTAATTTAGAAATAAACAGGATTAACGGTTAATTATGGCGAACGCTCCTCGGTCCACATCAAAAAGCAGCACAGCGAAGTCTCCCGACGCTGGAAGCAAGCGTGCCCTAGTGATTGTGGAGTCGCCTGCAAAAGCGAAAACAATCAATAAGTACCTTGGTCCGAACTACATCGTAAAATCATCGGTGGGTCATGTGCGTGACTTACCGACTGGCGGCTCTGCAAAATCGACAGAGAAAAAACCAGCGACACGTACCAAACTGACGGATGCAGAAAAAGCTGAAAAATCACAGAATGCGTTGATTAACCGCATGGGTGTCGATCCGGAACATGACTGGAAAGCCAAATACGAAGTCCTTCCTGGCAAAGAACATGTGGTTGCCGAACTGAAAAAACTGGCATCGCAAGTCGATGAAGTCTATCTGGCAACGGATATGGACAGGGAAGGAGAGGCGATTGCCTGGCATTTAAAAGAAGTCATCGGTGGTGATGATTCGCGTTATCAGCGTGTGGTCTTCAACGAAATTACCAAAAACGCGATTCAGGATGCCTTTAAGCATCCGTCACGTCTGGATACCAATAAAGTCAATGCACAGCAGGCACGCCGTTTCCTGGATCGTGTCGTGGGCTTTATGATTTCGCCATTGCTTTGGGAAAAGATTGCCCGTGGTCTGTCGGCCGGTCGTGTACAGTCGGTTGCAGTGAAGCTGGTGGTCGAGCGTGAACGTGAAATTCGTGCCTTCATTCCTGAAGAATACTGGCAGGTGTTTGCCGATACCAAATCGAAAAAAGATGATATTCGTCTCGAAGCGGTCAAGCAAAATGGCAAGACGCTCAAGCTGCGCAACAAAGCCGAAACTGATGCCTTATTAAACCTGATCAAAGATGCGGATTATACGGTTTCTGCACGTGAAGATAAGCCAACCAAGGTTAATCCAAGTGCGCCGTATATTACGTCAACGCTACAACAGGCAGCCAGTACCCGTCTCGGTTTTTCTGTGAAGAAAACCATGATGCTGGCGCAGCGTCTGTATGAAGCCGGCTTCATTACCTATATGCGTACCGACTCGACCTTCTTGAGTGATGATGCGGTGAATATGGTGCGTGGTCATATCGAATCCGAGTTTGGCGAGAAGTATTTGCCTGCCAAGCCGAACCGTTATGGCAATAAAGCCGGTGCGCAAGAAGCGCATGAGGCGATTCGTCCATCTATGGTTGGCTTAAAAGGCGACAGTCTGGTGGGTGTTGAGCGTGATGCACAGCGTCTGTATGACCTGATCTGGCGCCAGTTTGTTGCTTGTCAGATGACTCCGGCAGAATATCTGTCTTCTACCATTTTGGTGGATGCCAATGGCGTAGAACTGAAAGCCAAAGGCCGTACCTTGGTCTTTGATGGCTTTACCCGCGTGCGTGGTGCCAATAAAGCCGATGACGATATTTTATTGCCTGCGGTCAAAGTCGGTGAAGTGCTTAAACTTGAGAAACTTGATCCATCTCAACATTTCACCAAGCCACCGGCACGTTTTACTGAAGCCTCACTGGTGAAAGAACTCGAGAAAAAAGGCATTGGCCGTCCATCGACCTATGCTGCGATTATCTCGACCATTCAGGATCGTGGTTATGTGAAACTGGATAACCGTCGTCTCTATGCCGAGAAGATGGGTGAGATCGTTACCGATCGTCTGGATGAAAATTTTAGTAATCTGATGAACTATGCCTTTACCGCAGATCTTGAAGGTCAGCTGGATAAAGTAGCAGATGGTGAGCGTAACTGGAAAGAGTTATTAGACAGCTTCTACGGCGATTTTAAGCAACGTTTGACTACGGCGCAGGGTGAGAACGGTATGCGCCGCAATCAGCCTGTAGAAGTGGATGCAGTACACTGTAAAGAATGTGACCGTCCAATGCAGATTCGTACCGGAACCACAGGCGTATTCTTGGGTTGTTCAGGCTATAACCTACCGCCGAAAGAGCGTTGTAAAGGAACCTTGAACCTGACACCAGTTGAGTCTCTGGCTGCATTATCTGATGATGAGGCTGCGGAAACTGCTGACCTGATGTCGAAGAAGCGTTGTCCGATCTGTGAAACTGCCATGGACAGCTATGTGATTGATGGCGGCCGTAAACTGCATATCTGTGGGAATAACCCGGACTGTAGTGGTTTTGAACTTGAAGAAGGTGAGTTCAAAATTAAAGGCTATGATGGCCCGAGTATCCCATGCGACAAGTGTGATGGTGAAATGCAGCTGAAGACGGGTCGTTTTGGTCCGTATTTTGCCTGTACCAGCTGTGACAATACCCGTAAAGTCTTAAAGAGCGGTCAGCCTGCGCCTCCACGTGTGGATCCGATCAAGATGGAGCATTTACGTTCTGCCAAGCATGACGATTTCTTTGTACTGCGTGACGGTGCAGCCGGTTTATTCCTGGCGGCAAGCAAGTTCCCGAAAGTGCGTGAAACCCGTGCACCGAAAGTGGCCGAGATTCGTTCTGTTGCCGACCAGCTTGATCCAAAGTATCAGTTTATCTTGCAGGCACCTGATGTGGACCCGGAAGGGAATCCAACTCTGGTAAAATTTAGCCGTAAGAACCAGTCACAATATATTGGTTCGGAAACTGCAGAAGGCAAGCAAACCAAATGGTCTCTGGTTTATCAGGACGGAAAATGGGTTGAAGCCTAAACTCTAAGATTCAAAAAAATGCTGACGAAAGTCGGCATTTTTTATGTCAGAATCATGTATATAAAAAATTAAAAATAATATCTTGGGGTGGATGTGGATATTCAGACAAAAAAGTTCGCTGTATTAATCGATGCGGATAATTCTTCTATCAACGCGATTTCATCGGTATTGGAGGAAGTTGCGAAATATGGAATTGCCAGTGTCAAACGTGTGTATGGGGACTGGAGCAGCGAAACGTTAAAGAAATGGCGAGATGTACTCCTTCCTCATGCCATCACTCCGGTACAACAATTCGCTTATACCAAGGGTAAAGATGCGACGGATATGATCCTGATCATTGATGCTATGGATTTACTTTATGCAGGTGCATTAGATGGATTTTGTATCGTATCCAGCGATAGCGATTTCACGCCCTTAGCTTCACGTATTCGTGAAAATGGTCTAACAGTGTATGGCTTTGGCAAAAAAGCTACGCCTGAAGCATTTAAGAAAGCCTGTGACAAGTTCATTTATATCGAAAACTTACTTGTAGATAGTGAAATTAAAAATAATGAGGATGGTGAAGAAACAGGATCAATAGATAAAAAAGTTTCGGAGATTATCAAGACTAATGGACAAAAAACTATATCTGCGCAAAAGGAAATTCAGTTACCTGAAGGGATGGATCGAGCTACGCTTAACTTAATTTATAAAGCTGTAAAAGATAATGCCGATGATAATGGATGGGCGAATTTAGGGATGGTCGGGCAGTATATCAGTGCAGTAAAGCCTGATTTTGACTCTCGTAACTATGGTAGAGCCAAATTGTCAGGATTAATAAAAACTTTAAATTTATTTGAAACAAAAATAGAAATGAGTCAGATGTATTTAAGAAAAATGAAAAAGCAGAGTGTGTAATCGATATGTGGAAAAAGATTCGGATTCTGATTTTATTAATCATCTTATTGATTGTCGCGGTCAATGCCTATCGTGATCAAAACCAGAACTGGTCAAAGCCGATTATTGTGTTGCTGCATCCGATTAATGCCGATGGATTACCGACCACACAGCAATATATCCAGCAACTGTCAGCTCAGGACCTGAATGGAGCACGGGAATATCTGGAAAAAGCAGCTCAGCAGTATCGTGGACAGCCGACTTATTTTTATTTTAATTTAGGCCGTGAGCTTCAAGTTCTACCACCCAAAGTCCCTGAGCAAGACTCGCTCATCGATACGGTTTTATGGAGTTTAAAATTCCGGTTCTATGCCTGGAAACAGCGACAGAGTTCAGACCCTTCAGCTAATGTGACTTTATTTTTAAATTACTATGATCCTGTGCAGACCAAGCAATTGAAACATTCCACTGCTTTGCAAAAAGGCCGGATTGGTTCGATAAATCTATTTGCATCCAAACAACAAACTGAACAGAATAAAATTGTATTGGTGCATGAATTGCTGCATGCCTTTGGCGCTTCGGATAAATATGATTTAGCGACAGGTCAACCGATTTATCCGCTGGGTTATGCATTTCCAGATCAGCAACCCTTATTTCCGCAAACCAAGGCGGAGCTGATGGCAGGACATATTCCACTGTCTCAAACCACCAGTAAAATGCCAGAATCTTTAAATCAAACCTTGATTAATGAGATAACTGCAATTGAACTGGGCTGGAAATAAAGACTTGTGGATAGTGCTGGATTTATCCACAATTTAGACTTCATTTGTGGATAAAAGATCACACCATGCCGCTCACCTTTGTGCTTGCTCCTGACTCGTTTAAAGAAAGCATGTCTGCTGCGCAGGCTTGTCAGGCCATGCAACGCGGTATTCAGAACGTCATTCCGGATGCCAATATTATTCATGTGCCAATGGCTGATGGCGGTGAAGGCACGGTCGATGCACTGATTTCAAGCTTGAAGGGGGAAAGTATTGCATGTGAAGTGACCGGACCACTGCCTGAGCAACGTATTCAGACCTATTGGGGTTTGATTGATGCAGGTCAAACTGCTGTGATTGAAATGGCCAAGGCTAATGGCATTCATTTATTGAAGCCTTCACAGCGTAATCCGATGCTCACTTCGACCTATGGTACAGGAGAAATGATCAAACAGGCATTGGACTTGAGTGTGAAAAAAATCATCATTGGGCTCGGTGGCAGTATTACCAATGATGCAGGTGCTGGTATGGCGCAAGCACTGGGTGTGCGGTTTCTAAATTATAAGAGTGAGTCAATTCAGGTCTGTGGTGGAAACTTAGATCTGGTCAAATCAATGGATTTATCCGAACTTGATCCACGTTTAGCAGATACTGAAATAATCATTGCATCGGATGTCAACAATCCACTGTGTGGACCAAATGGTGCATCGATAATCTTTGGACCACAAAAAGGTGCAACGCCTGAAATGGTCAAGCAGTTGGATCAAAACCTCTGTCATTTCGCCGATGTAGTCGCTGGGCAGATTGGCCATGATCATCGTCATGTTGCAGGTGCGGGCGCTGCCGGTGGATTGGGTTTTGGTTTAATGGCATTCACTGCTGCTTCCATTCGATCAGGTGTAGAGCTGATGATTGAACAGGTTCAACTCAACGAGAAAATAGCGCAAGCAGATCATGTGTTTACCGGGGAAGGTAAAATTGATTTTCAAACCAAATTTGGCAAAACGCCATTTGGTGTGGCGCAGGTTGCAAAACACTTCAATAAACCGGTGATTGCTTTTGCGGGTCTAGTCGGTGAAGGGATTGAGGATTTGTTTGAGTCAGGATTTAGCCAGATTGTTGGGATTAATCCGCCAGATTGTCCTTTAGAGGAAGCCTTAAATAATGCAGAAATGAACTTGGAGAAAGCTGTCGTTGAGATAGTTAAAATCTTTTGACAGAGTGAAAGTATTTCTCTCTCCTGTAATCCAGCACGCCCTGTCGTTAGCTAATATCAAATCAGGAAATAAAATTGGAGACAGTTTCAGGACAACTGAAAAGACATAATTCTGGAAGCGATCTGTTAAACTACATACATCCACAAAATGATGAGTGAAAATGAGTTTAGCCACCCTGATTGATGAATTAAACCCCCAACAAAAGCAAGCAGCGACCACAGAAGCAAAACACAGTTTGGTGCTGGCCGGGGCAGGTTGTGGCAAAACCAAGACTATCGTGGCACGCGCAGCTTACTTGATTGAGCAGGGTGTGCCTGCCAACCAGATTCAAATTCTGACCTTTACCCGCCGTGCAGCCAGTGAAATTGTGGCGCGTGTCGAACTTGCACTGGGTGAACAAGCCAAGGGACTGCGGGCCTCGACCTTTCATACCTTCTGTATGTATCTGCTGCGCCGTATTCCGAAAGCTTTTGGTCTGGAACAGTTTTCGATTATTGATCGTGATGATCAGTTGATGATGTTTCGTTTGATTCGCGGCCGTGATGACAAGAAAAATCCCAATCATCTGCCGAAGCCTCAGGAATTATGTGATTTGTATTCTTTTGCAAGGAATACCCGGCAAAAGCTCAGTCTGGCGCTGGAAAAACAGATGCCGGAATATCTGGCCTTAAAGGACCAGATTGCCGAAATTATGAAAGAATATGAAGCACGTAAGCAAGCGCGAAGTTTTCTGGATTATGACGATATTCTGGCGGTAGTAGCTACGGCGCTGGCACAGTCCGAAGGTCTGGTCGACTATGTCGCTTCAATCTGTCGGCATATGCTGGTCGATGAAATGCAGGATACCAATCCATTGCAATGGGCTTTGCTGGAGCCACTGAAAGACCGGATCAGCCTGTTCTGTGTCGGTGATGATGCGCAGTCGATTTATGGCTTTCGTGGTGCAGACTTTGAAAATATTCACCATTTCAAAGAACGTGTGCCAGATGCGCAGATTTTTAAATTAGAAAAAAACTACCGCTCGACCCAGGAAATTCTGGATCTGTCCAACTGGCTGCTCGATCAGTCTGAAATCAAATATGACAAACGTCTGGAAGCGTATCGCGGAGAAGGTGTAAAGCCGCGCATGCATATTTTCCCGAATGAGTTTGATGAAGCCAAATGGATCGCGATTGATATTAAAGAGCGTCATTATCTGCAAGGTAGTAAGTGGGGCGAGCATATGGTGCTGGTTCGTTCCAGTTTTGCCGCACGGCATATTGAGGCAGCCTGTATCGCGGCTAATGTGCCGTATCGCTTTATTGGTGGCATGAAGCTGCTGGAAACGGCGCATGTCAAAGATTTGCTCAGCATGCTGCGCGTAGTCGCCAATCCGCTGGATGATATCGCCTGGATGCGTTTCTTGACCCTGTGGAATGGTGTTGGTGATGTGGGTGCCAGTAAGCTATCGCAGCAGTTATTGGCTGAACCGGAAATGGAAGCTATTGCAGATAATTTGGAAAAATTTGGCAAGATACCATTAGAAACCATTCTGATCATGCAGCAGATGAGTGTGCTCAAAGGCGAAGTGCAAGCCTGTGTCGGTCTTGCGATTCAGGCGATTGAATCGCAGTTGGCGGAAAACTATAAAAAGGATTGGCCACGTCGCCAGAGTGATTTTGAACTGGTCAAACAGCTGGCCTCCAAGCATTCGCAGCTGAGTGAGTTTTTAGAGGAATATGTACTGGATCCGGTGTCAATCTCGGAAATTGAACGCCAGTCGGACCATGATGTGGTGACCTTGATTACCATTCACTCGGCCAAAGGCACCGAACAAAATGTTTGTTATGTGGCCAATGTCACGCCAGGCAATTACCCGCATGCACGTGCTCAGGGTGACTTTGATGATGTCGAAGAAGAACGTCGTGTGCTATATGTGGCGTTGACCCGGGCAAAAAATGAATTGATTCTGACCAAACAGAACCTGAATCATTGGGCGCGGGAAACGGTCGATGAGCAGGGGCGTAAAGTCGAAAGCTATTTCCTGAATGATCTCACCCGGCATTTATGCACCACAGAAACCCATTACAAGACCCGGCAGCAAACGGTAAAAAGTGCCTTGATTGAACGCAAGTCGATTAATTTAGATTTTGGGATTGATCTCGATTAAACTATGGCAAAGTTGTTTCATGCAAAAAGTAGAGTAGGCGCGTGCTTTTTGATATTTTTTGCCTATCTTCTTAAGGTTGTAAGATGAAAATTTTAGTTCGTAATTTAGAACGTACGGTCACAGAAGCCGAATTACTGAAACTGTTCCAGGAATATGGCACAGTGGAGACCTGTACTTTGGTGCTTGATGCAGCAACAGGCAAATCAAAAGGTTTTGCTTTTGTAGAAATGCCGCATGGCCGTGAAGCAGTCAAAGCCATTAAAGGCCTGAACACTTTACGCCTACACGGACATGGCATCCGCGTGAAAGCCGCAGAAGACAAGCCTCAGGCTTAAACTCAAAAAAGGAGCACTTGATAGGCTCCTTTTTTTATGGCTACAATTTAGTATCGCCGTACTTAATTAGTGAGTTCAATGCTCTGAATTTCAGTGCTGGATTGATTCAGTCCGAACATCTTTTGATTGCGAAATGCAGGCGAACCTTTTACTTTATAAAAGCCAAAATTTGTTTTAAACCTTAGGAAATCTCGATGACCCGTGTTGCTCGCTATCATGCGGACCGTACCAATCAAAAACTGTATTTTGCCCGTCTATCCTGCCAGCAAGCAGAGCAAACCGAACATGTACAACAGGCTCAGGCACAACGTGAAGCAACTGTGTTTCATTTGCATGGTGCTTTGTTAGCATTTTTACAGGAACTGGTGCGTTACTATCGCCTGAATGATCCTCATCCAACCTTAAAATCGATCGAAGAATTGATGGCGGCCAAAGGCCAAATTTCGCCAGAAGTGGCGGTGCTGCAACATTTATCCAAGAGTGGTTTCATTGCTGAACTGAAACGCGCTTACCGTCTGTGCCAGTATGCGCCCGAACCAAGTACCCCAGAACCTGAAGACGAAACCTCCTCAAATCTCATCATTAAAGTCACACAGTCTCCACAAGCATGGTTACCTGATACTGCTATATTGAGAGAGTGGCATCGTGACCTGACCCAATTAATTGATGGTTTTCGTAATGAGATGATTGAATTTTAATCGGATCGGCTGTACTTGAAAATGCAATTTTTAACCCTATATCAATTACTCTAATGATGCAAAGTGCACCCGGTGCTTTGCCACCATGTTGAACATGGAGGATATATGTCTATAGAACAGTTGAAAGATTTATTTGGTAATCAAGACGCGATTTTAGAACTCGTTCAACTTGAAGGTGGCGCGTTGGCTCTACGCAATGCAGGCTCACATAAACAGCCTTTGGTCATGATTCAATTTAATGATGAGGTGAAAGCTCTACTTGGAGAGCAGACCCCCGTGATTGCGCAACAGATGATTCAGGCAGCACTCTATGGTTTGCTGGAACAGCAGGTCAATGAGTGGCAGGCTGAAGTTGTGGATGAAGAACCAAAGTATATGAGTTAATCGTTGAAATTTATTTAGAAAGCACACTACTATTGGTGTGCTTTTTGAGTTTTATAGGTTATTAAATTAGGCAGATTTTAAGTATCACAAAGACGTTCATTTAAAATGAAGATGAAAAATCATTATTTTAAAATTTGGGTCATGAGCAGTCTGAAGCCATTGAGTTAATAAAATCTTAGGCTCGGAGATATATTGATGTCCATAAAAAAGTTGCCAGATCCGACAACTTTTTTATTTGGTGTTGATTAAAAGAAAAACTTTAATGAGAAGGCGTATGCTGATGCGCGATCTCAATCTGGTTCAAAATATGATTGCTCATATTTTTTGCCATTTCTTCTTTGGCATAATAAACCGCACCGATATTATCCCGACGAATGGCTTCAGCTTCTTCCTTGCTTTCTGCACAGACCAGTACCTGAATTTGTGGATTCAAGGTCTTGGCAATGTCGACAATTTTATGAATATCGATGATATCCATAGGGGAAATGACCAGTAAGCGCGCATGCTGAATATGTGCCTGAATCAGGACCCCGGCTTCAGTAGCAACACCAGACACCGCAGCAATACCTTTTTCACGCAGATTTTCGACGATGTCACGGTTTTCTTCGGCAATGACCACCTTGATGTTTTCTTCCATCAATGAGCGGGTAATGCGACGACCGACCTCACCATGGCCAATAATCACCACCTGATCGCGCAGGTAATCCTGTGAGACTTCATCGGGTAACATTGCCAGAGGGTCACCACTGCGTTCCAGTAAACGTGCCAGGGTCGAGCGTTCCCGAATCCATTTCTGTACTGGCTCAATTGCGGAAAAGATAAAGGAATTGAGGGTAATCGAAATCAAGGCACCTGCCAGAATCAGGTTTTGACCTTCCAGCGAAAGCAGGTTGAGTGAAACACCGAGTGCAGCCAAAATAAAGGAGAACTCACCAATCTGTGCCAGAGAAGCACCGACGGTTAAGGCGGTATTGATCGGATAGCGAAAGAACAGCACCAGTGCCATGGCGGCAATAGTCTTGCCAATCATGATAATCCCGACCACGGCCAGTACATGTAAAGGCTGTTCCAGCAAAATGCGCGGATCAAACAGCATGCCGACGGAAACAAAGAATAAAATCGAGAAAATTTCACGCAGTGGCAAGGTTTCTTCTTCGGCACGATGACTAAAATCGGACTCTTTCACCACCATTCCGGCAAAGAAAGCACCCAGTGCCATCGACACGCCAAAGACTTTATAGGCACCAAAGGCAATCGAAACAGCAGCAGCCACCACGGTTAAGGTAAACAGCTCACGTGAACCGAGACGTGCCACCACCTGTATGATCATCGGAATCAGGCGTTTACCAATAATCAGCATGAAGGCAATAAAGCCTGCGACTTTGAGCAGGGTAATCCCTAAGGTGAGCCAGATATTCTCATCGCTTGCGCCTTCCAGCGCTTGCCCACCTAAAAGCACCGCAGTGGCAGGTAACAGTACCAGCGCCAAGACCATGACCAGATCTTCGACCAGCAACCAGCCAACGGCAATCCGGCCATTGATCGAATCGAGCAGGCCGCGATCACCAAGCGCTTTGAGTAGCACCACGGTACTGGCACAGGACAAGCTTAGGCCGAAGACCAGCGCTGAGCCAAAGCTCCAGCCCCACAGCATCGAAACTCCGACCCCGAGCAAGGTGGCAACCGCAATCTGTAAAATCGCACCAGGCAGGGCAATCCGGCGTACCTGCATCAGATCGTTCAGGGAAAAATGCATCCCGACACCAAACATCAGGAACATGACGCCTAACTCTGCCAACTGGTTGGCCAGATGAATATCACCGACCACACCGGGCGTGTGGGGGCTAATCAGAATGCCGGCAATGAGATAGCCGATCAAAGGGGGAAGACGTAGCCGTGCAGCGAGATAGCCAAAGACCAAAGCTAAGCCAAAACCAACAGCCAGTAATATAATGAGCTCTACGTCATGTGGCACTAAATACTCCTTTAGCTAGGTTTGCTGGGAAATAAGCACAAAAAGTGCCAAAACATGCAGAAAGTTTATCAAGCCGGATAAAAAAAGTGCAAAAAAAAACGACCCGCAAAGGTCGTTTTTTTAAAGAAACTAAAATTATTTGATTTTAGCTTCTTTGAAGATTACGTGTTGACGGATTTTTGGATCAAATTTTTTGATTTCCATTTTTTCCGGCATAGTACGTTTGTTCTTAGTCGTGGTATAGAAATAACCTGTACCAGCTGAAGAAACTAAGCGAATTTTATCACGCATGGTTCAGACTCCTTAGATCTTTTGACCTTGAGCACGTAGGTCAGCAACAACCTTTTCAATGCCCAATTTGTCGATAATACGCATACCTTTAGTGGTTAAACGAAGACGTACAAAACGTTTTTCGCTTTCTAACCAGAAACGGTGGTGATGCAGGTTCGGCTCGAACCGGCGCTTAGTTTTGTTGTTGGCGTGTGAGACGTTGTTACCAACGACTGGACGCTTGCCGGTAACTTGGCAAACCTTAGACATGGTGTAACTCCATTGATTTAGCCAACAGCAAATCTGTATGGCCAGTCAAAAATAAACGGATTGAAATCATTCAAGGGGCGTTTTATATCAAAAATGCGCTTAAAAGACAAGCGATTTTCGTCAAAACGCGGCACGAACTATATCGATAGCTCATGCCTTGATCATTTAGCGGAGAAGTGTCTTCGAAATCAGCTTGTGAATCGGTTTATTGAACGGTGGCAGAATGTATTTCAAGCTATACAGCTTTGGATTCGACATTACTGAGCGTTCATGCGACAAACTGAAGAAGCCTTCTGGGCCATGGTATTTACCCATACCTGATGCACCGACACCCCCAAATGGTAGATCGTCCTGCGCAACATGGGTCAGTACCGTATTTTGCCCGAAATGCCCTGAATGGGTACGCTGTGCGACATAATCGGCACGCGCCTGATCAAAGTCGAAGTAGTATAAAGCAAGTGGGCGTGGACGGCTATTAATAAAGTCGATGACATCGTCAATTTGATCATATTCCATGATCGGTAACAGCGGACCAAAGATTTCATGCTGCATGATCTGCATTATCGGGGTGACATTGGTCACGATGGTCGGTGCAATCTTGCGCAGATCAGCCGAGTTTTCACTGCGCGGATTAATTTCAATGACTTGCGCACCCTGTTCGCGTGCATCATCCAGATAACCTTGCAGACGATTATACTGCTTATCATTGATAATCGAGGTGTAATCCTGATTATGGGTGATATCCGGATACATGCTTTCGACACAGGCTTTAAAGTGATCAATGAACTCAGCCGTCTTGCCACGAGGCAAGAACATATAATCTGGGGCGACACAGGTCTGACCGGCATTCCAGAGTTTGCCCACGGCAATCCGCTGCGCGACATCACGCAGATCAATCGATGGATGTACCAGTACCGGCGATTTACCGCCCAGTTCCAGAATCACCGGAACCAGATTTTCGGCAGCGGCTGCCATGACGGTTTTACCGACTGCAGTTGAGCCAGTGAAAATCAGTTTATCGAAAGGCAAACGACAGAAAGCATCTGAAATCACACCACCACCATTCACCACAGCGACCAATTCTTTAGGGAAGGCTTCAGCCAGAGCCTTTTCCAGAACTTCACCAAAAGCAGCGGATGCACTAGAAATTTTGATCATGGCATGGTTGCCGGACGCCAGTGCGCAAATCAGGGGGCCAATCGACAACAACAGCGGATAATTCCACGGTGCGATAATCCCGACCACACCCAAAGGCTGATATTGTACCCAGGCTTTAGCCGGCTGATGAATAATGCCCACATGACGCTTGGAAGGTTTCATCCACCGGGTCAGGTTTTTGCTATAATATTTGATATGTTCCAGACAGGTGAGCAGTTCACCAATCTTGGTTTCCCCGATTGAGCGGTTACCATAGTCCTGATTAATTGCATCAGCAAATTGATCTTGATACTTAACTAAGATACGCTTAAGTCGAGCTAAACGATCGATACGTTCCTTTGCAGTCGGCAGAGGGTAGTGTAAGTAAGCGTGTTTTTGTTGCGCCAAGACTTCATTCAGATATTGGCTATCAAAAAAATGTGGTGTCATTGATGTTGTTTTTGTGTGACTGTTCATGCCGCACTACCATTATTCAAAAATCGATTAATTAATTTTTAGAGCAAATACTCTAATTAGTCAAGTGACTTTGTGTGTTAGCCTGCTAATGCATGAACTGAATGGTTATTTTAGGATGTCCCAAACCAAAACCTTAAAAACTAAAGAGCGTATCTTGCAGCTCAGTTTGCAGCTGTTTAACGAGCGTGGCGAACGATCGGTAACCACCAATCACATTGCGGCTGAACTCGGCATGAGCCCGGGTAACCTGTATTATCATTTCCGCAATAAAAATGAAATTATTAAAGAATTGATGGAACAGTACCAGCACCAGACCCTGGAAATGCTGGCGCTGCCGGATGACCGTGCGCTGGATGCCAATGACAAGGTGCATTATTTTCAGGTACTGAGCAGCCAGTTATGGGCTTACCGTTTCCTGCATCGTGATGTCTATCATCTGGTAGAAAATAACGAAGATTTTCGCAAGATGTATCCACGCTTTGCCGGTCAGGTGATGCAGCAGGGCCAGAAAATCTATAAAGGCTTTGTTAATGCAGGCCTGATGGACATGACCGATTCAGAGATTGAAGCACTGATTATTAACCTGTGGATTGTGCTGACCAACTGGACCAATTTCCTGTATATGTCAGGTCATCTGACCGATTCCAATACCCTGGAAGAAAAATGGGTTTGGCAGGCACTGCGCCAGATGGTATTCCTGGAAGGGGCGTATTTACGTGGTGAAAGTCGTCAAACCTATGAAGGTTTATTGAATAGTTTGGGCTCTTCGGAACTTTTTGCCAGCCTGTCGTCGTCTAAAGACTCTGAATCTGAACAAACTATTCAGAATATCCAAGAAACGCGCTAGAATACTCGGCTTATTTTTTAATTTAACTGATTAGTGACTTAAACCAACATGAATATGACGACTGCTAACACCGCACGTTTATTGATTACTTGTGAAGACAAGCCGGGCATCGTGCAGGCTGTTTCGAGCTTCTTGTATCATCAAGGTGCCAACATTACTGCGCTTGACCAATATGCGACAGCAGCGCAGGGCGGACGTTACTTCATGCGCGTTGAATTTGAACTCGATAATCTTCAAAGTCGTAAAGAAAGTATTATCCAGACTTTTGCAGCGAATGTGGCAGAACGCTATGGCATGCAATGGCGTCTGGCTCTGGTCAGTGATGTGAAAAAAGTCGGTATTCTGGTGTCTAAAGTCGATCATGCCTTGCTTGAGCTGTTATGGCGTCATGCGCGTGGTGGTCTGCCTTGTGAAATTACCAAAGTAGTATCGAATCACGAGACTTTACGCGAAGCAGTTGAAAATTTTGGCATTCCATTCGAAGTTGTGCCGGTGACCAAAGACAACAAACCTGAAGCTTATGCAGAAATCGACCAGTTGATGCAGGGCAATGACCTGTTGGTGCTGGCGCGTTATATGCAGATTCTGGATGAAGAATTTGTCAGCAAGTGGGAAATGAAAGTGATCAACATTCACCATTCTTTCCTGCCGGCTTTTGTAGGTGCCAATCCGTACAAACAGGCCTATGAAAAAGGCGTGAAGCTGATCGGTGCAACTGCGCACTATGTGACTGCTGATCTGGATCAAGGTCCGATTATTGAGCAGGATGTGGAGCGCGTGAACCATGACTTTACTGTTGAGCAGTTACGTGAACTCGGTCAGGACGTGGAACGTAATGTATTGGCCCGTGCGGTAAAATGGCATTTGGAAGACCGTATTATTGTCGATGGCAACAAGACTGTCGTGTTCCAATAAGACTTGCATTGAGTTTTAAAAAGGCATACTTTTAGTGTGCCTTTTTTGTTTTGATGCAAAAAAAGTCAGTCAAAGGTAGGATTAGCGGTTGCAAATGAAAACACTTCTCATTTATTATTGGCATACTTTAATTGTGCTAACCGATGAGCTTGATAGTTTGTTCCACATCATCTCCTCAAGGTAATAGATTTAATGAGTCAAGTTGCTGCGCCCCAAATGCCTACACCGCCGAATCAGATGAAAAAGAAAGTCATCTCTATCGTGGCGGCTGTACTGGTTGGGCATGTGGGTGTGTTATATGCGATCAGCCAGATGAAAGCACCTGAGCTGACACCCATTGATAAGCAACCCTTAAAAGTGCGCTTTGTAAAACTCCAGGAAGCGCCAAAACCTTTACCGCCAAAGCCGAAGGCCGAGCCACAAAAAGAGCCGCCTAAGCCGAAAGAAGTCAAAATTGTCGATAAACCGCTGCCACCACCACCGAAAAAAGTAGAAAAAATCGAGCAGGTGAAAAAGGCTGAAGCGCCAAAAGTGGTTAAAGCACCGCCAGTTGAAGCAAAACCAACCCCAAGTCCGGTTGTACCGACAGTGGTCACTGAAACTAAAGTTAAACCGGCACCTGCTCCAGTCGTGCCACCTGCACCTGTGGCACCGCCAGCACCTGCTGCGCCGCCATCCCCGAAAAGTGTATCAATTGGTGGGGGCGTGTCCTGGCAGCGTTCACCAAAAGTCTCACTCTCTGCAGGTGAATTAAAATCAGCCTGTTCACTGGTAGTAGATGTTTCAGCGAATGAGCAGGGTAAAGTGGTCTCTGCGACTGCACGAAATTCAAGTTGTAGCCCGGCGGTAACGCGCAAAGTAGAAGCAGCGGTACGTCGTGCACAACTCACCAAATATGTTGAAAATGGTGTGGCTTATCCAACACGCGTGGAACAGCCTTTCGATTTTCAGGTTAAATAACGGCTCACCCATTAGGAGTTCGAATATGAACTTTTCAGTTTATTGGCAACACGCTGATGCAGTCAGTAAAACACTGTATTTCGTGTTATTGGCAATGTCGATTGCGACATGGACCATATTTGTGCTGCGTTTGATGGGCACTCGCCAACTGAAACAGATTGCCTATGCTCAGTTATCTAAGGCATTGGAACAACTGAAAACCAAACTGGCTCCTTTGGGCTTTGAACAGCGTAAGGCAGTGGCAGAACAGGCGCTGTTACGCCAGATTTCAGCAGAAAAAGCCAATGCCGAAAAAGGTGTATCAGTTTTGGGTACCATCGCATCGATCTCTCCATTTGTCGGTTTGTTCGGTACGGTATGGGGCATCTTCCATGCGCTGGTTGCTGTTGGTAAAAGTGGTCAGGCTGGTCTGGCACAAGTAGCAACTCCAGTCGGTGAAGCCTTGATTATGACGGGCTTAGGTCTGGCAGTCGCAATTCCTGCGGTACTGGCTTATAACATCTGTGTACGTGCTAATCGTGGCTTGGCTCATGAATTACAGGATCAGGCACACGGTCTGTTGATTGATACCATGCTGCAACAGGAATCTGCTGCAAAAAAGTCTGATGAAAAAGTAACACAACAGAGTTTCGTGGGAGGTCAAGCTTAATGGCTTTTCAACTGGGTGAAGACAACGATGTAGGCATGAATGAGATGAACCTCATTCCCCTCATCGACATTATGTTGGTATTGATGATCATCTTTCTGGTGACAGCGACCGTTGCGAACCCATCAATTCCATTAACCTTGCCACAAACGACTGCGGAGATTATCGATCTGCCGCCTGAAAATGTCACGATTAGCATCAATGCCGAAGGTGACATTGCCTGGAATGGTGATGTATTGACGCTGGAACAGCTCGAAACCCGTTTTAATGAAGCGGGCCAAGCTGAACGTCAGCCGACCATTGTGTTGAAAGCGGATAAAGAATCACGTTATGACTCGGTGGCGCAAGTCATGTCGCGTGCGAGTGGAGCCGGACTCAGCGATATTGCCTTTGCAACCGATAACTAAGATTCAGATAATAAAAAAAGTGACTGATTGCAGTCGCTTTTTTTATGCCCATTTTTCATGAAACTTAATGGGTTTTTAATAAGGTGGTAAATTTGCTGCGTAATTTGTTCAATTTTGGCGGAATGGCAAAATTGCAATAGCCCTGGGTCGGATTCTTGGCAAAGAAGTTTTGATGATAGTCTTCCGCCGGATAGAAAGTCGGGGCAGGGCTCAGTTCAGTTACCACATTGATGCCATCGGCTTTCAGGGCATCCATCGCCTGCTGCGCCTGTTGCTGCTGTTCATCATTCAGATAATAAATTACAGAACGATACTGGGTGCCGACATCATTGCCCTGACGGTTTAGCGTGGTCGGATCATGGGTCGCAAAAAATACATCAAGCAACTGGGTATAGTTAATCTGGTTTTCATCGAAATCGATCAGAATGACTTCGGCATGGCCGGTATTGCCACCACAGACATCATCATAGTTTGGCTGAGTTGTGTGCCCACCTGCATAGCCACTGATGACCTGCTGAACCCCCTGGATCTGTAAAAATACGGCTTCAGTACACCAAAAGCATCCCCCACCGAAAAGTGCCTGTTGCATGGTTGATTCCTCATTCAATTAAATAACTCAATCGGGCTGATGGTTAAATTCAAGCTCATCAGTATGAAAGATAAAAAAGCCTGTCCATACAGGCTTTTTGTAGGGAAGTATTAACGCGGCTGAACAGCACTTTCTAGCTGGATCAAGAGATTCCCATGGCGATCCAGTAATTTTAAGGTTTTACCAAATACTTGATAATGCGTCACTTTGGCTAAAGCTTCATTAAATTTCTGATCAAGCTGATCGTTGTTCATGCAAGCCATACGGGTAGTGGCCATTTGGCTCAGGGTCAGCGTGTCTTTCGCTGCTGTGTAACTGCCCATAATCCGGTTACAGCTATCTGAACCTGAAACGCGCTGGGTACTGGCATCAAATTGCAGACTTGGAACATTGCGTGCGGTTGGCGCAGTCTTGATTTCAGTATTACCAATCTGGGTCGCAATCCAGGTACGATTTTGCAAAAGTTGTAAATGATTCGCGGTTTGTGTCGTGGCTGTATTAGGCACAGTTTCGCAGCCCATGACCGTTAAAACCGAGCCTAAAATCGCGATTGCAGTTAATTTTTTTAGCATGAGAGATACTCTGATCATTGACTAGCTATTTGTATATAAACAAAAAAATGATCAAGGTTCCAGTTGATTTTGTATCTTTATTGAAGTGGATTTGCTACACAGTTATCGCATGTCTGGTTTCGGTAGACCTTGTCGCATGAGTCTTGAATAGTCCTGACTGGAGAGATTAGCGGTCTGTTCTACCCGTGGATTGACATGCGCGCGTTGATACCAGGTGTGCATATCCCAAGACTGTTCCAGTACTTTGAGATCATAGAGATAATTTGGTAAATAGCCGGAGGCCAGCAGCCGGTAATCTGAGGGTAGCTGTTGTTGCGATACCGCCTGAACCATATCAAAGACCAGCGTGGTGCAATTACTGGTCAGGGTATTGTACCATTTTGGCTCTTGGGCCAGTTCATCGGCCTGACGCAGATATTCTTTAAATAAAGCTTTAGCCTGAGCTTGCGGCATTTTGACTGGGAAAAAATAGACCTGTTCACCACGGACATTGCTACGGGTATAGACAATATCCTTTTCATCCGATGCGACCAGACTCAGTTCATATTTTCGGAAAAAGCCACCAATCGCTGAAAACTCTTCATTCTTTTCCTTGCGGATTTCAATCGAGAAGGTGAGTGGCTTTTGATTGGCAAAATCGAAGCTGACCAGGGTATGGGCAATTTTAGGCCCCATCCAGTAGGAAGTAATGATGTTCACGCCAGTAATCTGATTCAGATCAAAACTGCGGCTTTCCCAGCGTTCGATATAGCGACCATCGGCCTGCCAGTCAAAGTTGCGGATATTGTGTAAGGTAACCTGATCGCCTTGCTGCTCATAATGCAGAAGCTGGGAAACCTCAGGATTCCACTCTCGATCCTGACGCGCTTCCAGACTGAAATATCCCAGCAGACAGAATAAAAAGGCCAGAAGATAAAGAACGCTATCGACTTGGCGGGAGATCAGATGCCGGGTGAAATAAATCCCGAGAACGACCAGTGCAAAGGTCAGCCAGAGTCCAATCAGCATCAAGCTGCCGATTTTTCCGAGGGGTTGATGAACCCAAAGCATCAGGCTGAGCCACAAACTCGACAGAATGACGGATAAAGTAAACAGACTGCCCAGCAGCCACAGACTCCAGTGCCTGGAAATATATTCGCGTCCCTGCATCATCACTTTTTCATGAGAAATAGGTTTTATTTTCTGTAGGTTGCGAACTCAAAAGCAATGCCGGTTTTGTCGTCGATATGTTGCTCGGCAGCGACTTTTTTAAATTCTGCTGGAATCGCTGGATAATAGGCATCGCCCTGTACATCCAGTTCGACATGCGTCAGTTCTAGACGGTCTGTGATCTCCATGGTCTGTTTAAAGATTTCACCGCCACCAATGATGAAAATGGTTTCAGGCTTTTCTGAAGCCTTCACATCTGTCACGGCCTGACTCAACGCATCTTCAATGCTATAAGCAACTTTGGTGCCTGCAAATGCCCAGTTTGGATCACGAGTAATGACCCAGTTCACCCGTTTAGGTAGAGTACGTCCCATCGACTCTAGTGTCTTGCGACCCATCACCACCACACCGCCTTGGGTGATTTCCTTGAAGTGTTTCAGGTCGGCAGAGATATGCCAAGGTAGGTCATTGCCCTTGCCGATACAACGCTGCTGATCCATGGCGACGACGTGTACAACTTCTAAATCTTGAAATGACATGTATTGATCCTTCTCATCAAACCCAAAGCCCTTCGTGTAATTTTTTACTGGTACGAAGGAGAGGTTCACAATTTATCTTGATTGCCTTCACGCTTTAGGGCCGGGAATATATTTTGAAAGGAGTTGGCGATTCACGCGTGGTAAAAGGCCTCTCCCTAGCCCTCTCCGAGGAGGAGAGGGAATTTTATAATAAAGAAAATTAAACAGCGACAGGGGCTTTAATTCCTGGATGAGATTCATAACCGACAATTTCGATATCTTCAAATTTGAAATCGAACAGGTCTTTAATCTCGGGATTTAGTTTTAATTGACAAAGGCCGAGTGGCTCACGGCTGAGCTGTAATTGTGCCTGTTCAAAATGGTTGCTGTACAAGTGGGTATCGCCACCAGTCCAGACAAAGTCACCAACCTCCAGATCACAGACTTGCGCGATCATATGCGTCAACAAGGCATAGCTGGCAATATTAAATGGCACACCCAAAAATACATCAGCACTGCGCTGATACAACTGACAAGACAATTTTCCATTGTGTACAAAGAACTGGAACAGGGTATGGCAAGGGGGTAATGCGACCTGACCTGCTTCATTCGGGTTCCAGCCCGATACAATCAGACGGCGCGAGTTTGGATTGGTTTTAATTTCATTGATCAACCATTTGATCTGGTCAAAACCATCCTGGTTATAGCTATTGTCTGCATTTTTGCTGGCCCCAAAATTACGCCATTGATGGCCGTAAACTGGACCAAGTTCGCCTTCAGGACGGCCAAAACGCGCAGTCTGTTCTGCGGTCGCCCATTCGTCCCAAATCGAGACTTTATTGTCTTTTAAATACTGAACATTGGTATCACCTTTCAGGAACCACAACAGTTCAATCACGATAGAACGGAAATGAACTTTTTTGGTGGTGAGTAAAGGAAAACCTTGGGAAAGATCAAAGCGCATCTGATGACCAAATACCGAACGTGTACCTGTACCGGTACGGTCGCCTTTATCGCCGCCGTTGTCGAGGATATGTTGTAAAAGGTCAAGATATTGGCGCATAGTTCTCTCTATTTGAATCTGTTGAAAATTGCCGTTTTAACAGCAGAACGGATTATTTTATAATCAATTTTCTGTCGAAAGGGACAATTTAAATTGCGCACATCATAGCATTTTTTGATGAGCTTTCATCGCCCAAATTGAGAATAAAAAAGACCTCCTGATAGAGGTCTTTTGATTGCAGTTTAAGCGGTTTTACGGCCCGTATGGACGGTATGAATCAGATCAGACAGATCATAACCTAAGGGTGCTGCATAACTTAAATATTCGCGTTGAGTCGCTTCGTCCAGACTGGTGTCGCGATGTAATCACCATAAATATTCTTTATTCGGCTCGCCCACGAGTGCCGTCTGATAATCCGGATCGATTTTTAAGACCCAATAATCGCCCTTGGTAAACGGGATCCCATGCAAGCCTTCAGGTAAAAATCTGATTTCAAGCTTGGGATGTTCTGCATCGACAATGATCGCTTCAGCAATGGCTTCATCCACCTTGCCATTTTCATTCAAGCTCTATACCGCAGAAATATCGGTGCTGTCTTCAGGTTGGCGCTTCATCGGCAAGTGTGCAATGTCATACCAGGTACTTAAATATTGTTCTAAATTAAAATTTGAAACGGTACTTAAAGTCTGACTCATTTTTCTTCTCCGTTTAGTTCAAGGTTTAAAAATGCCGCATCAGTGTAATACAGGCGGTAAAGCTCAAAATGATGTAATCATGTGGTGAAATGTTATCTGAAAATGGCCGAGCTACAGATTAAATCCACACGTTTGAGTAGAAAAAGATAAGGACTCATTTTGCGTATTTCAGGCTGAAAAAGCTTTGCAAGGCATTGGAATTGGCTTTGCTTTACATTTTTTTTGCAAAGATGATGGGTTTTGTAACTGTATGAGAAAGAACCGCTTAATTTGAATGCCGGAAAAATAGACAAATTTATTTACATTTTTAATGTGAAAGATAACATTTAAACGACTAGTATTCTCGGCTTGTTAACAATATGAAAGCCTAAATTACAGGCGAGGAGCGGTTGGTAAGGCATGATCTATGATCATCAAGTAAACATGAGCGAAGTATATGCTCCTGTCCAAGCGAATATCATGGTGCGTTCCCAATCGGAGCAAAGACCTAAAAAGTCATCCCAAAAAGCCACTGTCCGTAACGCTTCAGGCGTAAGCAATGGCCATCGTATCAATATCGAGAAATTTACCAGTTATCTGCAAGGCATTACCCGAAATACCAGTACACAGAAATGTGCGCGCAGTATTCGTGTCGGTCTGCAATCCTCTGGTGCGAAAATTGTGAATCATCCGGTCGCAGCAGCAGATTGGGGAAGTACCCTGATGCAGCTGGGTTATAAGAAAATTAATGCTTCTTTTGATCGGCCGAAAAAAGGCGATATCTATATTATTGACCGTACTCAGGGACATAAATATGGACATATCGCGGCTTATTCAGGTAGTGCCTGGGTATCGGATTTTAAACAGCGAGATCATGCGGTTTATCGCAATAAAAACGTGACTTATAGTTACTATCGTCTGGAAACTTACTTCTAAGAAAACACTGCGAAGTGATCAGTCCTCAAAACGCTTCGCACGGCTTTCATAGATTGAAACAATAAATAATCCAATCGCGGCAAAGCCAAGACATTGCAGACCCAAAGCAAATTTGCCCCATTGCTGTTGCTGTTCGGGCAAATAGCCAAACAGGGTAATTAAAGCAATGATGGGAATCACCTGGCTCAAGGCGCTAAAGCCATTTGCATAGGGATTGGATTTCGAAATTTTCAGACGGAAATGGTGCAGTAAATGCATGACAATTCCAATCACTAAACTCACCCCAACAAATACTGGATCTAACTGGGCTACAGTTGATGCTGTATAAATCAAAATACAGGTCGCGATGATGGCGATGAGTTTGATTTGACGGCTACAGCGTTCCGAATACCAGAACTCAAGCATGGGGTGAACCTGCATCTGATTTGTTCTGATTGAGCAGCGACAATGGTGAAAACAGGCAAATCGCCAGAGCCATAAAGGCAATGCCCTGTGCACCCGGAATCAGGATTTCACCCTGTTGCATATTCATAAAAACTAAAGCAATTAATAGCGCAATTGGAATCCAAGTCAGTAATCTATATAAAAAACCGCTCGGGTTTTTGCTGGCAAAGTGGATTTTGCAGTAACGACAGATCAGAAAAATGATGCCGGTCCCGACAAACATCAAAATCGAATCTAAGGGCAGTGGTTGCATCCAGTACAACACGGCAGCCATCACAGCAATCACAATAAAGATCAACAGTTTTTTGAGAACAGACACCTGCGGATTAAACCAGAACTCAAGCATAATGATGAAAGAATAGAAGAGATAATCGGCACTTTAGCATATTTTGAGTATAAAAAAGCGAGGTCGTTGCCTCGCTAAATTACGCGATTTTCTCAGCTATTTTTTTGTGGACCCCAGTCATATATTTTCTTCTGGTAGGCATACCACATCATCCACAAGCCAATCAGGATCATTGGCAGGCTCAGGAATTGTCCTTTGCTCATCCAGCCAATAAACAGCTGGCCATTATCCGGCTCACGGAAGAATTCAACCACAAAACGTGCCAGACCATAACCGATCAGGAACAGGGCCGAAACAGCCATACGTGGACGCGGCTTGGAACTGAACCACCACAGTACAATAAACAGGATCAGGCCTTCACACAGTGCCTGATACAGTTGTGATGGGTGACGTACCAGTTGCAGCGGGTCGGTCGGGAAAATCATGCCCCAGGCAAAGTTTGGGTCGGTCACCTGACGGCCATACAGTTCGCCGCCAATAAAGTTACCAATCCTGCCAAACATCAACCCTGTTGGTACGCAGGGTGCGATAAAATCCAGAGTCTGGAACCAGGTCATCTTATATTTCTTGCACCACCATAACATGGCCAGAATGACCCCGAGGAAACCGCCGTGGAAACTCATGCCACCGGTCCAGATCTGGAACAGCCATAAAGGATCGGCCAGGAACTGGGAAAAACCGTAGAAGAAGACATAACCGACACGGCCACCGATGATCACACCGAGAGCGCCGAAGAAAATCAGGTCAGACACCATATCCGGTGTCCAGCCACGTTGTTTGGCGCGAAACGTCGCCAATCCCCAGGCAAATAAAAATGCCAGTAAGTACATCAGTCCATACCAGTGGACTTGTAAGGGCCCGAGCGAAATCGCAACGGGATCAATATTGGGATAGGTGAGCATTCCTGTTCCTTGTGATTCTGTTTTGCACAGATTTTAGCTTAAAGCAAAGAAAAATGTTGTACATTCAATGTGTAAAGATCGAGAGCGTAAATTATGTGTATCGTGGCATTGGCTTGGAAGGTTCTGGATCAGAGCCCATTATGTCTGATTTCGAATCGGGATGAGTTCTATCAGCGTCCTACGCAGGGGCTGCATGAATGGGAGAATAGTCCGATAATTGCCGGGCAAGATTTACAGTCGGGCGGTACCTGGATGGGTATTACGGCTTCTGGTCGCTGGGCGGTGATTACTAATTTTCGTGATGGACAGGACAAAGGGCATTATCCGACTTCACGTGGACATATCATCCAGAACTTTTTAGATTCTGACTTAACGCCGATTCGTTTTGCGCAAGATCTGGAACAACGCCAGTGTGACTATGCCGGCTTTAACCTGTTTGTGGGGGATCAAGATCAGGCGGTGTATATGAGCAATCGCGGTGAAGCACCGCAAGTACTGGCGCATGGCGTCTATGTGGTTTCGAATGGCCTAATGAGCGAAGACTGGTACAAGACCCGACATTTACGTAAACGCTTTACCCAGGAATTTTTACCGATGCTGCAACACCAGGAGATCGCAGAAGCAGATTTGTGTCATGCAGTCTGGGATATTCTGGAAGATGAACGTAAGGTGATTCCTGAACTTCTGCCAGATACCGGCATCTCCGTGGAAATGGAACAGCTGCTGTCTTCGACTTTTATTCAGAGTCCGGCCTATGGCACCCGATGCTCCAATTTTTTGAGAATGCAGCAGGGACGATGGCACTGGATCGAGAAGTCACAACAAGGTGCGACCGCAGGTCAAACTATTGAGAAAATAATTAGCCTGAAATAATCACCGGATATAAAAAATGCCGACTTGACGTCGGCATTTTTGAATAACAGCTTTTTTTATACGCTTGCTTGTTCCAAAGCCTCACCCGCAATGGCGCCGCCATCTTTACGGGTAATGACCACAGTTGCAGAGCGAGGTACTTTGCCTAAACGGCTATAACGCTCGCTTTGGTTGGCTGGCCATGCACCCCCTGGATGCTGAACGTTGACAAAGATCGCTTTATAGTCCGGGGTAATAGTCACGCCGGTAATTTCACAACCCGATGGACCAGTCAAAAAGCGACGAACACGATCATTGCTGAGTTTGGCACCAACAAAGGTTTCCTGTCCTTCTGCTTTGGTGCTGGCTGCAAGCGCTTTAGCACCATCACCCACAGTACCCGGAAGTGCTGCCAGCATCATGCAGTTGGTTTCATCGGTGTACTGACCATCATCCGTCTGAATCCACAGAATACCGCGCGGATCGAACCACATGCCGTCCGGGCTGGAGAAGTCATTTAAATCATCCAGACCTGACAGGTTGATGTTAGAAGCAGCACGTGCTTCTGCACCGAACAGGAAAATATCCCAAGCAAAACTTGTCGCTGTAACTGTATTTTTAGCTTCACTGAAACGAATGATATGACCATTCATATTGCCTGAATTGCTGGCGCTTGAACCTTTAAAGTCGATGTAGCTACGTGGGTTGGCAGCATCAGTTTCATATGCACGACCACGGTTGCTGTTGTTGGTTAAGGTTACATACACTTCACCATTTTCGGGATTCACGGCAACCCATTCTGGACGGTCCATTTTGGTCGCACCAACATGGTCAGCAGCAAGACGGGCATTGATGACGATGTCATCCTGGCCTGCAAATGGATAGATTTCATTAGCAGTAGTTAAACCATTTTTGCCATGAGTCAGTTCTACCCATTCACCTGTACCGTCATCATTGAATTTAGCGACATATAATGTCCCTTTATCCATGTATTTATCACCAGCGGTATAACCACCATTGACGTCTTTTGGATCCCAGACGGCTTCAGAAACAAATTTATAGATATATTCGCCGGTCGCGTCATCACCCATATAGAAAGCTAATGGCTGACCCGGAATAGGGTTACTACATCGGCAGTCCTCGTGTGCAAAACGACCCAGTGCAGTACGTTTAACTGGACGTGTAGTCGCGCTAAATGGATCAATCTCTACAATGAAGCCACAGGTATTCATGACATTACGATAATCTGCTAAAGCATTTGTGCCTTTAACTGAAATATCCCAACGATCATAAAGTCCTTTATCACCGGTTAATTCAGCAACAGGAGTATTCCAGCGGTATTGAGATGAACGGGCATCAGTACCACCACGACCATAACGTGATAATGAAATTTCTTCTTTTGCAATAGCGCGGGTGTCATTGGCTTGACGAGCGAAATAACCACTCCAGTTTTCTTCAGCCGTTAAGTAAGTTCCCCATGGCGTATAACCATTACCACAATTGGCAAAGGTACCGCGAGTTAACGTCCCATCTGGTGAGAAAATAGTTTTGACTAAGTCAGAACCACGCGCTGGCCCATTAATTTCCATCTCGGTTGCTGCAGTGATACGACGGTTAAAATTAGAATTTAAGTTGATTTTAACGTCTTGTGTATTTGCATCTTTGCTGATCTCAATAACAGAAACACCATGCGCATTCACTTCACGGAGTACCTGATCTTCTGGACGTACACCATCGATGGTAATTGTACCTTCTGGTGTATGGAGCTGAGATTGTTGTAGGTATTCGTGGTTTAGAACAAGTAAACCTTGTGTTGATTCTTTGGCAGCATAATTTTTATTGATTGGATGCATACCGAAGAAGCTCATACCATCATGGTTATCGCCTGAACGGAACTGGTAAGAAGCACCAGAAGCTAAGGTTGCATCGGTCTTTTCTGGATAAGCAGGGTTGATTGGATCGCCTACTGCATACAATACTTTAAGCTCATAACCTTCAGGAACACTGAAGAAGTTTTGGGTATTCTTGCGAACCGGTTCAAAGACTAATTTATTCGGACGTGCTTTTAGATCACTCCAGGCATGTTGATCTGGGCTAGTGGTATCTGGCGGTGTAGTTGGATTACTGTCAGGTGTACCAGAATCATTATCATCATCTGAACAACCACTTACTGTTGCTGCAAATGCTAATGCCATTGCCCCACTTGTAGTTTTCGCAATAAAGCTGCGGCGGCTAGTATATTGATCCAGAATCGTTTGGAAGTGCGTGTTGTTTGAGTTGTTACTGTCTTCAACCAGATCCTGGCAAGGTATCATGTCTTCATTTTTCATTTTAAAGTCCCAATTAAAAAATAAGTGCTTGGTGGTGTAGAAGTTTTCAATACCTTAAGCTTGGGATATGACAGTAATCTTAAGGAAATGTTGCATTAAAATTAAATAAATCAGTATTTTATTGAAAATTGGAAACAAAAAGACAGCCAGAGCTGCCTGAGTAAGTCGATATTTTTGTTGTTTTGGCTGGTTATTATTATTCGGTCTTTAAACGACGTTTTTCAATCAGTTTCCCTGCCAGCAAACCCAGTTCAAACAGCAGCCACATCGGGACAGCCAGCATGATCATTGACAGGGCATCCGGGGGCGTCACAAACATTGCTACAAAGAAGCAACCCACAATAATAAAGCGCCGTTTCTCTACCAGAGTCTGGGTCGAAACTGCGCCAATCAAGATCAGAACCAGGGTAATAATGGGAATCTCAAAAGTAAAACCAAAGACCAGAAACAGCTTTAAACAGAAGCTAAGATAACTGTTGATGTCGGTCATCGGGGCTACAGTTTCAGGCGAAACACTGATAAAAAAATGCAGAATCGAGGGCAATGCCACAAAGTAGGCAAAGCTGATGCCGGTATAAAAAAGTACGATACTGCCGATCAGAAGCGGCAAGGCCAGGCTCTTTTCCTTGGCATACAGCGCAGGCTTAATAAAGGTCCAGAGCTGATACAGGATGAACGGCATCGCGATCATCAGCGCGACAAAGAAGTTCAGCTTAAAAGGTGCCATGAAGGTTGCAGTGACATCCGTGGCAATCATGGTTGAACTGGCAGGTAGCTGTGCACGCAACGGTTCAGACAACCATTGATAAGTCTGATTAGCAAAGGGTAATAAGCAGAAAAACAGGCCAATCAGGACAGCAACCACTTTAAACAGATGCTTTCTTAAGATGATCAAATGCTGGGTAATCGGCATCTGTTCAAGATTCAGCGCTGCAGAATCATTTGAGGCGGGTGTGGTCGGTAAGGATGTCATACGGCCACCTTCATTTTTGTATAGCGTTGTTCTGAAATCACGGTTTGAATTGCTGTAGGCTTGGGTAAATACACGGGGGATACAGGCTGTATCACCGGTTGATAGCTGAGCAAAGACTGAGCAGACAGAGGTTTTATTTTTAATTGATCCGCTGCAATCGGCTGCTGCAAATCTGTCATTTGTGCCTGCATCTTGGCTTCCAGTTCCTGAATCCGTTGCATTTCAGCCTGCATCTGTTCACGTAGCTCAGACAGGCGCAATTCACGATCAAGATCATTCTGAACATTGCTCACCATACGCTTGATCTTGCCGTACCATGTTCCGACAAAACGTACTGCTTCCGGAAGCTTATCTGGCCCAAGAACCAAAAGTGCAATAATTCCGAAAATCAGCAGCTCGGTCATTCCAATATTGAGCATAGCGAACTCTTAACTTTTAACCGAATGTTCAGGCGTTTTGACCTGGGCATCAATGGTGCGCGGCTCTGCAAGCTGAGCTTGTTCAGCCTCTTCATCTTTGACTGATTTTTTAAAGTCTTTAATCGCGCCGCCGACGTCTTTACCCAGATTTTTAAGTTTTGATGTACCGAACAATAAAATCACCACAATTGCAAAAATCAGCACATGCCAAATTGATAATCCTGCCATTATTTTATCCTCTATATTTTATGTACCTATCTCAGCAGGCTTGTATGACAGCGCGGTGACGCTTTGATGACAGTTTGCCGACACGGCAGCAGGGGAATGAATCACTCATATAAAAAAATTCATAATTCAATGAAAAGTATGCTGTGCTAGCATACAGCCTGATATGGAAATCTCAGCAGCATTGTCATGGCCTTGATTCTTCCCCTCCTGTCTTTTCTGATCGGTTATTGGGGTGTGCAATATTTAAAACCGGTTCGCCCTCTCTTGGCAGCTTTATTGGCACGGGTCCTGATTCCGGTACTGATTATTTACAATATGGTGTTTTACCAAGAGGGCAGTTTGTGGCTGATTGCCTTCAGCTTTTTCTGTTCCTGCGTATTCTTTGCCTTGTTTTATTTCACCC
Organism: Acinetobacter sp. TWP2-2-3; assembly: GCF_049896445.1. Taxonomy (GTDB): domain Bacteria; phylum Pseudomonadota; class Gammaproteobacteria; order Pseudomonadales; family Moraxellaceae; genus Acinetobacter. The sequence continues at coordinate 178,155 of NZ_JAFCUI010000003.1, forward strand.
TGAAAAATAAACTGCGTGCCTTATGCCTGAGCTATTTAAATGGGGCATGGCTGGGAATTCCTTTTGCACTGGCAGTTTTTGGCCCGCAAGCGACCAGTACCGTAGTTGCCCTGTACATCGGTGGTTCCTTGTTTGGCAATGTCTGTGCGGTGATGGCAGTCAGTGAAGCCAGACAAGATAGCGGCTATATTTTAAAGAATGTGCTGCTCTCACCACCTGTGGTGGCACTGTCTGTAGCAGCTTTATTATCATTTTGGGATTTGAGTCATTGGCAGCAAGTGCCTGGGATAGAGATACTGTATCAGGCCAATAAAGTACTGGTCACTTTTAGCGGCATGTGTGTGCTGGGAATGTGGCTGAGCAATGTGCGGATCAGCCGCTTCGATTTAATGCGTAGTCTGCAACTGATTTTTTATAGAGGGCTGTTTGCGGTTTTGCTATGTGTTGCCGCCTATTATTATTTACCTATTCCGCAGCAGACGCTGACCTATGCGGTACTGCTGATGTTCTTTTTATTGCCGCCTGCAGCCAATATTGTGGCACTGGAAACCCATTATCAGGGAACAGGCCATTCCGCCAAATATATTGCTTCGGGAACTTTGGCCAGCGCGATCTTGATTGCCTTATATGGGGTAATCGTGCATGCGTTGATGCCTACGCTATAGATTCCCTCTACTTTTAGGAGATGAGAAACGCTGTTTCGCAAGGGGAGAGGTGTATTTTAAAAATCCCTCACCCCAGCCCTCTCCCAAAGGGAGAGGGGGTAATGAGAGGAGAAACTTACTTCTCCAAACTCTTCTTAAACAGCTGCATCGCTTGCCCACGATGACTGATTTTATTCTTTTCTTCCTTGCTCATTTCTGCACTGGAAATCCCCAGTTCCGGTAACCAGAACAACGGGTCATAGCCAAAACCATTTTCACCACGCGCAGCTTCCAGAATTTCCCCGTGCCAGATACCCTGAAAGACTTGCGGTAAGGGATCTTCGGCATGTTGAACCAGTGCCAGTACGCAAACAAACATGCCCTCAATCACTTCACCATCTTGGCGTAAGGGTTTGAGATCGGCCAGCAGTTTTTCATTATTGGCGGCATCGTTGCCATGCTCACCGGAATAACGAGCCGAGTAAATGCCGGGAGCGCCGCCAAGAACTGGCACACAAATGCCTGAATCATCTGCAATAGCAGGTTTTCCGGAAATTTTAGAAGCATGGCGAGCCTTAATAATCGCATTTTCTACAAAGCTTAGACCATCTTCGATCGCATCTTCGATATTCAACTTGCCCTGGGCCACGACTTCAACCGGCAGTTGTAGCTCGGCAAACAGTTTTTCAAACTCGGCAATTTTACCTTTGTTATTACTTGCCAATACCAGTGTGCCTTGGGATAACCAGTCAGTTGCAGCCATGTCAAAAACTCATTATTAGATAAAGAATGGGCGCTATTTTAGCAATGGATGAAGAATTTGCGGCAATAAAAAAGCACCCGAAGGTGCTATTTATACCATTCAGCTTATTGTGCCTGAATCCATCTGTCGGCACGATCACGCGCCTGACGGATCTGCTCTTGGGTTAAATTCGCCGCCAAGGCAGTTTTTCTGCCTTCCGACAGCGTAATCACCTTATTGTCGAGCATGCCATCACGGGTAGAAAGTTCATACCACTGGTAAGCGCCCATATAGTTTTTCTTTTTCTCTTCCATCATTGCCAGGTTAAAGCTGGCACGGTTATCGCCACGGCTAGCCGCTTTTTCAAAATACTGACGTGCCAGCGCTTCATCTTTTCTGGTGCCAATGCCATCGGCCAGCATACGGCCTACATTCAGCTGTGCAACTGCCAGACCTTGATCTGCAGCAGCTTTATACCAGGCAAAGGCCTGTCGTTCATCTTTTTGAATATCTTTACCATACTGGTATTTGGTGGCCAAATAAAACTGTGCACCGGCCTGACCAGCTTTCGCTGCTTTGGTCAGACTATTGATATCCATGATGGAATACTGAGCCGCTTGACTGGCAACAGATGGACTAGGTGCAACATAATCTGCATGGGCTTGCATGCCAAAAAGTCCCGCCAGTAGCGTCGTACTTAATAATAATTTTTTCATAGCGCGCTCACTCGATAAATTGCGACTTCACCAAATAGATTAGGGAGATGCTTGCTCAGCAAACTATCTTCTTGATTCCCGTTCACAGCGAGTCGATTAATAATTTTGATGTTATTTTCCGCACAAAGTGCTTCAAAATCACGAAATGTACATAAGTGGATATTCGGGGTGTTATACCACATATACGGCAAGGCTTCAGAAACCGGCATTCTCCCTTTGATTGCCAAGAAAGACCGGGTCTTCCAGTGCGCAAAGTTCGGAAAGGTAATAATGGCCTGTTTCCCTACACGCACCATATCACGCAATAATACGTCAGGTGCATCTACAGCTTGCAAAGCTTGTGCCATGACCACATTGTCAAAAGACTGGTCGGCAAAACGGCTTAAACCAAGGTTTAAGTCTTGCTGGATGATATTTAACCCGCGACTGACTGCAATTGCAATCTTTTCCTGATCAATTTCTAATCCATATGCACGAATATCGTGCTTTTTGCTCATTTGTGCCAGCAGTTCACCATCGCCACAACCAAGGTCGAGTACGCTAGAACCGGGCTTAATCCACTTTTCAGCGAGTTGTTGATCGATACGCATTATACGGCCTCCTTTGGTGTTGCTTTCAGGTGTTCTTCACCACCCAGGAATGCACGCAAAGATTTTACATAGAGCGGAATTGGGAACAGGAAAGAGTCATGACCCTGTTCGGCATCAATATCCAGATAGCTCACAGGTTTGTGATTGCTGATCAAGGCATCCACGATTTCCTGTGAGCGGGCAGGGGTAAAACGCCAGTCAGTCGTGAATGACACCACCAAGAATTTGCACTGGGTATTGGCCATGGCTTTTTTGAGCGACTGTTCATATTCACGCGACGGATCAAAGTAATCCAGTGCCTTGGTCATGATCAGATAGGTATTGGCATCGAAGTTACGGCTGAACTGTTCACCCTGATAACGCAAATAGCTTTCGACCTGAAATTCAACATCGAAACCATACATAAATTTGCCTGATTTCAAATCGCGGCCAAACTTCTGCTTCATGGCTTCTTCGGACAGGTAAGTAATATGGCCCACCATACGTGCCAGAATCAGGCCACGTTTGGGATAGCTGTCATTTTCCAGATAACGGCCATTATGGAAATCTGGGTCTGACAAAATCGACTGACGTGCTACTTCGTTAAAGGCAATATTCTGTGCAGAAAGTTTCGGAGCGCTGGCAATAATCACGCATTTTCTTAAACGGTTTGGATAATCCACTGACCATTGCAATGCCTGCATGCCACCTAGTGAACCGCCAATGATGGCATCCCAGATATCAATCCCTAAACGGTCAGAGAGCAGGGCTTGGGTTTTGACCCAGTCACGGACCGTAACCAGTGGGAAATCTGGACCATACGGGCGGTTATCATTTTCAGGATTGGGTGAGGTTGGGCCGGTAGAGCCATTACAGCCACCAATATTATTCAGTGAAACCACAAAGAATTTTGAAGTATCAATGGCTTTGCCGGGACCAATGCATGAATCCCACCAACCGGCTTTTTTATCATCTTCATGATGATAGCCAGCAGCATGGTGATGACCGGAAAGGGCATGACAAATCAGAATGGCATTGGACTTATCGGCATTGAGTTCGCCATAAGTTTCAACCATCAGTTCAAAACGTGGGAGGATGCGACCGCATTCAAGCTCTAACGGCTCTTCAAATTGGAACTTTTGTGGGACAACAATGCCCACTGAGTCAGCTGGAAAAGACACGGGGAGGATTCGCCTTAAATCTTTAGTATGAATAATAAAAGGATACCATTTGCCGGTATCCTTCTAAAGTCATTTTAGTGCTATGAATTATTGCTAATTCTAATACAGCCGTTTAGACCGCAGCAGCAATCACCTGATCAGTGCTTAATACACCCTGATCAATCAGGCGGTTGGTCGAGGCAATAATTGCTTCAATGGAAGAGGTCACGATGTTGTCATGTACCCCGGCACCAAAGGCAGATTTACCGGTACCTTTCACCTGAAGTTCGATCAAGGCCAAGGCTTTAGCATGTGCACCAGAACTGATGCTGCGCTCTTCATAGTTTACGACATCAATCGGTAACTGAAGTGCATCCAAAATCGCAGAAATTGGACCGTTGCCTTCACCGCGAACACGGCGTGACTGGCCATCAATTTCAAGATCCAGCTCAATCACCTGATTGCCGTTATCATCCGACAATTTGTAGTTTTTCGCAGAATAGTGAACGTTTTTAGCATCCACATAGGTTTCTTTGAACAACTTCCAGATTTCAGTCGCACTGATTTCAGTGCCTTGCTCATCGGTACGCTTTTGTACAATTTGAGAAAATTCAATTTGTAAACGACGCGGCAAGATCACGTTGTAGTTAGATTCTAATAAGTAGGCAATACCACCTTTACCTGATTGTGAGTTAACACGGATCACGGCATCATAGTCACGGCCCAAATCTTTCGGGTCGATTGGCAAGTACGGCATATCCCAGATTTCTTCGTTTTTCTGGAACTCGAAACCTTTTTTGATCGCATCCTGATGCGAACCCGAGAATGCAGTAAACACCAAATCACCGGCATATGGATGACGCGGGTGCACAGGTAAACCGGTACATTCTTCCACAGTCGCAATGATTTCATTGATGTTGGAGAAGTCCAAGTTTGGTGCTACACCTTGGGTATACATGTTCAAGGCAATCGCAGCCACGTCGACGTTACCGGTACGTTCGCCATTACCAAATACACAACCTTCGACCCGGTCAGCACCAGCCATAATTGCCAATTCTGAAGCGGCAATACCACAGCCGCGGTCGTTGTGGCAGTGAACTGAAATGATCACGCCATCACGACGCTGAATGTTACGGTGCATCCATTCGATTTGATCGGCATAGATGTGTGGACCTGAAACTTCTACCGTTGCAGGTAAGTTTAAGATCACTTTATTCTCTGGAGATGCTTCCCAGATTTCAGTGACGGCATCGCAGACATCTTTCGCGACTTCTAATTCGGTTGCAGTAAAACATTCCGGGCTGTACTGAAATACGAATTCAGTTTCCGGCTGTTTTGCGGCATATTCTTTTACTTTCTGTGCAGCATTGATCGCTAACTGTTTTGCACCTTCAACATCAACATTCAAGACTTTGTTGCGGAATGTCGGCGAGTTAGAATTATAGATATGTACAATGGCACGTTTCGCACCTTGTAAAGATTCAAAGGTACGTTGAATCAAATGATCACGTGCCTGAACCAAGACCTCGATATAAACGTCATCCGGAATATGACCTTCTTCAATCAATTTACGGGTGAAATCGAAGTCAATTTGCGATGCTGACGGGAAGCCGATTTCAATATGTTTGAAACCGATTTTCACCAACATCTGGAACATCTTGAATTTCTGCTCCATGTTCATTGGCTCAAAGATCGCTTGGTTACCGTCACGCAGGTCGGTACTCATCCAGATTGGCGCTTTATTGATTTCGTTGTTCGGCCATTGACGGTCTGGTAAGTCCACACGTTGATACATGCGACGGTATTTTTTACTTGGATCAGCCAACATCATGAGAGAGCTCCTTATGCTAACTTGGGTACCGTAATCTTGGTTAAAGCGGTGCGTGGGTCAGCGGCATAGATTTTGTCTATTCATTGGGTTTTAGTGACAGTCTGGTTCAAACCTGAAATATGGTCTAAATATTGGTGGTTTAGCTTCACCAAATGCACTAAATGCCTTACTTATAATTTAAAGTTTAATCCACTTATCCCGAAAAGTTTTTGCTATTTTTATGGATTTTAGTCGTATGGTAATAAAGATTTTCTTATAAACTTTAAGGAGTGAAAAATATTTTCACTTATTTTAAATATCGTATTTTATATTTTCTCGATTTGGACATAATTCGTTATTTATTACGTTCAATAGTGCCATAAAGCAATATATTTTGATAAACAATAGATCCAGTTGTTCTTAAAGATCATTGAAGACAGAGCCTCTTTTAAAGTTCAGCCCATTTACGCATTAAATTATGATACAGGTTGGTCAGTTTCATAACTTCTGCATGCTGATCACCCAGCTGCATTCTCAAGTTTTGAATACTCTGATCCAGATTAAACAGCATATGCCGCTCTGCATCATCACGGATCATGCTTTGTACCCAAAAAAATGAAGCAATTCGACAACCGGCAGTGATTGGCGTGACTTCATGCAAGCTGGTCGATGGATACAAAATCATATCGCCGGCAGGCAATTTTACTTCGTGATAACCGTAAGTGTCTTCGACTACCAGTTCACCACCGACATATTCGTCCGGCTCACTTAAAAAAACCGTACAGGATAAATCCGTTCTGAGGCGTTCATTGCTGCCGCGAATACGACGAATCGAATTGTCGACATGAAAGCCGAAAGATTCATTATTTTCATAGCGGTTAAAAAGCGGGGGAATAATATCCAGTGGAATCGCCGCCGATAAAAACAGAGCATGCTGTCCCAGCGATTCAAGAATGATCGTACTTAAATGCTGGGTCAGGGGATGATCTTCAGGTAATTGCTGATTCTGTTTCACCGTCGCAGAGAGCGTACCCGCGGTAACCTTGCCATTGACCCACTCAATCTTATTCATCTCCTCACGGAAATATTGCACCTGTTCTTTGCTCAGTACATTTGGAATATGATGCAGCACGAGAAACCCCTGAATAATCGTCTTTTAAAAATAGCATAGCCCCCATCAGGAGACTATGCGGTTGCATTGAATTAATATTTAAAGTTGACTGCTAACACTGCACTACGGCCTTCTGCTTCGGTCGCATAATGAGATGAATAGGCTTTTGTGAAATAGCGTTCATCAGACAGGTTATTAAGGTTTAATTGCAAATCAACGTTTTTATTCACGTTATAACGTGCCATGGCATCATAGCGAACATAGCCTGGTACAAACTTGGTATTAGTAGCATTACCATAGACTTTATCCATTGCGACGGCACCAGCACCTAGGGTTAAAGCAGGAGTTACTGCATAAGTAGTCCAAAGGGTTGCACTGTTTTTCGCGACGTTTTGAACTTGGTTCCCATTGCTAGGATTTGGCGCATATACAGCAGGTTGACCTGTAGCGGCAGTATTTACAAATCCACCATCAATCATTTCACTGTCTAAATAAGTATAACCCGCAGATACAGCCCATTTATCCGTGATATTACCGTTTACGCCTAGCTCAATACCATCGACACGAGTTTCACCAATATTACTTGTGGTGCCATCATCTCCGGTCGCACGAGTATTGGTTTTTTCCGTGCGGAAAATAGCTGCAGTCAGGTTGAGCTTATCATTCAAGACATCCCATTTAGTTCCTAACTCCATGGTCCGGACTTCTTCAGGTTTAAGATTATTTATTGCAGCTGTAATCCCTTCAGAACCATCGCCACCATCTACACCGACTGGATTAGACGAAGTCGCATAACTTGCATAGATACTGCCATTTTCAACTGGTTTAAAAGTAAGACCGGCTTGATAGTTGATAAAGTCTTTATCATTTTTAATCGTAACTTGATCGCCAGCACTTGCTGTAATCGGTGTATTGTTTGCACCAGTAACTGCATTATTTCGTGCACCATAAGTCATGGTTTGCTCAGTTGAGTAGTCATCCCAACGAACGCCCAAATCTAAAAGCCACTGAGGGGTGAATTCAATACTATCCAGAAAATAAACAGACTTTGATTTGCTCTCGATATTGTAACGGTCAGCACCATTGGTACTTAACATACCTGTCCATGGAGCACGGTTAGGGTTCTGTACAGAAGTACACCAACCTGATGCAATATTGGTGACATCACCGCAAGCAGCATACGCGCTACCTGTCGCATTTAGGCCATTAATAATATATTGCGTACGATCAGTTTCCTGATCTGAATATTCGGCACCTAGATTAAAACTATGTTTAAGCATACCGGTATTAAATTTACCGGTTAAAGCAAGTTGGTCGGTAAAAGCATCAGTATCTGCTACACGTGAGTTGGCACGTGCCCAAACATTTCCTGTTAATTCACTTGTAAAACCTGCTTTGTTGTAAAAGTTACCCTGAGAGTCATCTGGATTGGTCCAAAGGTAATCATTCTTAGAGTTGCCATACACAGCTGTATTGCTAATGGTTAGATTGTCAGTTAAGTCATGTTCTAATTTGATGGTTCCGATCTGATTTTCTTGTTTTTGGAAATCACGATCTTTCCAGCCGTAATATTGACCTTGTTTAACGTCAATTGGCTTGCCATTTCCATTTAATGGACGATAGTCAGTTGCTGTTGCAGTTCTTGGAGCAGCAAATGGGTTGTTATACGGGATACCTGAGTCAGGCGTATCGTCCGATTTTAAGTAGTAATAACTGAGAGTCGCGCGAGTAGGGGTGTCCAGACCAAAGCTAATACTCGGTGCAATACCGGCACGTTTATATTCTGCACCGTCTTTCTGGCCGGCTTTTTCATTTTGATGCCCCATGACTGCCACACGTGCCGCAATACCATTACCAAAGTCTTTGTTACCATCTAAAGTAATACGTTGATAATTATCTGTGCCGCCAGCGACCGAACCTTCTAGAAAATCGCCTGCTTTAGCGACTTTAGAAATCATGTTAATGCTACCGCCAGTGGTGCCTGCACCGCCCATGGCAGAAGCAGAACCTTTGGTCACTTCAACTTGTTCTACCGCAAACATTTCACGGTTTTGTGAGGTGGCATTACGAACGCCGTCTACATACATCGAACTTTCTGAGTTATAACCACGAATAAATGGACGGTCACCATTCGGATTACCACCTTCACCTGCACCCAAGGTAATCCCCGGAACTGTACGCAGTGCATCAGCTAAAGTCGTCACTTGTGTATCGGCAATCAGCTGTTTTGAAATCACTGAAACTGACTTGGGGGTGTCGAGTAAAGGCGCAACAAATTTGCTATTCGCAGATTGATCTACTTTTAAGCTGGGTGCTTTTTCAGCTTTGACTTCTTGATGAATAGTCTCTAACTGGATCACCTGTTCTTCTGCCATCGCAGATGCAGCTACCATTGATAAAGATGAAACAATTGCAGAAGAAACGATTTTTTTACGTGTTTTAATGAAGGTCATGTTAAACCTAATAAATGAATGCTAAAAATGTATGCGAATAATAATGATTCTTGTTTTTATTTTTATCTTTTTATCATGGGAATTCATGATCTTTAAGAAAATATTAAATGAGTTTTTAAATGTAATGATATAACAATATCTACTTAAGTTTTTGATTTTAATAAATATTGAAAAATTAATCTGATTATTAAATTTTTATTGAGAATAATGATGTCTATAAAGGGACATAAATTAGGGATTTTTCGTGGAGTACTAATCTAGCGATAATAAAAAACCCTGCCAGGGCAGGGTTTTAAATAACTTTCACTTAAATATTAGAAGTCATATGAAACAGATAGCCAGTAGTTACGGTCTGGAATATAAGTACCCGCTAAACCACTCGTCGTTTTAGTATATAGGAAAGCATTTTCAACTTCGTTATCACTATTAATAAATGACTTATAGTCGCCAAAGTCTTTGTTCAATAAGTTATTCACACGACCTGAAACAGTAACTTGATTGTTGACTTTATAAGATGCACCTAAATTAAATAGCTCATAGGCTTTTAACTTATTGCCGACAGCATCAATTTCACGACTTACATTGACATCGCTTAAATCAGGATCTATGAAACGTACACGGTCAGATTTATATTCAGCTTCTAACCAGGTAGTGAACTTATCATTCACATACCAAGTTCCTGTGAAGTTCAAAGCGTGACGAGGTGTATTTTCAATAGGATTACCTTTATTTTCACCTTCGGTAATTTCAGACTCTAACCAAGTATAGTTTGCTTTTACATCAAAGCTTGGAGAAATTTCATATTTAGCACTAAGTTCCACACCGTAGCTTTCAGCTTCGCCTGCATTGCCTTTAAAGCTAAAGTTTTGCTGATTATCAAAACTGCCTACAGTCATGCAGTTGTTTGCAGGTGCTTGTCCTGTTGGGCGACCTGCCCATAAACAGTTTTCAACGACGCGTGCATCACTGATGATAATATCTTTAAACTGAGTAAAGAACGCAGTGGTAGCTAAAGAGAAATTAGACAAGTTGTCGTAAACGAAACCAAGTTCATAGTTTGTGGTTTCTTCAGGCTTAAGATCTGGGTTGCCCAAAGTCACGTTTCGGCCTTGTGAGCTAAAACCATTGATTCCATTATGAAGGTCATTCGCTGTTGGAACTTTATAGCCAGTACTTATACCACCTTTTAAAATCAACTGATCATTGGTGTTCCAAACTAAGTATGCGCGAGGTGTAAAGTGACCACCAAAAGCACTATGGTCTTCGTAGCGACCACCGAAAGTGAATGCAAGAGAATCCGTTAGATTCCATTCATCCTCAGCGAACACAGACCAAGAATCCTGTTCAAAAGCAACTCCATTACCTGCTGAGTTATCGATGGTTTCACCATCTTTATATTCAATACCAGCTGTAAGTTTATGGTTGCCAAGTGTTGAAATAATACGAGAATCAACGGTTAGGTCTTTATTTTCTAAAATACGATCTTGTGTACCATCTGAATAATAATTGTATTCAGGTACATTTCCTTTTGGAAGACGACGGCCTTCCTGTTCAGAAGAAACATAGCTTGCAAATGTTTTCCATTGACCAAAACTAAGCTCAGCATCTACACCTGCAGAAATACGATCTCTTAAGAATTTGATCTCGTCTTTATATGAACCAATCCCTGATGGTAAACCTGTCGTGCGGTTGAATTCGTAAAGTTCACCTAAACGGGCATCACTATTATCAAAACGTTGTTTAGCATGATCAAAGTCTACCCAAGTAGAGACGTTATCATTTACATTTAGCGTAAGTTTTGTACCCACAGCATAATTATTTGCTTCTACTGTACGAGGGTCACGACCTTGGCTGCCTTCATCAATAGTTTTTGCGGGTGTAACAAGTCGATCTGATTGATCGCGGTGGAAAAACTCGCCACGTACTTGTATACCAAGTTTATCTTGAATCACTGGACCATTAACAACTGCACTGGTTTTCCAGTTATTACCAATATCAGAATTTTCTTGAATATTCTGTTCAACAGAAACGTTACCATTCCATTCTGATGCAACTTTCTTGGTAATAATGTTAATGATACCGCCCATGGCATCAGAACCATAAAGGGTAGACATAGGCCCACGAATGACTTCAATACGTTCAATAGAAGCTAATGGTGGCATAAAGCTTGTACTAAATTCACCAAAACCATTTGGACCAACTGAACCAGAAGTATTCTGACGCTGACCATCGATCAAAATAAGAGTGTAAGATTGATTCAGACCACGCATTTGGATATTTAAACCACCAGTTTTGCCTTGGCCATTTCGTACGTCGACACCTGGTACTTCACTGAGCGCATCTGCAATACTGGTAATACCTTTTTTCTTTAAGTCTTCTGCAGTTACTACACTAATAGAGGCAGGCGCATTTTTTATATCTTGTTCAAAACCCGCCGCTGAAACCACAATCGTAGACATTTGATGTGTTGTTGTAGGAGTCGCTGTCTCGTTCACAGTCTCTGCGAAAGCAGATGTTGCTGTAACCCCAAGAATTGCCAATGTAAGTGGACGAAGACTAAAACTATGCATGACCAAATTCCCGAACCGAAGAATAAATTAGTATTGTTGCTCAAATAAGAAACTGGATATTAATGATAGTATTTATCATTTGCAATAAAAATATACATTTTCTCCATTTAAATTGGGTTGACTGGGCATCTGGAAAGATGGCAATTCAAATAAAAAAAGGGCTTAAAAACTGGAACTCGCGCGTATTTTTTGTATATCCTTAAATGTTGTCATATAATGTGGCACATTTTTATAAACCTGTTATAACCTAATATATAGAGGAAGCCATGCAAGTAACTTCTGAAGCGGTTTCGGGCGTTGCCCGTCGTTTAAATGTTTCTGTACCGACGAGCCGTATTAATGAGCAATTTGAAGCTCGTTTAAAACGCACTGCTAAAACTGCGAAGATCAACGGCTTCCGTCCAGGTAAAGTGCCTGTAAACGTAGTTCGTCGTGAATACGGCGCGGGTATCTACCAAGAAGTAGTAAACGATATTATTCGTGACACAGTTTTCGAAGCGATCCAGCAAGAAAAAATCAATGCTGTGGGCATGCCAAACATCGAAAAAACTGAAATGAAAGACGACGCGCTGGTATATACAGCGACTGTTGAAGTTTATCCAGAAATCGAAGTGAAATTCGACGGCTTGGAAGTTGAGCGTAAAGCAGCTGAAGTAAATGACAAAGATGTTGAGAAGATGATTGAAAATCTTCAAAAACAACGTGCTGCTTGGGCTGAAACAAAAGGCATGGCTAAAAAAGACATGCAAGTAACTTTTGATTTCGAAGGTTCAATCGACGGCGAAAAATTTGAAGGTGGTTCTGCGGAAGACTTCAAACTTGTTCTAGGTTCTGGTCGTATGATCCCTGGCTTCGAAGACGGTATCGTTGGTATGAAGAAAGGCGAAGAGAAAGTGATTGATGTAACTTTCCCTGAAGACTACCAAGCTGAAAACCTTGCTGGTAAACAAGCTCAATTCAAAATCACTGTGAAGCTTGTTGAAAAACAAAAACTTCCAGAAATCGATGCTGAATTCCTGAAAATCTTCGGTGTATCTGAAGAAGAAGGCGTTGAGAAGTTAAAAGCTGACGTTCGTAAAAACATGGAACGTGAAGTGAAGAACGGCCTTCGCAACCAGGTTAAAGGCGCGACTTTTGATGCATTAGTTGCTGCAAACGAAGTTGAACTTCCAGCTGCTATGCTTGCTCAAGAAATTGACCGTCAACGTCAACAGATGATTCAGCAGTTCACACAGCAGTTTGGTGCTCAAGGTGCGAAAGCATTTGATTCAAGCATGCTTCCAGATGAATTGTTCAAAGAACAAGCTGAAAAATCTGTAAAACTTGGCGTACTTGTAAGCCGTGTTTTAGCTGATGCGAAAATCGAAGTAGATGCTGCACGTGTTGAAGCGTACATCGAAGACATGGCTTCTTCTTATGAAGATCCAAACGAAGTAATTGAATACTTCAAAAACGATGCGCAACAACGTGCCCAAATCGAAGCAGTTGTACTAGAAGACCAAGTTGTTGATTACATTTTGGCTTCTGCTAAAGTAACTGATGCGACTGTAAGCTATGAAGACTTATTGAAAGAGCAGCAAGCTCGTCAACAAGGCTAATTTAGCTTTCGATAAAAAAGGCGCTTAATGCGCCTTTTTTCATATTGATGCCTGAAAAAAGCATTTCTGTTTTTCACAAAACTAATGCAAAAAATATAATGGATTTGTTGGCGAATTTTTTGCAATTTCAGTGATTATCCCTCATATTGTGATTATGGGTTAGGTCACAAAAAATTTAGGAATAAATAAACGTATGTATGTTCCAACGATTGAAAACGCTTTAGTGCCAATGGTGGTAGAACAATCCTCTCGTGGTGAGCGTTCTTTTGATATTTATTCACGCCTTTTGCGTGAACGTGTAATTTTTATGACGGGCGAAGTTGAAGACAACATGGCGAACCTGATCGTTGCGCAAATGTTGTTTTTAGAGGCGGAAAATCCAGATAAAGATATTCATCTATATATCAATTCACCAGGCGGTTCGGTAACTGCGGGTATGGCGATTTATGACACCATGCAGTTTATCAAACCTGATGTCGTAACGTACTGCATGGGTCAGGCAGCATCAATGGGTGCGTTCCTGCTGAATGCCGGTACCAAAGGCAAGCGTTATTGCCTTGAAAATGCCCGTGTCATGATTCACCAGCCATTGGGTGGTTTCCGTGGTCAGGCTTCAGATATTGAAATTCATGCACGTGAAATCCTGTTTATTAAAGAACGTTTAAACCGTTTAATGGCTGAACACAGCGGTCAGGATTACGAGAAAGTTGCACGTGATACAGACCGTGACAACTTTATGACTGCTCAGCAAGCGAAAGAATACGGTCTTGTGGACGAAGTTTTAACTAAACGTCCATAAGTTTTAAAGATTGAGATAGTGGAGTAAATATGTCCGAACATCCTCAAGGACAAAAGCATTGTTCATTTTGCGGTAAAACGCAGTCTGAAGTCGGGAAGCTGATTGCAGGCGAGGACGCATACATTTGTAACGAATGTGTGGACGTATGCTTAGATTTGGTTCAAACCAGTCAGCAGGTGGAAACCAATGACTGGGCCAATCGTCCTTTGCCGAAACCGCATGAAATTCGTGCGGCCTTGGATCAATATGTGATTGGTCAGGACGTCGCGAAAAAAACCTTGTCAGTTGCGGTTTATAACCATTACAAGCGCTTGAAAGTGCAAAATAATGGCAAGAAAGCTGATGATTCAGTAGAGCTTTCAAAAAGTAATATTATGTTGGTTGGTCCGACAGGATCGGGCAAAACCTTGCTTGCACAAACGCTGGCACGTCTTCTTGATGTTCCATTTGCCATGGCAGATGCAACGACACTGACCGAAGCCGGTTATGTGGGTGAAGATGTAGAAAACATCGTACAGAAGCTACTGCAAAAAGCCGATTACGATGTCGAAAAAGCGCAAAAGGGCATTATCTATATCGACGAGATCGACAAGATTACCCGCAAGTCTGAAAACCCATCCATCACGCGTGATGTATCGGGTGAAGGTGTTCAGCAAGCATTATTGAAAATGATTGAAGGTACGGTTGCATCAATTCCGCCACAAGGTGGACGTAAGCATCCGCAGCAAGAATTCATTCAGATTGATACCTCGAATATCCTGTTTATCTGTGGTGGTGCATTCTCAGGACTTGAGAAAATTGTACAGCAACGTCAGGAAAAAGGTGGCATCGGCTTTACTGCAGAAGTGCGTAAAAAAGATGAAACCAAGAAGCTGTCTGACTTGTTCCGTCAAGTTGAAGCAACTGATCTGGTAAAATTTGGTTTGATTCCAGAATTTATTGGTCGTTTGCCAGTGATTGCCACTTTAGACGAGTTGGATGAAGAAGCACTGATGCAGATTCTGACTGAGCCGAAGAACGCTTTGACCCGTCAGTATCAACATCTGTTTGATATGGAAGATGTGGATCTGGTTTTTGAAGAATCGGCATTACGCGCAGTGGCTAAGAAAGCAGTTGAGCGTAATACAGGCGCGCGTGGTTTACGTTCGATCCTAGAAAATTCATTGCTGGAAACCATGTATGACTTGCCAAGCCGTAGCGATGTCGGCACTGTCGTCATCAATGAAGCTGTGATTAAAGGTGAAGCAGAGCCGGAATACCGTGCCGAGCGTCAGCCACATGATCAGCAAGAGACAGCAACAAAAATAGATTTAAAGGTCGTAAATAGCAAATCTGCTTAATTGCTATTCGTCCGAAACGTGCGAAAACTCCGTGTTTTCGCACGTTTTTTATTTCCAAAAATAAAGCTCGGTGTTAATCTGATTAACTAGGCGTGGATGCCTAAAACTTATAAAAAACAAATCGCAAAGCACTTGCATACAAAAGAATAAAGACGCAGTGAGGGATAAGCATGCGTGGAGTCGCAATTGTACTCATCAGCAGTTTGGCATTGCTGGGGTGTCATGGTAAGAAAGCCGTCGTTGAGCCTACACAGCCACTCAGCACTTTAAAAAATATCGATCTTGAAAAAAAACCGGGCTTTGTCGAGCAGCATCGTATCGGCATGTTCACCATTGGCGGTTGGGTCAATCAAAAGCAGGGCAACCAGTTTCAGACGGTGAAACCGCAGCATGATGAAGCCGCCATCGTGTATTTATACCGGCCCGATTCTAAATGGAATCGTCAGGAAATTGTCGCTGCCAGCCTGTTTATCAATCAAGAACATATTCCAAGCTTATTGCACAACCATTATTACTGGATTGAAGTGCCTGCAGGGACCTATCGTTTGAGTACCAGTCGACCGCTAGGCGCGCTGCATTTCCAGAAACCTAAATATCTGGATTTTACTGTCGAAGCGGGACAGTCTTATTTTATTAAATATGATGAAGAGAATATCAGTACACGCCGGAGTGTTTCAGGGCCACTCATGCTGATGCCGGAAAAAGTTGGTCTCAATGAAATTGCTTTTACTCAGCTAAAATCAGACAGTTTTAACTTCGTGGCACAAGATCAGGAAACTGGCCAGATTCGTAAAAAAGCCCAAAAAATTGAACCGACTGCTTATGATCCATCATTGGATGTACAGCTAAAAGCACCTTTTAAACTTTGGGATCCACGGACTTGGTAATTGACATTTTATTGAGAAAATATAATAAAAAAGCACCCTGAATGGGTGCTTTTTTATACAGATTTAATTAGCCCGCAGCAGCGTCAACTACTGGAATCTTACCAATTTTTGCTTGCCAGATTTTAGGTGCAGTCGCGTGAATAGAAGTACCATTCACATCAACCGCTACAGATACCGGCATATCTTTTACCACAAACTTGTAAATTGCTTCCATACCCAGGTCAGCAAAGGCAACCACTTCAGCTTCGCGAATAGCTTTAGACACGAGGTAAGCAGCACCACCGACAGCCATCAGGTAAGTTGCCTGGTTGTCTTTAATGGCTTCAACGGCAGCAGGACCACGGTCTGCTTTACCGATCATGCCGAACATGCCAGTTGCTTCAAGAACTTGACGCGTAAATTTATCCATACGCGTAGCCGTTGTTGGGCCAGCAGGGCCTACAACTTCGTCGCCGACTGGATCAACAGGGCCAACGTAGTAGATAAACTTGCCTTTCAGATCAACAGGAAGTTCTTCACCGTTGTTCAGCATGTCGACCATACGTTTGTGTGCAGCATCACGACCTGTATAGATTGTACCGTTAAGAAGAAGTGTATCGCCTGGTTTCCAGCTATTCATTTCTTCTTGGGTAATCGTGTCAAGGTCAACACGTTTAGAAGATGAAGAATCCCAAGTCACAGCAGGGTAGTCTTCAAGTTTAGGTGCTTGAATATGTGCAACACCTGTACCATCTAACTGGAAGTGTGCATGACGAGTCGCAGCACAGTTCGGGATCATACCAACTGGTTTACCTGCAGCATGACATGGATAATCTTTGATTTTAATATCAAGTACAGTGGTTAAACCGCCAAGACCTTGTGCACCAATACCCAAAGCATTTACTTTTTCGAAGATTTCGATACGAAGCTCTTCCATTTTGCTTTGTGGACCACGACGAAGCAATTCGTCCATGTTGATCTCTTCCATCAATGCTTCTTTGGCAAGCATCATGGCTTTTTCAGCAGTACCACCGATCCCGATTCCCAGCATACCTGGTGGACACCAGCCTGCACCCATGGTTGGAACAGTTTTCAGTACCCAATCCACGATTGAATCAGATGGGTTTAACATTGCTAGTTTAGATTTGTTTTCTGAACCGCCACCTTTGGCTGCCACAGTGATATCTACTTTATTACCAGGCACAAGCTTGTGGTAAATCACGGCAGGAGTGTTGTCTTTGGTGTTCTTACGACCAAATGCAGGATCAGCCAGAACTGATGCGCGAAGCACGTTCGAGTTTTCTAAATAACCCTGACGTACGCCTTCATTGATTGCATCATCCAGGCTCATGGTTAAATCGAATTTAACGTCCATGCCCACTTCAACAAATACGTTGACGATACCGGTATCTTGACAGATTGGGCGGTGGCCTTCTGCACACATGCGTGAGTTAATTAAGATTTGTGCGATCGCATCTTTAGCAGCTTTGTTCTCTTCACGATCATACGCACGGCTCATCGCTTGGATAAAGTCTTGTGGGTGATAGTAAGAAATGAACTGAAGCGCATCTTTAACCGATGTGATCAAGTCATCTTGCTTGATAATAGTTGTCATACAAATATCTCTTGAGCGGGCTGATAGCTAGCGGGCTAAATTATAAGACAAAAGAATCGGGTTGTGGGCATTTTGGGCGAGCATTGGCCGAAAGTTTATAGTTTAAGCAATCTGAGCAAGGACTTTAGCTATTCCATGGGTCAAATATGACAGCAAGTTGTCATATTCAATGTCATATTTCAGATAAAAAATACGCATAATTTTGCTTATTCCGTATTAAGCGATTGAATTTTATTAATTATTTTAAATTTAACAAAAAACCAGATTGTCATATAACTGTCATAAAACTTTTAGATAATGCAGCTATTGAAACGGGAGATCCTAACAATGGTTACAGGTATTTTGATGGCAGCTGGTTTTTGTGTATATATCGCTGCAACTTGGATGTACGGTCAGAAAGAAGATCAAGCCTAAGCTTTATCTTCTTTTTTATTTTAAGACATAAAAAAATTAACCTATCTTCAAATCTTCAAATCTTCAAATCTTCAAATCTTCAAATCTTCAAATCTTCAAATCTTCAAATCTTCGAATCTTCAAATCCAGTTATAAAAATATTTGAAAACTCAAATTTAAAAAGCATCTCTCCTATAGCTTACTCAAGCCATGTTGACCATTTACATTTTTAACCCAGAAAAACTCAAAGCCTGAAAACCCTTACACATGCGGCATTTTTTATTGCTTAGACTGTTTCTCTCAACTTCTAGAAACAGGCAAGTAGAATGAACAATTTTAATGCAAGTGATATTAAAGAACATGCTTCAGTCATTGCTTCATGTGGTACTCAAGTCGGGAAGGTGGACCATTTAGAAGGTCAGGATTCAATTAAATTAACAAGAAGTGATGATGAAAATAATGAGCATCATCTGATTCCCTTGAGTTGGGTAAGTGAAATCAAAGACGATAGCGTCGTGCTCAATAAAACTGCGGAAGAGGTACGTAAAGAGTGGACTACCTTATAAGAAATTAAAGTTAGTGGACTGAAAAGCAGGGCTGCTTCAGCTTAATTTTTTATGTCACAGACTTTATGAGTAACCGTTGAAAATGCCAGTTCGAAAGACTGGCATTTTTATTGTTTATTAAAACGAGATAATGATCGCGTGCTGAATTTATTGAAGCTATGAGTGTTTTTTTATAAAAAAACCACCTGATTTTTCAATCAGATGGTTTGGAAAACTTAAATTTAAGAAGTATTAAGCTTCTTGCTGCTCGGCCTGAATCGCGGTTAAGGCAATGGTAAACACGATGTCATCGACCAAGGCACCACGCGACAGGTCATTGACCGGCTTATTCAAGCCTTGCAGCATTGGTCCAACACTGACTACATTGGCAGCACGTTGTACCGCTTTATAGGTCGTGTTACCGGTATTCAGATCCGGGAAAATAAATACATTGGCACGTCCAGCCACTTGTGAATCAGGTGCCTTTTGGCGCCCCACGCTTTCCACCGATGCTGCATCATATTGTAATGGCCCATCAATCAACAGGTCAGGACGACGTTCTTTGGCAATGCGTGTAGCTTCCGCGACTTTTTCCACATCAGCGCCAGTACCCGAAGTTCCTGTCGAATAGGAAATCATAGCAATGCGTGGATCTATACCAAAGGCTTTGGCAGAATCGGCGGACTGGATTGCAATTTCGGCCAGCTGTTCTGCATCAGGGTCCGGATTGATCGCACAGTCACCATACACATAGACTTCATCTGGCAACAGCATAAAGAATACGGAAGATACCAGTGAGTAATCCGGAGCAGTCTTAATCAGCTGGAAAGCAGGACGTACCGTATTCGCCGTGGTATGCACTGCACCCGACACCAAACCGTCAACCTGATCCAGCGCCAGCATCATGGTGCCAAGTACTACTGTATCTTGCAGTTGTTCACGGGCCTGTAGTTCGTTGAGCTTGCCTTTACGCAGCTCCACCATCTTGTCGATGTAGTTTTCACGCACCAGATCCGGATCAAGAATTTCCAGATCTTCAGGCAATTCAATACCGCGAGCTTTGGCTACTTCTAGCACAGCTTCAGGCTTGGCCAGCAAAATACACTGTGCAATACCACGCGCCTGACAAATGGCCGCAGCCTGTACGGTACGCGGTTCATCACCCTCTGGCAGTACAATACGTTTTTTCGCAGCAATCGATTTCTGTACCAGTTCATGACGGAAAGCGGAAGGTGACAGACGTGGCTTATAAGAACCATTCAACATTTGATTCAGCCATTCCGGATTGATATGGCTTGAAACAAAACGTGTCACCTGATCTGCACGTTCGGTATCATCCACTGGAATTTCATTGCTGAGATTTGCCAGTTTTTGTGCGGTTTCAAACGTGCTGAGTGGTGTATGTAAAATCGGTAAACCTTGCTTGATGGCAGCCTGGCAGAATTCCAGTACATGATCATTTGGCTGTTGATGTTCAGTCAGCACCAGACCGGCCAAAGGAATCCCATTACTGCTGGCCAGACTACTTGCCAGTAATACATCAATCCGGTCAGAGGCACTAATAATTAATTCGCCAGCTACAAACTTATGTAGTTCATGTTCAATATTGGCTGAAATCAGACTACTGTGTTGCACACGGCGCTGTTTGGCTTCGCCTTCATTAATCCAGTAAGCAGAAA
Source organism: Acinetobacter sp. TWP2-2-3 (assembly GCF_049896445.1). Taxonomy (GTDB): domain Bacteria; phylum Pseudomonadota; class Gammaproteobacteria; order Pseudomonadales; family Moraxellaceae; genus Acinetobacter. Next base: position 198,765 of record NZ_JAFCUI010000003.1, read on the forward strand.
TATGGGCTGCCAGATCAGACATACGCGGCACACTTAAGGTTTTACTGAAAGGCACCAAGCCAATCACTGGCAATTTTTCAGAGCCAATATGCGGATGCGTCTGCCGAATGGCGGTGATAAATTCTGCGGTTTCAGCTTTAAGGCGTAAATCCGGATTCAGCGTGACAGGAATCTGCGCAGATTCTTCAGGTAGACCCTTGGTGCGCATCAACATGATACCTGCCAGACGGGTAGAGCTGGCGCCACCAAAATTACGCAGCTGATGTTCAACTTTATCTGCGGTTTGGCTTGGCTGCTGAATATTGGCATTGCTGACGACAATAACTTTGGCATCCAGTGCTTGTGCCAGTGAAGCATTCAAATCATCGGCAAAACTGTCCTGAGTATTTGGCAACAGCCCTTCGACAATAATCAGGTCATGCTGTTTAGCAATTTGACGATGCAGACGCACCGCTTCTTCAAGCAATTCATCCTGTTCACCCAGATTGATCTGCTGCAAGACTTTGCTATAACGGATAGGTTCAACCGTTTCACTTTGAGAAATATGACGATACAAAGCCGTGGTGCGGTCTTCGATTTCATTCAATTCCTGGGCAAAAGGTTTCAGGAAACCAGCTTTTACCCCTTGGCATTCCAGTGCATAAATCAGGCCCAAACATGCAGAAGTTAAGCCTACGCCTTCCCCCGTGGGAACCAATAAAATTGTTTTCATAAATTATGTCAGTCGCAGAATAATAAAAATCAGTGAAAAAGAAGCTAAAGCCTGCTTATGCAGGCATTACCTCAGCTTGAGACTTTTTTGCAGTATTGCGCTCCACTTCAAGTTCAACCACACTTTGAACTTCCCGGGCAATACGGCCTTCTTCATCTGTTGGCACTACCCAGATTTGTGGGCCTGTACCTGAATCAATTCGGCCTTCGGTACCGCGTTTCAGCTCATTATTGGCATTTTTATCCAGACTGAAACCGAAATGAGGCAGGTAAGTCATGGTTTTTTCGCGGATATACGCTGAGTTTTCGCCAATGCCGCCAGTGAAGAACAGACCATTAAGACGTGGCAGACCACAGCTCAACGCTGCCAGAGATTTAGCTAAACGGTAGCAGAATACTTCAATCGCCAGTGCGGCATCTTCATTGCCTTGTTCTGAAGCTTCAATCAGGGTACGCATGTCATTCGACAGGTCAGACAGACCCAAAAGACCACTTTGGCTATTCAGCATCTTGTCAATTTTATAAATGTCCCAACCCAGGTTTTTCGCCAAGAAACTATGCAGGCTTGGATCGACATCACCACTGCGTGTGCCCATAACAATGCCTTCAAGCGGAGTTAAGCCCATTGAAGTATCTACACTTTGCCCATTCCAAACGGCACAGGTCGAGCTACCATTACCTAAATGCGCAGTTAACCAGCCACCTTGTTTGAAACTACCTGCCAGTTCAGAACCACGTTCTGAAACATAGGCATGACTAGTCCCGTGGAAGCCATAGCGACGCACACCATGAGCAGTATATAAAAATTTCGGCAGGGCATAACGATAAGCATGCGCTGGCATGGTTTGATGGAAGGCAGTATCAAATACTGCAACTTGTGGTAATTCCGGGAATAAGCGTTTGGTTGCTTCAATACCAATTAAGTGTGCCGGATTGTGTAATGGCGCAAGCGGCGTTGCTTCACGAATTTTTTCAATAATCTCGTCATTGATCAGTTCAGCTTTGGTCAGGCTGCCACCATGTACGACACGGTGACCGATCGCGTCCGGACGGTAGTTGGCCAGACGTTCAAGACCCACTTCAAGTGCTTTTTTGTGGTCAGCAAATGGAATATGGATATCGACCGGCTCATTGCCAACCGTCACACCTTTAATGCGAGCATTCTCTGTGCCTAAGTTCTCAGCTAAACCATGAATACGGAAATTCTGCTCCTCAAGAAGTAATGCAAACTTGATTGAAGAAGAGCCACAATTAATAACTAATACTGATTTAGACACGATTGATTACCCAATTTTTAATTAAAATTCTCGTCCATTTGCTTGACCCAATTGCGGGCAATGAAGCAGCAATCCAGATCAATGAATATGTTTTAACATTTGTTTTTTTTCTGTCCTAGATAGACTTTAGCAGATTAGACTTAAGCATTATCGACCGATTTAACAATAATAACTAAAATTTATCAGTTCATAGTTTTCATTTATAAATAAAATGATGCTGAAAATATAATCAATAAGAATACTAAACTCTGCTTAAATTTAATTTTAGAACAGATTAATTCTTTAGTTTAGCGCCTGAAAAGGCAAATATTGTTTTTACATACAATTCTATAAAGAGATTCATCAATAAAATGACCGGAAGGTTCTAATCCATCTATTTCAGTGTCAATTTTTCTGTCCATAAAAAACAGCCTCATTTATGAGGCTGTTTTAAATGAGCGATCTGAATACTTATTGGCGAATCTGACCATCACCAAAGACAATCCATTTCTGCGACGTCAGGCCTTCAAGACCAACTGGGCCACGAGCATGGATTTTATCGGTTGAAATCCCGATTTCTGCGCCTAAGCCATATTCAAAACCATCTGCAAAACGAGTAGAGGCATTGATCATGACCGAACTTGAATCTACACCCGCCAGAAATTCGCGAGCCAGACTGTAGTTTTCAGTAATAATGGAATCGGTATGATGCGAGCTATATTTGTTGATGTGCTCAATGGCTTCTTCTATACCAGAAACGACTTTGATCGCCAGAATCGGGCCCAGATACTCGGTATACCAGTCTTCTTCAGTGGCCGTAATGACTGCATCTCCAAGAATACGCTGGGTTTCCCGGCAACCACGAAGTTCGACTTTTTTCTCTTGGTAAAGCTCTGCGATGCGTGGCAAGAATTCTTCAGCGACTTTTTCATCGACCAGCAGGGTTTCCATGGCATTACATACACCATAGCGATGGGTTTTGGCATTGAGCGCAATCGGCAATGCTTTCAACAAGTCCGCTTGAGCTTCCACATACACATGACAGTTGCCATCTAAATGTTTAATGACCGGTACGCGTGCTTCCTCGGTAATTCGTTCGATCAGGCTCTTGCCGCCACGAGGCACAATCACATCCACATATTCGGTCATGGTGATCAACTGGCCAACAGCAGCGCGGTCAGTCGTGTTTACCACTTGTACGGCAGCCTCAGGCAAGCCTGCGACTTTCAGGCCATGCTGAATCGCAACTGCAATTGCCTGATTCGATTCCAGAGCTTCTGAGCCGCCCCGTAAAATAATGGCATTGCCTGATTTGAGCGCGAGTGATGCAGCCTCCAACGTGACGTTAGGACGTGATTCGTAGATCATGCCGACCACACCCAAAGGCACACGCATCTTGCCCAGTTGAATCCCGGATGGGCGATAAGCCATATCACTAATTTCACCAATCGGATCTTTCAGGCCAATGACATCTTTTAGACCCTGCAACATACCTTTAAAGCGTGCGGGGTTGAGTTCTAAGCGATCAAGCAGGGCTGAGTCCAGATTGTTGTTATGCGCCTTGGTCATATCTTTCTGGTTAGCAGCCAAAATAGCAGCTTGGCTATTTTCCAAAGCCGTATAAATAGCGGATAACGCATTATTTTTAGTTTGGGTGGACGCGCGAGCCAAAATGCGAGACGCTTGGCGTGCCTGCTGTCCTACCGTTTGCATGTATTGTTCAATAGACTCTTGCATAGCGGTTTGATCACTTAGAAATTTCATTTCGATATTAACAGCCTGCTGCTGCACAATGAAGCCCATCTGTTAAAAATCATCCGTTTTCGCAGACTTCTAAACATTTTGAAAATGTTTTCTGTTTAAAAGCAGATAAGTGGTCACTGAAGCGGTTGCTTGTGAAAAGCAGCTCTGTATAGAATGAAACACGCGACATTGATGTCATTTATAATTATTAAAGAGCAGGATGCATGTTCAGGCACACCGGAATGTGCCTGAATTATAAGATCTGTTAAGCATGACTTGCACAATAAAAATAAGGCAAGGACGGAGGAAAAGGAATATGAATTCCATTATCCACATGGACGCCCATGTATTGGAACAACATAGACACGATGGTTTTTTTGATTTTTATGATAAGCACAGTTTTAAGCAGCCACCACGCACCACCTGGATGGATGGCTGGAAAATCGAATATATGGCGATCGCCCGTCCAGATACCTTACATTTAAGACCAATGGTGATTATTGGGGGAGCTTTCCAGAATTTTAACTCCTACAAATATTGTGTAGAACAGCTTTTTGATGCAGGTCCCATCATTCTGATTGACCTGCCGTCCATGGGGGCCAACCAGCAGATTAGTAATGTCGACACAGGTCTGTCTGCCGGAACACTGGAGCTTGAAGACCTTGCTGCGATGCTAGGGCGCTGGCTGGAACAGATGCAGCTGCCGCAAGTGGCAATTTTAGGCATGTCCTTAGGGTCAGTGGTAGCTTCCTGTCTGGCAGATCAGCGTCCTGAACTGGTCGATCGGATGATTCTGATGGGCGTGATGCAGAAAACCCGTAAAAGCTGGCGAATGCTGCTGGAAGAATCCCTACACCTGATGAAAGAACAGCGTATGGATGAATTTGGTCAGGCCGTCATTTTGTACTTGGTGAATCATGCACGTTTGACAGAAACCCGAATGTCACCGACTGCAAAACGTTTGTTCTTTAAACAGATGGCGGAATTTACGGCCACCGAACAGGATCGTTATGATATTAACTGCAACCGTTTATTGCGTCTGACCAATGTCCCGATCCCGCAGTGCAAAGTACTGGTGGCATGTGGGCAATATGACAGTTTTACCTTGCCACATGAAAATGCGAATTTTGCCCTACAATGCCCGGATATGCAGTATGTGCAAATTGCAGGTGCTGATCATGTGCCGCAGTTACAACGTCGTAAAGAAACCATGCATCTGTTTGCAACTTTCTTGCGCGATGAAGCTGTTGATCAACTGGCAGGAATTATTCCGTTCACGCGTGAACAGATACAGCAGCTTGAACGTCGCGGTGAAGAGCGGATTCAGGTGCAAGATTCACAGCGTTTCCTCAGTCATCGTCATTCTGATCGTGTCTTGAATGTAGAGATTGTAGATATGAATTTCTTTGGGGTATTGCTGGAGTTAGATGCAGGACAGGCTGAGCGTGCAGCAACTTATCCACGTGATCTGGCCTTGCATCTGGAAGATGAAGCTGGGGAATTTCATATTGAGTGCCTCATCTTTGAACAGAATAACACCCAGCTGCGTGCCTTATTCAAACATGGCAGTTTTGAAGTCGCAGAACGTCTATTGGCTTTTGTAAAACGGCAGAAAATTTTGCAACAGACCGAAGTATTTGATACCGCAATTTAAAAAATATCAGCATTAAAAAACAGCGTACTTAAACGCTGTTTTTTTTCACGGCATGAACCATCCAGACCAGATCACCTAAATGTTCATCCTGTTCATGAGTCGGGTTTTGCTGACGAGGCTCGGCAAAATAACGTTGTGGTTGTTGTACCTCAACCTGGTCAAATCCTGCATCTTGAAAAAAGTGCTGCAGTTCTTGGGGGGATTTAAAATGAAAGGTAAACGCACTGCGAGACATGAATTTAAGTAGACGGCTACTGCTCCAGATAAAGTTCGCCAGTTTATTTTTCACCGGTTCAGGATAAATATCGCTGAGATAGTGAACTGCCGGGAAATACTGCGCATTTTCTGTAATCCCCTGCATCAGAATACCTAACATCTGCTGATCAAAATAATTAATCAGTCCTTCGCTAATGACCACTAAGGGCTGGTTGCGGTCAAACATCTGAAAAATACAGTCCAGTTCTTCACTAAAAATATCGGCAGTCAGGACTTCAGGGGCATACTGATCGATCTGCTGTAAAGCCTGCGTCTTGATCTTGGCCATATCCGGCAGGTCCAGTTCACGATAATTAATCTCGGGGAATTTCTGTCTGAAATTCCAGCTGCGTGGAGATAGTCCGCAGGCAATTTCAAGAACCTGAAGTTGTGGATGTTGCTCAATTAGTTGACACAAATGCTCATCAATCATCTGATGGCGCTGCTTAAGTGTAGTCCGCATGCTACCGCCGACATGGCGTTCTGCCCAGGATTCAAGGGGATGAAGCAGTTTGGCCAGGAACTTGCCTTTGGATGTAGCAAAGGCTGGATGTGAGATTCCCATTTGATACCAGATATAGCCGGTATAGTGCGCCGTAAAAGAAATATGGCGATGTTGCGAAAGTGAGTCTGTCATATTTGTTCTGACCTTATTGTTATTTTTAAGTTGATTGAATAATAGTGTAACCTTTTCATTACTATAATTAAAAAGGAACACCTTGTCGTGTCCCTTTTTCATATTGATTGGATTTAAAAAGTTTTAGCTGGATTGCTGTTTAAATGCCAGTATTTCATCACGGATCTCGCGCCATTCTTCACCCAGATCCAGTTCATCACCAATCTGGATGTTCGGGATGTTGCCGCGCATGCGTTCCAGGCGTTGCTGGTTCGGGAGGGGCAAATCTTCAATTCCTTCTAGTGCAATACATTGTGCTGCACGATCATTGCAGACCAGACCCATATCACAACCAGCTTTAAGGGCGGCCTGAATTCGGGCATCGGCATCACCTGCAACACAGGCAGCCTGCATGCTTAAATCATCCGAGAACAGGACACCGTCAAAGCCGAGCTCTTGACGTAAAACTTTCTGAATCCAGAATTCTGAGAATCCGGCTGGATTGGGATCTACCTGGCTATAGATGACATGAGCCGGCATCAGTGCATCCAGTTGTGATTGTAACTGGATAAAGGTTTGCATATCTTTTTGCTGAATCTCTGCATAGGAGCGCGTATCAATTGCTGCAGCAACATGCGAGTCTGCTTTAACAGAGCCATGACCGGGGAAATGTTTACCAGTTGAAGCCATACCGGCACGTTTCATACCTTTTAGAAATGCGCTGGCGAGTGGAATAATGTCCTGAATATTTTGGGCAAAGCTACGATCACCGATCACATCACTGATGTCATTCAGGTCCAGTACCGGTGCAAAGCTGAAATCAATTCCGACAGCCAGTACTTCAGTCGCCATCAGCCAGCCGCATTTTTCAGCCAGTTCAAGGGCACGCTGTGGATCGCTCGTATAAAGTTCGCCAAATTTCCCCATGGCAGGCAGCAGGGTAAAGCCTTGTCTTAAACGCTGTACACGACCGCCTTCCTGATCCACTGCAATTAAAATATCAGGACGCACCTGACGCATATGATCGGTCAAAGCACGGACTTGGGCGGGAGATTCGATATTGCGACCAAATAAAATCACTCCACCGACTTGCGGCGCACTTAATAGTTCAATATCTTCTTGAGTGAGGGTTGTGCCTGCGATGTCGAGCATCAATGCGCCAATCATATGCGGAATCCGTTTTAGAGTTTTCGGAGAAAACAATACCTGAATTCTGCAATGATTTGCTACACTTTGTCAGCACAGAATATGATAAAACTACACGACATAAACATATTAAGTTGTTTAAGATGCTGAATACGTTAAATTCTGGTCGAAAAGCAACACGGTCACATTGGTCTCTAGGCCAAGGAAGTACGAATTATTTATGAAATTTCAAACTATAGCTTGCGCAGTTGCGATTGCGACAGGTGGATTCTTTTTTACCCATGTAGTGAATGATGCGATTGCGGCCAATAGTAATGAAGTGGTCAGTAAAGCAATTCAGCCATCTCAAGAGCAGGCGCTGGTGTCACGTCAGCTGGCAACCCTGGTTGACCGTCAGCATTATTTAAATATGCGTCTGGATGCTCAGACTTCGCAGCGTATTTTTGATTTCTATATTGATAGTCTTGATCCGGAACACAGTCTGTTTCTGGCCCCAGAAGTTGAAAACTATAAGAAACGCTATGGTGCCAATTTTGGTGCCAATCTGAAAGCCGGCAACTTGTCTGGTCCTTATGAAATGCATGCGCAATATCAACAGCGCTTGCACCAGTTCTACACCTATATGTTGAATGAGCTGAAAAAACCGCAGAATCTGAATCAGCCAAATGTTTATATCGAAACGGATCGTGAGAAAGCGCCATTCTTTAAAACTGAGGCTGAACAGCGTGCGCACTGGTCAAAAATGCTGGTGTCACAGCTGATCAATCTGACCATCAGTAAAGAAGAGGAATTGGCCAAGCAGAAAGCGCTGAAAGCCAATCCGGAATTGGCCAATGGACAAGACCTGACTGGTCCTGAAGATCTAACGCCTGCGCAAACCTTGACCAAGCGTTATACCCGTCAACTGGAACGTCTCAGCCGCGTCAAAAGTGATGATGTGCTCGACAAGACACTGAACGCGATGATGCTGACTTATGATCCCCACAGTAATTACTTCCCGCCTGTGGATGCGATGGAGCTGAATCGTCAGACGACTTTACAGCTGGAAGGCGTCGGCGTATCGATTCGCCCGGAACGCGGCAATGAAGATTACACCAAAATTGAAACCATCGTTGAAGGTGGTCCGGCCAGCAAATCCGGTCAGGTCAAATCAGGGGATCGTATCATTGGTGTGGCCCAAGACGGCGAACAGATGGTCGATGTCATTGGCTGGCCAAGTAATGAAATTGTCGGTCTGATTCGTGGTAAACGTGGCACGAAAGTCACTTTACGCTTACTCGGTGCGGGTGCTGCCATGGGGCAGGCCCGTAATGTGACTATTACCCGTGACGTGATTCAGGAAGAAGATGCCGGTGTGCGTACACGTGTAGTCGACATTCAGCGCGATGGCAAGAAATATCAATATGGTGTGATCGAAATTCCGTCATTCTACCTGAACTATCGCGCACGCCGTGCCGGTACGGATTATCGTTCGGTATCCGAAGATACCAACAAAGCCTTGAAAGAGTTGGCAGCGAAGAATGTTGCCGGGATTATTGTTGATTTACGCAATAACCCGGGTGGTTCACTGGAAGAAGTGGCACGTATGCTAGGGCAAGTAATCAAGTCTGGCCCAGTGGTGCAGATCCGTGATGGCAATGGTAATGTCAGCGTCTTTGAAGATGATGATGGTGGTGCACAAACTTATGCGGGTCCATTGGCAGTGATGGTGAATCTGGCCTCTGCATCGGCCAGTGAAATTTACTCCGCTGCGATTCAGGATTATGAACGCGGGATTGTGATTGGCAGTACTACCACCGGTAAAGGTACAGCACAAGTACAATTGGATAGTCTGGCGCATGGTCAGGCGACATTGACGCAGCGTAAATTCTACCGTGTGACTGGTGGTAGTACCCAGAATAAAGGGGTCGTTCCGGACATTAAACTGGTCGATATTTATAACGAGGAGTTTGGTGAGCGTAAGGCCAAAAATGCCCTGCAGTGGGATACTATTCCAACGGCACCATTTAAACGCGAAGGTGCAGTACAGAAATACGTTCCTGAATTGGCTAAACTTTCTCAGCAACGGGTCACACTGGATTCTCAGTTCAAGTATTTAGAACAGCGTAAAGCCGTGATGAAGAAAGCTGAAGAAGAGAAACGTCAGGTACTGGACTTGCAACAGCGTAAAGCTGAGTTGATTGCCATGGAGCAAAAAACGCTGGACGCAGAAAACACTCGTCGTGCTGCAACAGGTCTGAAACCTTATCCAAACTGGGAAAGTTATCAGGCTTCACTGGATGCCTTGATTGAAACGCGTGCCAAGATGAAGGCCAAAGAACGTCCGGCTCTGCCTGAAGAAGAAGCGTTTGTGATTGAAGCGGCAAATGTGTTACTGGACTATGCCAAATTACAAGCAAAACCCTAAGTTTTAGCCTCATTGGTCGTTGATAAAAATAGCCTGTTTCGACAGGCTATTTTTTTATTTTGCAAATCTGCACGAAAGAACAAATAAAATTTTGCTATGAAGTGCCATCTGTCTAAATAAAAAGAAAAAAATTGTGATGGTGATCGAATAAATGAGCTAAAAAAATGAAGCTAAATATTTGCTTAAATTTGAAACACTTCTAATATATAAGTTGTATTTTATTTTTCTGTTGAGTCTTATTTTTGAGGCAATTCTCAACTTCAAAAGAAAGAAATATAAATTCTAAATTTTAGTTAAGACTGATGTTGTTGCAGACCAATTGGCTTGCATAGATGGTCAGTCTTGAGATTTTACTGAGCTCAAATTTGACCGGGTGAAAATGGAAATATCAGTGCAGAGCATAATAAAAATGATCACCGCTGGGGAACATTTTATATGATTGATATTCAGCATGATATTGGTCTGCTCATCGGGTCCGTTCTTTCTGCATTGGTTGCTTGCTATCTCATCGCACGGATTAAAAAATTTGCTTCAGGCGCTTTACAGCTAAACTTTAAAACCTTCAATTTAATGCTAACCGCCATGCTATTGGGCCTATTCATATGGTTGATCCATTTTATTGGGCTGACAGCAAGTTTTGTGCTGAATAAATATGAGATGGATTTGGGCCTGATGCTCCTGTCTGTTCTGGTGATATGCACTGCATCTATGTTTATCCTCTGGTTAAGTACCAGAAGTACCAGAAGTACCTGGTCATTTTTCCGGTCAGTTCTCGTATTAGGTGTGATCGCACTCAGCATCTTTGGCATGCACTCTATTAGCATGATGTCATTCAATTTTACTGCCGCCCATATGCAACAGTCACCGGAATTAGTTCAGGCACATGATCAGCTATTTCTGGCCATGATACTGATGAGTGGATTGCTGCTGGTAACGCTGATTTGTATCATCGTGTCCGAACTGCGTGTGGGATTACGCAACCGTCAGCTTGCATGGGCCAATCAACAAATTGAAAATCAGACCATTCAGGACAATCTGACCAAATTACCTAACCGTTTGTATCTGGCTGAATATGCAAATCTGCTGTTTTCAGGTCAGTCCGAACAGCAGCATGAAATTGCTTTTTTATATATCGATCTGGATCGTTTTAAAGCAGTCAATGATGTGTTTGGCCATCTGGTCGGCGATCAGTTGCTGATTCAATTGACCACGCGGATTCATCTGTTATTAGGCCATCATTCCAAGCTGCTCAGAATTGGTGGGGATGAATTTCTGCTGGTACTGGAAAACACATCTGTCGCCAAAGCTGCAAAAATGTCAGAACAGATTCTTGAACTGATTCAGGAAAGTTTCCTGATTGAAGGCAAGAGTATTCATATCTCGGGCAGTATTGGCATTGCCATGTATCCGGAACACGGCAAGAATTTACAGGATCTGCTGGTCAATGCTGATGCCGCCATGCTGAGTTCCAAGTATCAGGGGCGCAATACCTATTCAGTCTTTAATTATTCTACCGACCAGGATGAAAGCAAGAGCCAGAGTACCCTGATTAATGACCTATATAAAGCCGTGGAAGAGCAGCAGTTTGTGCTGTTTTATCAGCCCAAGTTTCGGACCAAAGACCGTAGCTTGTGTGGGGTAGAGGCATTAATTCGCTGGAACCATCCCCAGTTTGGTTTGCTCGGCCCGAATCTGTTTATCAATGCGGCTGAAAAAACCGGACTGATTATTCAAATGGGCTATTGTGCATTGGAGCTGGCCTGTCAGCAGATTCAAAAATGGCAACAGACACATACTGAATTTTTCCCTATCGCGGTCAATTTGTCTGCAGTACAATTTGAGCATAAGCATTTGTTTAGTACTTTAGAAAAGTTATTTGCACAATATAAAATCAGTCCTCAGCATTTAATGATCGAGATTACTGAATCGACTGCCATGCATCATATTGATGTGAGTATGCGCAGCTTTAAGCGCTTAAGACAAATGGGCATCCGTCTAGCCATTGATGATTTTGGTACAGGGCATTCCAGTTTTCTCTATTTAAAGAATTTCGCCGTAGATGAGTTAAAAATTGACCGGGAATTTATCAAAAATCTGGCAGTCGGCTCCAAAGAGGAAATGATTCTGGAAAGCATTATTCAGCTGGCCATAAAACTGGGCTTGGTGGTGACCGCCGAAGGTGTTGAAACAGAAGCGCAAGCAGAAATTTTAACCCGGCTCGGTTGTGAACAGTTACAAGGCTTTTTGCTGGGCTTGCCGGTAGATGAACAACGACTAGAAAACTTACAATTCCGTTAATAGCGCTCTAATTCATTGAGCGTCAGGATAGACAACATGGCTAACGGAACTCCACCCTGAAACTCTGCTACAATATCGCCAATTTTTTTCATATTGATCGAATTTGATCTCGAATGCTGTGCATTGAGCAGTAGGTGTATTTCATGAGCTTTAAGCAAGAACTGGCGGCACAAGTCGCCCAGCGACGTACGTTCGCTATTATTTCCCACCCCGATGCCGGTAAAACCACCATGACAGAAAAATTGCTGTTATGGGGTCAGGCTATTCAGGTGGCCGGGATGGTAAAAAGCCGTAAATCTGACCGGGCCGCAACATCGGACTGGATGGAAATGGAAAAAGAGCGTGGTATCTCGATTACAACCTCAGTGATGCAGTTCCCTTTCAAAGACAAGATGATCAATCTTCTGGACACCCCGGGACATGAAGACTTCTCGGAAGATACCTACCGTACCCTAACCGCGGTAGACTCGGCGCTGATGGTGATTGATGGTGCAAAAGGTGTCGAAGACCGAACCATTAAATTGATGGAAGTGTGTCGTATGCGCGATACCCCGATCATCTCATTCGTCAACAAAATGGACCGTGAAATCCGTGAACCGCTTGAGCTTCTGGATGAAATCGAAAACGTTCTGAAAATTAAATGTGTTCCGATCACCTGGCCGCTCGGTACTGGCCGTGATTTTGCCGGTGTATTCAATTTAATCGAAGAAAAATTCTACGTGTATAAAGCCGGTTTCGGTTCAGTCATTACCGAGATCGAAGTGCGAGATGGTTATGACTATCCTGATCTTCGTGAGAAAGTGGGTGAACTGGCTTGGGCGGCATTTGAAGAATCGCTGGAACTGGTACAAATGGCCAATGAGCCTTTAGATCGTGAAGAATTCCTGGCCGGTCGTCAAACGCCTGTGTTGTTCGGTACAGCCTTGGGTAACTTTGGTGTCGACCATGTTCTGGATGCCTTCAGTCAATATGCACCATCTCCTAAAGCCCATCCGACCCAAGATCGTGTTGTAGAAGCGGATGAAGAAGGCTTTACCGGTTTTGTCTTCAAGATTCAGGCCAATATGGATCCGAAACACCGTGACCGTATTGCCTTCATGCGGATCTGTTCAGGCAAGTATGAAAAAGGCTTGAAGATGAAGCATGTACGTTTGGATAAAGATGTGCGCATCAGCGATGCCTTAACTTTCCTGGCCGGTGATCGTCAGCATCTGGAAGAAGCTTGGCCGGGTGATATTATTGGTCTGCATAACCATGGCACCATCCAGATTGGCGATACATTTACCTCGGGTGAGAAACTTCAGTTTACCGGTATTCCGCACTTTGCGCCGGAAATGTTCCGTCGTGTCCGCTTGAAGGATCCATTAAAATCCAAGCAGTTGCAAAAAGGTCTGAAAGAACTTTCAGAAGAAGGCGCGACCCAGGTATTCATGCCGCAGAATAACAACGACCTGATCGTGGGTGCGGTGGGTGTGCTACAGTTTGAAGTGGTGGCTTACCGTCTGAAAGAAGAATACAAGGTTGATTGTGTTTACGAACCGGTCAGTATCAACACAGTGCGTTGGGTATCTTGTGATGACGAGAAGAAATTCAACGAATTCAAGAAAAAAGCCCATGACCAGTTGTCTGTCGATGGTGGAGGTCATTTGACTTATCTTGCACCAAGCCGGGTGAATTTACAGCTCATGCAAGAACGTTATCCGGACATCGTGTTCCACAATACGCGTGAACACTAAAATTTCAGGCTTCGCAGCTAAAGTTTAAAAATATCAAACAGCTTCTCCGGAAGCTGTTTTATTTTATGCTACATTTAAGCAATTAATAACTCGATAGATATAGCAAAGAGAATGAAGCTCAGCAAGGAAGTCGTCCTCGGTTCTGTGATTGGTTTAAGTCTTGTCCTGAGTGGCTGTGATCAAAGCGAAAAAGAGCCTGTTAATACTCCGCAAAATGAGAAAATGACCGCAGCTCAGCAGACCGCAGATGTTTTGCCTTATCTGAATATTCAAGAGCAGCCGGCTAAAATTGCCTTGCCATTTTGTGAAAATAAAAACTGTATCAATCTGGATATTCAGACCTTGCATACGGTTGATCCATGGATGAACCAATGGATTGAAAAGCAGCAGGCCAAAGTGATTCAGGATCAAATCGGCTTGAAACAGGACATGAATTTACAGCAGGCGATCAATGCCTATGTAAAAAAATCGGATGCGTGGCAGGCGCAGCTCAATCTGAACAAGGCTTATGAGTTATCGCTATATACCCGTATTCCTTACCAACGCAATCAATATGTATTGATGCAGATTGGGGTCGATACCAAACAGGAAAATGTCAGCGTGCATGAGCGCTATTATTTTTTTGTGGCTGATCGTCGCCAGCAGAAAATGCTGACCCCACTGGATATTATCGATCCTAAGCAACAGTTATTAATGGATCAGATTATTCAGCAAGCCTATGAGACATGGCTCAAAGAAAATGATCAGCAAGTGCAGCAGAAAGCGCCGAAAAAACTGTATTGGGGACAAGCTGACTGGTTTTTTGATCAGGAAGGTATTGGTCTGCATTTTCGCAGCCATGAAATTAGCAAAGACGCCAAACAACTGGATATTTATTTAACAAAACAACAAACACAACAGGTCTTGAAAGCTGATATCTATCAGCATATGTTTTAAAGCTCATGATCCTGCAAGCGTACAGGTTCCAAAAAGGTGAATGAATGCCAAAATACAAGAATATCTTTTGTCTATCCATCCTGGCATCAGCGATCTTGCTGAGTGCCTGTCAGCCGAAGAGTAATGAGCCGGAAGAATCAAGTGCTTCCGAGGTGCTACAAGCCGAAGCTGAAGCACTTAAACTCAGCGGCGATACCGAAAAGCTCAAGCTGGCGATTCCAGAATGTGAAGACAAAAGCTGTCCGGAAATTTCGATCGAACGTCTGAACAGTAATCAGAGCTTTATTGATGAATGGATCGACCAGCAGATTCTGCAACAGTTGAAAAATATCCTGTCTCTTGATGCGATTGAACCGGCAAAAGTGAGCGCTGCCAGCGAAGCAGACGTTGCCGCCTCTGAACCCAAAGCTGCTTTAGCAACAGTGGTGACACCAAAACAGCAGCTTGAGCAGCAAACTCAACCTTATATGCAGACTTTCTTGAATCTGGATAAAGAGCTCAAGGCCCTGAGTGCCAGTCATAGTATTAGCCTGATGATTAAGCCCAAGATTCTGCATTCGGGTGATCCTCTAGCGACAGTAGTTTTGAACAGCAGTTATTATCTGGGAGGCGCACACGGGGCATCTGCACAGACTTATTATAATTTTGATCTGGAACAGAAAAAGCTGATCAAGCTGGATGACATTATTGCGGTCAAACAGAAAGCCCAACTGGAAGCGCGTGCTTATGATGCGTTTAAAACCTGGGTGGTAGAGTCCAAGCTGGCCAAAGATGTCGCCGAATATGAACAGGCCTGGAAGTTCAAACTCACCGATAATTTCTATCTGGCTCAACAAGGTCTGGTCTTGCAATATGCCGAATATGAAATTGGGCCATATGTGGTTGGCTTGCCACGTTTAATGATTCCTTATGAGCAGCTACAAGGTGTACTAAAACCCGAATATCTGCCTCAAACTGAAAAAGCTGCCTCTGAGGCACAGCCAGCACCTGTTGCAAAAGCCAAATGACCTTAAAATTGTTTGATACGCATACCCATTTTGATGTTCCCGATTTTGATCCTGATCGGGAACAGTTGGCGTATGCGGCCAAAGCGGCAGGTGTCGAGCATCTGGTTTTAATTGGTTTTTTGCAAAACCGTTTTGCTGATCTGTTAGGAACTCACGACTTTATCAATGACCTGGAAAATGCACCGCAAAGTCATTTAGCACCGGGCTTGCATCCATTTTATATTGAACAGCATCAGACTGATCATTTACAGGAGCTGGAACAGCTGCTTAAAAATGAGCACTGTATTGCCATTGGTGAAATCGGACTGGATACCTTTTTTAAACAGCACAAACAGGCTGAAATTTTCCAGAAACAAAAAGATTTTTTTGCTGCACAGCTTGAACTGGCACAGCAATTCGATAAGCCGGTTTTGCTGCATATCCGTAAATCCCATGCGGAGGTTTTGCAGATTTTAAAACAGCAGCAGTTTAAACAGGGCGGCATTGCGCATGCCTTTGGTGGTGGGGTTGAGGAAGCCAAAGCCTTTATCAAACTGGGATTCAAACTGGGCATCACCGGGCAAATCACCAATCCAAATGCCAAAAAACTGCATCAAGTGGTGCAGTATGTCGGACCGGAACATCTGGTAGTAGAAACTGACTGTCCGGATATGACACCACTCTGTTGTCAAAGCTCGACCGAGCAACGTACCCGAAATACACCTGCAAATTTACCTTATGTGCTGCAAGGACTGGCAAAGAGTCTACATATGCACAAAGAGGAACTGGCTGAACAGCTCTGGCAAAATACTCATCAGGCCCTGCATCTGGCCATTTAAGTTAACGCTCTTAACTCGGTCTTAAATTCCCAGTTCATCATAAATAGAAAAAAAGGTGCATTATGCAATTTCTAAAATGCTCCAGACTTGGCATCATGCCATATACATTTTTTTAGGTGAGATTCACATGGCACAAGGACTTTTGGCGGGTAAGCGCTTCTTGATCGCGGGCATTGCGAGTAAATTATCGATTGCTTTTGGTATTGCTCAAGCATTGCATCGTGAAGGTGCTGAATTGGCTTTTACTTATCCAAATGAAAAGCTGAAAAAGCGGGTAGATGACTTTGCTGAACAGTTTGGTTCGAAACTGGTTTTTCCTTGTGATGTGGCAGTAGATGCTGAAATTGACTATGCATTTGCTGAACTGGCTAAACACTGGGATGGTCTGGACGGCGTAGTGCATTCTATCGGTTTTGCACCGGCACATACGCTAGATGGTGACTTCACCGAGATCACGGATCGTGAAGGCTTTAATATTGCACATGACATCAGTGCTTATAGCTTTATTGCAATGGCACGTGCGGCAAAACCTTTGCTGCAAGTCCGTCAAGGCTGTTTGCTGACATTGACCTATCAAGGTTCTGAGCGTGTAATGCCAAACTATAACGTGATGGGTATGGCCAAAGCCTCTTTAGAAGCAGGCGTACGTTATTTGGCGTCTAGCTTGGGTCAGGAAGGTATTCGTGTGAACGCGATCTCTGCGGGTCCAATCCGTACCTTGGCAGCTTCAGGTATTAAATCATTCCGTAAAATGCTTGACCTGAATGAGAAAGTTGCTCCATTAAAACGTAATGTGACGATTGAAGATGTCGGTAATGCTGCATTGTTCCTGTGCTCGCCATGGGCTAACGGGATTACTGGTGAAATCCTGTATGTTGATGCTGGTTTTAATACTGTTGGTATGAGCGCTGATTTGATGGCGGATGCGGAATAAATCCTATAAGTCCTCTCTCCCTCAGGGAAAGAGTTAGAGAGAGGGGAATGACTTCTTCCTCTGAGTGAGGAAATGATTAAAATCCCCCTCATTCCCCCTTTGATAAAGGGGGAGGCCACTCAAGGCAATAAAAAAGACCGCATAAGCGGTCTTTTTTAGATTTGAAGGATAGCGATTAAGCTTGACCATCCACAGCAGCGGCTTGCGCACGTTGCATATTGGCTTCAAATTCAGCATCGAAGTTGATTGGTGTAAGTAGCAACTGTGGGAAGCTGCCTTTAGTCACCATATCATTCACTGCTTCACGTAGGAACGGGAACAGGATGTTCGGACAGTATGCACCCAGGATATATGGAAGACGCTCTTCTTCAACGCCATCCACCAGGAAAATACCGGCTTGAGTCACATCAACGATAAACGCGGTATCACCTTCGTTGGTTGCTTGAACCACGACTTTCAAAGCTACTTCAAAATGAGTTTCATCAATTTTTTCTGCAGAAGAAGAAAGATTGATGTTTAACTCAGGTTGCCATTGCTTGGTAAAAACTTGCGCCCCAGGAACTTCAAAAGAAATATCTTTGGTGTAAATACGCTCTAATGCCAATTGTGGTTGAGCTTGTTGTTCTTCACTCATTTTTTGATCCTTAATATGAAGTGATAATTTTAGTAAGGTTAAGCCAGCAATTCATCAAGTTTGCCTTCACGCTCTAAAGCATAAAGTTGGTCAAAACCACCGATGAACTGATCATTAATAAAAATTTGTGGCACGGTACGGTGATTGGTACGCTGCATCAATTCAAGACGTACTTCAGGCGCTTCTTGAGACAAGTTAATCTCTTTATATGCCACACCCTTACGTTCCAGTAGCTGTTTTGCACGCACGCAATAAGGACACACTGTCGTCGAGTAAATAGTAACTTCAGCCATGATCAATCTCCTGTTCGTGGATTATTTGCTTTTCACCAAAGGTAAACCTTGAGCTTTCCAGTTGCTGACGCCGCCATCAAGACGGTAGGCATCGGCATGACCAACCTGCTGTAATGCAGTACCAGCCACCTGTCCAAGGTTACAAATGAACACCAAAGGGCGATCAGATGCTTTCAGCTCTTCAACATGTTTTGTAATCTGGCTATATGGAATATTACGGCTGCCGCTGATATGACCTTCACGGAAGTCTTTGGCATCACGTAAATCAATCAGCATGGCATTTTTTGCTTTGACTAAAATTCCCAGCGATTGCGGAGAAATTTTGCGACCGTTACGTTGACCTTCGATAATGAAGAACAAAACCACTAATACCGCGAGTGTTCCAAATAAGAAGGGGTGATTCCCCATAAACTCGAACCAACGTTCCACAATTCACCTAATTACAATTTTAAAATTGCCAAGAGTATAGCTCATAAATATGGTGATCAAAATCACCGCTTCAAGGGCCAAGGGTTAAGAAAATTAATTTTTTTGCTGTGCTTCAGTGATTTCGTCGATTAAACGTAAATAGCTGTCCAGTCGGCGCGGTAAAATTTCACCTGCGGCAGCAGCCTGACGCAAAGCACATTGTTTTTCATGCTTATGGGTACAGTTACGGAACTGACAATGGCCGAGCAGGTTTTCAATTTCAGGAAAGCCGCTTTGTACCTTATCTAAAGTCAGATGCCACAGGCCAAATTCACGAATTCCCGGAGAGTCAATCAGGGCGGCACCTTCACCAAAACCGATCAAGCGCGTTGATGTCGTAGTGTGCTGACCAAGTGCCGAGTTTTCCGAAATAATATTGGTTTTCTGTGCGGCATCCGGCACGATCGCATTAATCAGCGTGCTTTTACCCACACCAGATTGACCGACGAAAGCCACCGTTTCATTTTCCAGACGATTAGACAGTGCAGTCAGGTCGCCATCGGATTGGGTCTGCATCACTTCATAACCGAGATCTTGATATTCTTGCAGCAGAGTCAGAATCGGATCGTTTTCTTTTAACAAATCGGCTTTATTCATCACCAGCAATGCAGGAATATCGGCATCGGCACAGGCCACCAGATAACGGTCGATCAGGCCCGGCGCTGGCTCAGGCAATGGTGCAAACACGATCACAATCAGTGAAATGTTGGCCGCTACCGGTTTAACCTTGTGATAGCGGTCGGGGCGTGTCAATAAGGATTTTCGGGGATGAATCGCGGTGATAATTCCTAAACCGGTATTCGGATCGGCTTGCCATTTGACCCGGTCACCCGTGACCAATAAATCCAGATTGGTTCGAGTATGACAGCGCCAGACGCTGTCCAGTTCAATCTCTTTCCAGAAAGGTTCAGGCTCACCATCGGCGACCACAGGTTTTTCAGGGTGAATGTCAGGGCGAGACAAAGCTTGCACTTCAAGTTGGCGGCCATAATGTTGCACCACTAAACCTTCAAGATCACTGGAGGTATCGAGATCTTCTTGACGTGTTTTCTGTTGTTTCTGAATGCGGCGCTGTTGTTGCTCTGTCAGACGACGCTTACGTATTAAGGCCATTCATATCCTAAAAAAACCGGGTAAATCAGATGGCAAAAATAGCATGAAGCAGCCCCCGAATGACACCCAAGATGTAATTAATTTGCTACTATAGTTGTTTTTAAACCCAATAAGATTGCACATTTATGAGCAGCACCGCTGATACCCGCCTGATTTGGATTGACCTTGAAATGACAGGTCTAGACACAGACAATGATCAAATTATTGAAATTGCAACAATTGTAACCGATGACAATTTGAATATTTTGGCAGAAGGTCCTGTGCTTGCGGTACATCAGCCTACACGTCTGTTAAATGCCATGGATGAGTGGAACACTCGCCAGCATGGCCAGTCTGGTCTGATTGAACGTGTACGTCGCAGTAAACTGACCGCTCAGGATGCCGAACAGCAAACTATTGAATTCCTGAAAAAATGGGTCAATCCAAAATCTTCACCGATGTGTGGTAACTCGATCTGTCAGGATCGCCGTTTCTTGCACCGCCTGATGCCTGAACTGGAGCAGTATTTCCATTACCGTAATCTGGATGTATCTTCAGTGAAAGAACTGGCCAAACGCTGGCGCCCGGAAATCATGAGCGGTCTCAAGAAAAATGCCTCGCATCTGGCGATGGATGACATTCGTGATTCGATTGCGGAATTGAAATACTATCGTGAATATTTTTTCATCATGAATAAAGATTAATTCCGATAGATGAAAAAGAGGCGAAAGCCTCTTTTTTTATTTTACTGAACTGGATTTTTTCTAGTGTAAAACTGCTCCATGCTTTCAAAGCCTACCCACAAGAGTAATAACACAATCAGATGATTCTGTGTTTCATAACGATCGAAAATAACTAAGCCAAATAATCCTAAAGTCATTAAACGAATGAGAATGCTGAGATAATAATTTTTGTTCTTTTGGCTGATCAGAACATAAAAATAAAGCCCGATACAAACAATGTTCAAACCCAAAAGGGTGTTAAATAGCATGACATTCCACTCCTTTTGGCCAAATGACATAGAATTAATTTGTTGATATTTTAATCAATCGCGAGTCGGTTGTCGCTCTCATCCAATCTGAATGTCATTTAAATCGATCAAAAATTTAGTGGCGGTAAAGAAAAGCGGATTTTGCTAAAATGATCCGGTATTTTTATTGCTATAGATGACCTATGACTGACCTGCTTCAAGATGATGAATATGACCGCCGTTTTGCTGGTGTTGCCAAAATTTATGGAGAAGACAGCTTTAACCATTATGAAAAAAGTCATGTGATGGTGATTGGTATCGGTGGTGTCGGTTCATGGGCGGTAGAAGCACTGGCACGTAGCGGTGTGGGCGAGCTGACCTTGGTCGATATGGATGTGGTGGCCGCGTCTAATATTAACCGTCAATTGCCTGCCATGAGTACGACATTAGGTCACGAAAAAATTGAAGTTATGGCCGAGCGTTGCCGTGCAATTAATCCACGGATTAAAATCAATCTAATTGATGATTATCTGACGCCTGAGAATATCAAAGAAATTTTAGCTCCGACACCGGATCTGATTTTAGATTGCATCGATGATGTCAAAGCCAAATTTGCCCTGATGCTACATTGTCGCTTTAACAAGATTCCTTTAATTGTATCGGGCGGGGCAGGTGGCAAACTGGATCCACTGAAAATTCGTGTTGCAGATTTATCTAAAACCGAACAGGACCCGATGCTGGCCAAATTGCGTGCCCAGTTACGTGCTAAAGGCATCTGTAAAAAGCCCAAAGAAAAATTCGGCATTACCTGTGTCTATTCAATTGATAATCCATTCTCCAGTGCCGATGTCTGCGCCAGTGCCGGCTTGCGCTGTGGGGGGTATGGCTCTGCCGTGGTGGTGACTTCGAGCTTTGCCATGGTTGCCGTGGCAGAAGGTTTGAAAAAGCTCGATAGTAAAAGAGCAAAAGCCTGATTTAAAAAATAAAAAGCACAATCTATGTGCTTTTTTTAAACTGGCGTTTAGAATGAAAGGATTCATTCGCAGAACAAAAATAATGTTTTGGAGCAGCTATGTGGTTCTTGCTGGTACTGATTTTGGGGATAGGGGCGTTAGCGATCTGGATGTGGAAACGTCCCGATCCGGTGAAACGTGATCAGGCGAAGGCTGTACAACATGATTTATGGATTGAGCAGATTGATGCTCAACTGAAACATGCAGCACGTTTGAGTTCAGATCCAGAACATCCGAATTATGAACGTGCCTATCAGATTTATCAGGGGCTGGCCCAGCAACAGGAAATTCCACAAGCTTATGTAGGCATGGGCCTGATGCATCTGCAAGGTCTGGGACATGAGCAGAATACCGAAAAGGCGATTAGTTATCTAGAAAAAGCCTTTCGTCTGGGCAGTGATGATGCAGCCTATCATTTGGGGCAGATTCATGAAGGGGAGGCGTATCAACAGGCTGACCCGGAAAAAGCTTTGTATTGGTACCGACATGCGGTAGCACGTGGCAATCTGGATGCCCAGTACCGCATCACTGAACTTTCTTCGACCGAAGACCATCAAAATGAGACCGCTGCAGAGACACAGCGTCTGGCCTTGTTAATACAAAATGCCGGGCAGGGTCATGCCAATTCGCAGTATCAGCTGGCTCAATATTATTTAACAGATTCAGCGACCCAGGATTTAGTGCAAGGAATTCATTATCTGTTTCTGGCGGCGCAACAAGATCATTTGGCTGCCAATCAGCAGATTGCGAACTCTTATGCGCGTGGCCAGATTCTGCCTCAAGACCTGAAGCAATCGCTGCAATTTATTAAACGCTGTATCAGTCTCGGTGACCAGAAAGGTCTCTATGATTATTATGCCGGTGTGCTACAGGGCCGTATCGATACCGACCAGCGTCAGCGCGTGTTCCAGCATTTATTACAGCAGTCCAAAGAACACGCCGATGCACACGCTAAGACCTTAATCGGGCTGGCCTATTTTCATGGCTGGTATGTTGATAAAAATGAAACCATGGCATTTCGTTACTGGGCGGAAGCGGCCAACAGTCAGCATGCGCCTGCCTTATGTATGATTGCTGCGCTGTATTTTGAACAGCACCTGGTGGCCAACGAACCGCAAAAAGCATTTGAGTTATATCAGGCTGCCTATCAGCTTAGTCCTGACGATGTGTCTGCACGGATGGGGCTGGCACTGTGTTATTTAAATGGTGTCGGTACAGTAAAAGACATTGCCAAAGCCACACAAATGATTCAGAACGCGGCACAGCAGTATTGGCAGATTGAAGCTCAATCTGAAGCGGATTTAATTTATAGCGTTGGCCGGTTTTATAGTCTGGTTGAATACCCTTTACCGACACGCGACAAAGCTATCCAGTACCTGAATCAGGCGGTTGCAAAAGGTTCGAAAGAGGCGGCATGGTTCCTGTACCAAGCTCTGTCAGGCATTTATCCTGTGTTTATCAATAATGCAGAGCTGGCCAATCGCTATCTGCATCAGGCTGCGCAATTGGGTCATGCCCAGGCACAAGCAGAATTGGGCTTGAAGTATCTTCAAGGGCAACAGATTGCGCAGGATATTGCCTTAGGCTTGAGCTATCTGCAAAAAGCAGCCGCTCAGCAGAATGGTGTGGCGCTAAATGCTCTGGGTGAATCCTATGAGCAAGGTCAAGGTGTTGAGAGTAATATTGAGCAAGCCGTACAGTATTATCAGCAGGCGGCAGCGCAGGTGAATGCAGATGCCTATAGTCATCTTGGACGTTTATATACCAAAGGCATTGGCGTGGCGCGTGATATCGGGATTGCACGGGACTGGCTGGAAAAAGGCAGTTTGCTCGGACATGAGCGATCGATTGAATTATTGAAAAATGTGAATGCATATTTGCAAATGAAATAAACTGACCCAAATAATATGAACTAAAAAACCGCTGTCTGTCAGCGGTTTTTTATGGATTAAGCTTTGTTAAGGCAATTCACGGATAGGACTACCACCCAATGCCTGCATCAAGGTGACATAGGCATTGTACTGGTTCTGTCGGGTTTGCACCAAAGACAGTCGTGCATTGCGCGTAGTTTCCTGTGCATCCAGCAGGTTCTTTAAAGCGACTGCACCATTACGATAACGCACTTCAGTCAAGCGTTCAGTTCTTTCGGCCAACTCAACATTGCGTTGCTGCAAAGCCACCTGCTTAGTGAGCTCAGTCCGATTCGACAAGGCATTTTCCACATCGGCAAAGGCTTCATACATGGTCTGGCGATACTGGATAATGGCTTTTTCATATTCCAGCTCATTGACTTGTAGATCACGTTTCATGTCATTCCATTGCAGGAAAGGCAAAGTCAGACCAGCACCTAAAGTTGCAATCGGATTTTTCAGGGCATTCGAGAGGGAAGTACTGCTGCCAATACCGGTGGTCAGATTACCGGTCAAACTAATGGATGGATAGTAGCTGGCTTTGTTGGCATCTTTATTGGCTAGTGCCTTACGCAAGCGCAGTTCAGTCGCTCGAAGGTCAGGGCGACGTGACAACAAACTCGCCGGTAAGTCAGCCTGAATACTCGGCAATTGAATATTCGGTAAACGGCTTGGCTCTTGAATCGCGAGCTGTTGAACCGGCATGTGCAGCAATACCGCGAGTCCGGTACGTGTTTCCACACGTTGCTGTTCAATCTGGCTTAAAGTCGCCTGTTGACTTTGAATTGCCTGTTCCGCCTGGGTTAAATCCAGACCGGATACTGCGCCGGCACGATATTGCACCCGCACCAGATCATAGGTTTTTTGCGCGGTCGCCAGATTTTGCTGTACCACACTATAACGTTCATTCAGATAAGCCAGTTGCCAGTACAATTGTGCCGTGGTGCCAATCAGGCTTTGTGCGGTTGCCTGCAAGTCTTCTTCAGAGGCCAGTGCTTCCCAGCGTGCCGCTTCAGTCTGATTGGCCAGTTTGCCAAACAGATCCAGTTCATAGCTTAAACCCGGATAATTAATCCCAAAACTCGATGAACTATCACCATCTTCTAAATCAAAACTTCTACGTGTTGTCAGTCCGGCATCACCGACACGAACGCCTTGCTGACTTTGAGCTTGTCTGGCTTGAATACGGGCCTGTTGTAAACTGATGCCGGCCACTGCCAGATCGGTATTCTGCGCCAATACTTCATTCACCAAATTATTTAATTGCGGATCTTTAAATAAAGTCCACCATTGATCTGCCAAAATATCGGCATGAATCTGCTGACTAAGCACCTTATTGTTTTGAAAGCTACCCGGCATATTGATCGCAGGCTGTTGATAGGGGGTTTTCACCACTGCGGCACAACCGACCAGCGAGCTTCCCAGCAACAGGGCACTGGCAAGCTTGGTTAAATTCATTTGCATATCAGATTCCTTATTCGCGAGAGAGCGCATC
Organism: Acinetobacter sp. TWP2-2-3; assembly: GCF_049896445.1. Taxonomy (GTDB): domain Bacteria; phylum Pseudomonadota; class Gammaproteobacteria; order Pseudomonadales; family Moraxellaceae; genus Acinetobacter. The sequence continues at coordinate 224,157 of NZ_JAFCUI010000003.1, forward strand.
GACTGGATTCAGACGAGCAGCGTTACGTGCCGGGATAAAGCCAAACACAATCCCGATCAGGCTTGAGCAGACAAAGGCCGCTACAATCGAAGTGGTTGAATACGCCATCTGGAAAGTACCGCCGGCAAAATGGGTAATTAATTGGCCAATCCCGAGAGAAAGCAGCACACCCAAAATACCACCCAAGATACAGACCAGAACGGCTTCAATCAGGAATTGCTGCAAAATATCACTTTGACGGGCACCCACTGCCATACGCACACCAATTTCCTGAGTACGTTCGGTTACCGATACCAGCATGATATTCATTACGCCAATCCCGCCGACCACCAGTGAAATTACCGCAATTGCTGAAATCAGCAGAGTCATGGTCGCCGTGGTTTGCTGAATGGTTTCACGAATACTGTCGGCATTCTGGGTAAACACATCCTGCGCGCCATGTCGCTGTACCAGCAAATTCAAAATCGCATTTTCAGCCGCCGCACTTGGGTATTCATCCTTAATCCGCACAATGATGCTACGCACATTGGATTGCCCCAGCATACGGCTCATGACGGTGGAATACGGCAGATAGACATTCAGGCTGTCATTATTGCCCATCATGCCTTTTTGCGCGTCAATCACCCCGATAATCCGGCTCGGTACGCTCCCGAGTAAAATCACCTGACCCACCGGATTGGTGCCATCCTTAAAGAAGGTGTTTTTGGTATTGGTGTCAATGACGACATCTTGCGCCTGTTGCATGACGCTACTGCGGTCAAAAGGCTGACCGGACTGGAAAGTCATGCCACGCACGTAGAAGAAATCTTCACTGACGCCGTTGACCGTAGTTGAAGCTTCGATTTCTTTATAACGGCCGGTGACACTGCTATTCACCGATGGGCTGACGCCATCGACATACGGTTGTTCAGCTAGCGCATCGGCATCGGCCGGAATCAGGGTTTTGGACTGTGAAGATCTGGAATTATCCCCAAAGCCTCGACCCTGAAATACGGTAATGGTATTGGTCCCCAGACTGCTGATATTTTCCAGAATCTGCTTTTGTGAGCCATTACCGAGTGCCACCACCGAGACCACCGAAGCAATACCGATAATGATTCCGAGCATGGTGAGGAAAGTCCGCATGCGATGTGCATTCATGGCCAGCAAGGCCATCCGGAAGGCTTCACCCAGACGGTCAACTGCAGAACGCCATGAAGAAATCTTCTTTTGTTCACTGCGGATCAGCGGCTGTTTTTCCAGATGCTCTTCGACTTCAGGAACATTGGGCTGGTCGGAAATGATATTACCGTCTGAAATCTCGATAATCCGGGTCGCATTTTTCGCTACATTATGATCATGCGTGACCAGAATGATGGTATGACCTTTGGCATTCAGTTCACGCAAAATACGCATCACTTCAATACCGCTGTTCTTGTCCAATGCACCTGTCGGTTCATCGGCCAGAATCACGTCACCGCCATTCATTAGCGCACGGGCAATCGAAACCCGTTGCTGCTGACCACCAGAGAGCTGGCTCGGACGGTTCTGGGTTTTTTCACCCAGACCGAGATCAGTCAGAATCTTGACGGCTCGCGCATGCCGTTCAGATGAATCCGCACCGGCATAAATCGCAGGGACTTCGACATTGCCTGCTGCATTTAAATCGCCCAGCAGATGATAACGCTGAAAAATAAAGCCGAAATATTCACGGCGTAATTGCGCCAGTTCATCCGCTTCCAGTTCCCGGGTTTCACGGCCTTTGACCTTGTAGCTACCCGTGGTCGGTTTGTCCAGACAACCCAGAATGTTCATCAGGGTCGATTTACCGGAACCGGACTGACCGACAATCGCCACCAGTTCACCCGGATAAATCTCTAGATTCACCCCTTTTAAAATCTGGACCGTGCTTTCACCCGCAGGGAATTCACGAACCAGATTTTTCACCTCGAGGAGAGGCTGTTGTTGTGAATTCATGCTTACATTCTCATTGGGCCACGGCTATTGCCACCGCGTTTTGCTGCATCATTGGAGGTGTCAGAACCATCGGCAATCACCACCTGATCACCACGTTTTAAACCTTTCAGCACTTGCGCAGTCGCGCGGTTATTCAAACCGATTAATACAGGGGTTGGTTTTGCAGTACCATCGGCTTGCAAGACACGAACCATGCCACGTTGTGCTTTACCTTGCTCAATCAATGCAAGTTCTGCTTCAGACAGGTTTAGACGCGCTGGACGTTCACCGGCAGGGCGATTGCCTTGAGCCGATTCAGCTTCAGGACGTGATGCCGGACTGCCTTCACCGCGAGAACCCTCACCACGCGCTTCACCACGATTGGCACGTGGCGGACGGTTTGAACCTTGAATGGCCGCAGCAGGAATGGTCAGCACATTTTTGGCTTCATCCAGTACGATATAAACTTGTGCAGTCATATCAATACGTAATTTTCCATCTTCATTCGGTACATCGAACAATGCGTTGTAATACACCGCAGAACTTGACGATGAGCTTGAGGTATTGCTATCGGTATTAATTGAATTGGGTGCAGGCTCAACCTGACGTAGTTTGGCGTAAATCTTTTTCTCATTATTGCCTAACGTAGTGAAATAAACCGTCTGACCTTCTTCAACTTTCATGACATCCGCTTCAGAAATTTCAGCTTTAATGGTCATGGTGTCGAGTTTGGCCAGTTTAACAATGGTCGGCGCACTCTGGTTGGCATTCACGGTTTGACCTTCTTCAGTCACAATCGCCACAATCGTGCCATCCATCGGGGCTACAATCTGGGTATAGCCAAGATCTTCTTTGGCAGTCGCCAGCGTCAAACGCGACTGTTCAATCTGTGCATTGATAGCGGTGATATCCGCTTGCGCCGTTTTATAGTTCGCAAATGCCGATTCCAGCTCTGAGCGAGAAGTGGCATCCTGTGCATACATGGCTTTCTGACGGTTGTATTCAGCTTCAACTTTGGCCAAATTCGCCTGTCTTACTGCAAGTTGTGCCATCTGATTTTTAATGCTGGCTTCAGCGGTTTTTAAATCATTTTCCTGACGAACGGAGTCAATCCGCGCAATCAGCTGACCTTGCTTGACCTGATCGCCCAGTTCTACATACATTTTTCTGACCTGACCCGAAACCTGCGCCCCCACGCTGACCATCTTGGTCGCTTCCAGAATACCAGTCGCCAGTACAGAGCTTTCGATATCGCCTTGGGTGACTTCAGCCGTAATATATTGCGGAGGCTGTTCTTTGGGTTTGAGGAAGTACCACCCCGCAGCGATGAGCGCAATGGCAATCACGGCGGCCATAATCAATTTCGTCGGTTTTATTTTTGGCATGATCAATATCGGTTCAAAATCAGAGAATTGTGAACGATTATAAAAGCGAAATTAGGATAAATCGTGTATTTTTTTAAACTAATAGGAATGATTATTATTTTATTTTTCGAATTTTGACAAAGACTTAGTGAAATAGGGGCTTGCCACAGATACTGGAAATCGCCTGTAGTACCAAATGCTCCGGATTTTCATGTCCGAGTCCTTTAATTGAGGCATCAATTCTTAATAATAACCGCGGCCAGGCCAGAAAAGTCTGTGGGCTGAGACGGCGCAAGGCTTGTTGATATAACCCGACTTTGGTTTTCCAGATCCCGATTTGCAAGGCATTTTGCGGTTGTTCAAACAGCTGCATCAACAGACGCATTTCCTTGCTGAGACTCCATAAAATCAGGCTCATCGGTTCACCTGAAACGACTAGATACTGAAAAATTTTGATCGACTGGGAAAGATTACCTTGTAGCAGGGCATCGCTCAAATCATAGGTGCTATAACGTGACTGATCTTGTAAACATGCATATAAATGATCAACCTGAATGATATCGACTTCAGCAAAGGTATCGCTAACCCGCATCAGGCTGTTCTTTGCTGCAAGCAGGTTGTGCTCATGATGTTGTTCCAGCCATTGCCAGGCATCATTGGCTAAACGAATGCCGAGTTTTTCAGCTTCAATACCCAGAATCTGCTGCCGGTCTTTTGGATAATTGGCCACCAGCGAAACATTCACACCATTGGCATCAATCAGCTGAAAGAAACTGGATTTCAGGCTATTACTATCCTGTTTGGGCATCACCACCAACAGCAGGTTTTGTTCATTATGCTGCAAATAGTTTTTCAGTAACTTGATTGCGCTGGCATCCGGTTTGATATTGCCATGTACTTCAATCGCCAACTGGGTTGAAAACAGCGACAAGCTGTTCAAGGCATTAAAGACGGTTTTCCAGTCGGCGACCGAACTAATGTCATAGCGTTGACGTTCAATGTCCTGCTTTTGCCAGCTGGCCCGAAAGGCATCAATTAAATTCTGTTCCAGCAAAGGCTCTTGACCATGCAAGACCCAAGCACCGCGAGCTTCATCGACACGTTTCAGGGCTTGCAGATAATCAAGTTTCATAAAGAGGTCTTATTGAGCAGGTTGCGCTGAGGTATTTTGTTTGGCTAAGGGTAAGCGGTTCGATGAAATCTGACGCGCGATCTGCTGCGCCACATCATCAATAATGACCTGATTCAGATATTTTTGTTCCTGGTCATCGGTGTTGACCGTTTCAATATCATATTGATACGTACGTGTTGCCACGACAGTGCGTGGTTCAGTGATCGGATTGCCTTGTGCATCTTCAATCCGGAAAGTCACGTTTAAACGTAACAAGGTTTCAACTAGTTTACCGTTCAGTTCCAGACGGCGAGGGGTGTAATCCAGGACACGTAACACATAAGCATTGGGTGCATTACTCAGCTGTACGCCTGCAGCACCGAGGTAAACTGCCAGTTTTTCTTGCAGTTCTTCAGTATTGGGCGGTAAAGACAGGCTCATGACAGAGTAAGCAACAGGTGCGGAGCTCGGATTGGTTCCTTTCAGATGAAAACCACAGCCGACTAAGCCTGCACTCAGACCACAAGTTAAAACAATTGCTGCTAAACGTTTGCCCAAATGCATGTGTTGCCCTCTATGCTTCCCGAAAGGGAATATTTGAAATCCTGAACTGGATTGTAAAGTCAAAGCCCGTTGGCTGGCAACGGGCTTTGTTTGGGAATTTTGAAATCCTTCATAAAGTTCCTTCTCCCTTTGGGAGAAGGTTAGGATGAGGGTTTATATATTTACCTCTCCCTAACCCTCTCCTGAAAGGAGAGGGAATGTAAGGACTTAAACCACCAAATTCACTAATTTATTCGGTACCACAATTTCTTTCTTGGTTGGGCCAGTCAAGAATTGTTGAACTTCAGGCAATGCTTTGGCTTGAGCCAAAATATCATCTTTAGAAGCATCGACTGATACTTCTAACTTACCACGGAGTTTACCGTTGACTTGAACCACAATCGTTTGTGTATTACGTGTCAGCGCAGATTCATCTACCGTAGGGAATAAAGTTGAATTCAATTCAATGCCAAATTCGGCCAATAAAGTCTGGCTTAAATGCGGTGCAAATGGTGCAAGTAAAGTTAACAGCGTGGTAATCGATTCACGTGCAACCGCCACGTCATTGTCATCTTGGGCTTCAAATTTGTTGTTCGCGTTTAGAAGTTCCATCAATGCAGCAATGGCAGTGTTAAATGCATGACGACGCTCGATGTCATCACCCACTTTTTGGATGGTTTCGTGTGTTTTACGACGCAAGTCTTGCGCAGCAGTAGACAGCGCAGCTTTATCGAATTCAGTTGCTGCATTGCCTTGCTCAAGGAAGCCAGTCGCCAAACGCCATACACGTTTCAAGAAGCGGTTTGCACCTTCAACACCAGCATCAGACCATTCAAGAGATTGATCAGGTGGTGCAGCAAACATCATGAATACACGTGCCGTATCTGCGCCGTACTGGTCAATAATCGATTGTGGGTCGATACCGTTATTTTTCGATTTCGACATTTTTTCCTGACCACCAACCACAACTTCCTGGCCATCTTCTTTATATTTTGCAGAAAGCACACGGCCTTTTTCGTCTTTTTCAAGTTCGATATCTGCCGGGTTAAACCAGGTTTTCTTGCCAGATTCAGCCTCACGATAGAAGGTATCTGCAAGCACCATCCCTTGCGTTAACAAGTTAGTGAATGGTTCATTGCCTTGTACCACGCCTTCATCACGCATCAATTTGTGGAAGAAGCGTGCATAAAGCAAATGCAGAATCGCGTGTTCAACACCACCGATGTATTGGTTGACAGGTAACCAAGTTTGACCCGCTTCAGGTTTTACCATGCCATCAGTAAAGTCTGGAGATGCATAACGTGCATAGTACCAAGATGATTCCACGAAGGTATCTAGCGTATCTGTTTCACGACGAGCATCGCCACCACAGCTTGGGCATGACGTTTCGTAGAATTCAGGCATTTTGTTCAACGGGTTACCTGAACCATCTGGAACAACGTCAGTCGGAAGAACCACAGGAAGCTGCTCTTCAGGTACTGGCACTTGACCACATGATGGACAGTTAATCATTGGAATTGGACAACCCCAATAACGCTGACGGGAAACACCCCAGTCACGTAAACGGAATTGAACCTTAGAACTTGCCAGGCCTGTTGGTTCTAATTTGGCAAGGAATGCATCGTATGCACCCTGGAAATCTAGACCGTCAAATTCGCCTGAATTAACCAGTTTACCTTCTTTAGAACCATACCATTCTTGCCACTCTGTCTCAGAGAACTCAGCATCATCTGCGCCTTTGGCATCAATCACTTGCTTGATGGTCAAACTATATTTATTGGCAAATTCGAAGTCACGTTCATCATGTGAAGGCACTGCCATCACCGCACCTGAACCGTAAGACATCAATACATAGTTCGCGATCCAAACAGGAACTTCTTCACCTGTGACAGGGTGTTTTACAGAAAGACCGGTTGCCATGCCTTTCTTCTCGGCAGTCGCAAGATCCGCTTCTGCCACAGAACCCATACGGCATTCTTCAATGAATGCACCCAATTCTGGGTTTGTTTCAGCCGCTTTCAGCGCCATCGGGTGTTCTGCTGCAACTGCAACATACGTTACGCCCATCAGCGTGTCGGCACGTGTGGTGAAGACTGTTAAACCATCTGCATAAACTTCTGGATTCGCTGAAGGGAAGGTGATTTCCATCCCTTGTGAGCGGCCAATCCAGTTACGTTGCATGGTCAATACTTGTTGTGGCCAACCGTCTTTAAGCGTGTCTAAATCGTCCAGTAACTCTTGCGCATAATCAGTGATGCGGAAGTAGTACATTGGAATATCACGTTTTTCTACCAATGCACCTGAACGCCAGCCGCGACCATTTTCAACCTGTTCGTTGGCAAGAACAGTCTGATCGACCGGATCCCAGTTCACTGTAGAAAGTTTACGGTAGATCAAACCTTTTTTATAAAGCTGAACGAATAACCATTGTTCCCAGCGGTAGTATTCTGGTGTGCAGGTTGCGAATTCGCGATCCCAATCCACTGCAAGACCTAACTTTTTCAACTGATTACGCATGTAATCAATGTTTTCAAAGGTCCATTTTGCAGGAGCAACTTGATGCGCAATCGCTGCATTTTCAGCAGGCAGACCAAAAGCATCCCAACCCATCGGTTGCAGGACAGTTTCACCTTTTAAGCGATGGAAACGGCTGATCACGTCACCAATCGTATAGTTACGCACATGACCCATATGTAGCTTGCCACTTGGGTAAGGGAACATCGAGAGAATATAACGACGTGGACCTTCTACAGTGTCGGCAACTTTAAAGGCTTTGCGAGATTCCCAATCCTGTTGGACTTGAGGCTCAATCGCACTGGCTTGATATTCGGAATCAATGTGAGTAGTCATAAACGTATCAGTGAATTACGGTGAAAAAAGTCTGTTGCACAGCATAGCGCAAAATGTACCTAAAAGTGAATTTTGCGCCGGCATTTCCCGAAGAAAAAACACGCTGTTCTATATAGAGGTGTCTTATAAAGCAACTGCACGATTTTTAGATTGCTGCAAGGCTTCGTTGGCTTCACGTTGTTGCTGGTCCTGATTCGCAGGAACTTGAGGGGCTTGTTGCTGTTGTTCTTGAGGTGTGTTCTCGGTTTGAACTTCAGTTTCAGTCGTTCTAGATGATGCTGGTGCTGAATTTTTCCAGCCATAGGTATCCACTGTGGTGGCTTTTTTCGCAGATTTCGGTGGTGGCGTCTTGGTATAATGCGTGACACCTTTCGCATCGACCCATTTATGATACTGGATCGCGGAAGCGCTGGTGCTACAGATGCTCAAAACAACTGCGCAACTCAAACTGAAGGCGGTTAAAAAAGATATTTTCATTGTTCTTGGGCCTCGTCTTTCTAGGCGTAATATACTGCAATTATTGTAATAATTTTTTAGTAAAAATGATGGATTTTTATCTGTTTTATTCACTATTAATTAAAAAAACCAGTACAAGCTTGAATTTAAATAATCATTAACAAATTTTCATATTCAAAATTTATTAATAAGCAGTTTACTTTGATTTAATAAAAATTCATTCATTTTTTTTATATAAGACATATTAAAAATTTATAAAAATAAACTATTAAGTATATGAATTATATTAAATTAATTGAGGTTGTAGGAAGGTGGGGAATGGCTGCAAGCAGTAATTGCTGTTAAAAACAGCAAATTTGAATGCTATAAGTACAGATTGCCTGTTTTTTAAACTTGACTTTAAAGCCTGAAAACACAAGAATGCTGCAATAGTTTTATATGCCTTAGATCGATCACCCTTCGACTAAGAGTCATTTCATGCAGTGGGCGATTTCTCTAGCCGAGAAATTGAACAAAGCTAAGCAAAATATGTTTATCCCAACATGTTTTAGGTCTCGTATTGCTCGAACAGCGAAGAGATCAGATTTTTTTCCTATTGCTATGAAAACTATGAAATTTGTGTGCTATAACAGTGCAGACAGTTAACAAATGAAACACTGCAAATGCCTTCCATTTGTGCAGTGAATAATATTAGGGTGAATCACGTTGGAACTTCTATCTGGTGGTGAAATGCTTGTTCGCGCATTAGCGGACGAAGGCGTTGAACATGTTTTTGGATACCCAGGCGGCGCAGTTCTTCATATTTATGATGCGCTATTTCAACAAGACAGAATCAATCATTATCTCGTACGTCACGAACAGGCTGCTGGTCACATGGCCGATGCTTACTCACGCGTGACAGGCAAGACCGGTGTTGTGCTGGTGACTTCAGGTCCGGGCGCAACCAACACGGTGACCCCAATTGCAACGGCCTATATGGACTCAATCCCGATGGTGATTTTGTCAGGTCAGGTTGCGAGTCATCTGATTGGTGAAGATGCATTTCAGGAAACCGATATGGTCGGTATTTCACGTCCTATCGTGAAACATAGCTTCCAGGTGCGTCATGCCAGCGAAATTCCTGCGATTATCAAGAAAGCCTTCTATATTGCGTCTTCAGGTCGTCCAGGTCCTGTAGTGATTGATATTCCAAAGGATGCGACCAATCCTGCAGAGAAATTTGCTTACGAATACCCAGAAAAAGTGAAGATGCGTTCGTATCAGCCACCGTTCCGTGGTCACTCAGGTCAAATTCGTAAAGCGATTGAAGAACTGATCCATGCTAAACGCCCAGTTATTTACTCAGGCGGTGGTGTGGTTCAAGGCAATGCTTCAGCACAATTGACAGAGCTTGCGCATCTATTGGGTTATCCAGTGACCAATACCTTGATGGGTCTTGGCGCATTCCCGGGTGATGATGAACAGTTCATCGGTATGTTGGGTATGCACGGTACTTATGAAGCTAACATGACCATGCACAATGCAGATGTAATTCTGTGTGTGGGTGCGCGTTTCGATGACCGTGTGACCAACAATCCTGCAAAATTCTGTCCAAATGCTAAAGTCATTCATATAGATATCGACCCAGCGACAATCTCAAAAACCATTATGGCGCACATTCCAATTGTCGGTGCTGTAGAGCCTGTACTGAATGAGATGTTGAACCAGTTGAAACAGCTTAATGTTTCTAAGCCAAATCCTGAAGCGATTGCGGCATGGTGGAAACAGATCAATGAATGGCGCAAGGTTCATGGCGGTCGTTTTGAAGCGGGTGTTGATGGCGTGATGAAGCCACAACAAGTGGTTCAGGCATTGGATAAAGTGACCAATGGCGAAGCGATCATTACTTCTGATGTCGGTCAGCATCAGATGTTTGGTGCGATGTATTACAAATACAAACGTCCACGTCAATGGATCAACTCAGGTGGTCTAGGCACCATGGGTGTAGGCTTGCCGTATGCAATGGCTGCGAAGCTTGCATACCCGGAACAGCAAGTGGTGTGTATCACCGGTGAAGCATCGATTCAGATGTGTATCCAGGAACTGTCGACCTGTAAGCAATATGGCCTGAATGTAAAAATCCTGTGCCTGAATAACCAGTCTTTAGGGATGGTGAAGCAGTGGCAAGATATGAACTATGAAGGACGTCATTCAAGTTCTTATGTAGATTCATTGCCTGATTTTGCCAAACTGATGGAAGCCTATGGTCATGTCGGTATTCAGATTAATCATGCCGATGAGCTAGAGTCGAAGCTTGCAGAAGCGATGGCGATTAACGACAAGTGCGTATTTATTAACGTTATGGTAGATCGTACCGAGCACGTTTATCCGATGTTGATTGCGGGTCAGTCGATGCAGGATATGTGGTTGGCGAAAGGGGAGCGCACGAAATGAGACATATTATCTCTGTACTCGTAGAAAACGAATCAGGCGCGCTTTCCCGTTTAGTGGGTTTGTTTTCACAGCGTGGCTACAATATCGAAACATTGAATGTTGCTCCGACTGAAGATCCAACGCTTTCACGTTTGACATTGACCACCTATGGCGATGATCACAAGATTGAGCAGATCACCAAACAGCTTAACAAGCTGGTTGAGGTGGTTAAAGTGGTGGACCTGTCTGAAGGTGCACATATTGAGCGTGAATTGATGCTGATTAAAGTCAAAGCATTGGGTTCATCGCGTGACGAAATCAAACGTACGGCAGATATTTTCCGTGGTCAGATTGTCGATGTAACACCAACGACCTATACCATTCAAATCGCAGGGACTACTGAAAAAGTGGATGCGTTTATTGATGCACTTGCAGAACACACGATTTTAGAAGTGGTTCGTTCAGGTGTATCAGGTATCGCACGCGGCGAAAAAGTACTCACCATCTAAATTTTAAGTATTTCCTCATCTGAATAAGAAGAGGGGGTCAGGCAATGTAAATTTAAGGGTCATTGCCTGATTTAACGGACAAACAAGCATTTAAGCGGAGACAGCAATGCAAATTTTTTACGATAAAGACTGTGACTTATCTATCATCCAATCTAAGAAAGTAGCGATCATTGGTTACGGTTCACAAGGCCACGCGCATGCGCTTAACCTGAAAGATTCTGGTGTTGACGTAACTGTAGGTTTACGTGCGAACTCTGCTTCTTGGAAGAAAGCTGAAAATTCAGGTCTTAAAGTTGCTGAAGTTCCTGCTGCTGTAGCACAAGCTGACGTAGTGATGATTTTGACGCCAGATGAGTTCCAATCTCAACTTTACCGTGACGTAATTGAGCCAAACATCAAGCAAGGCGCTACTTTAGCATTTGCTCATGGTTTCTCGATTCTTTATAACCAAGTTGTTCCACGTGCTGACTTAGACGTAATCATGGTTGCACCTAAAGCTCCTGGTCACACCGTACGTTCTGAATACCAACGTGGTTCAGGTGTTCCTGACCTTATCGCGATTCACCAAGATGCTTCTGGTAATGCGCGTAACGTTGCTCTTTCTTACGCTTCAGGCGTAGGTGGCGGCCGTACAGGTATTATCGAAACTTCATTCCGTGAAGAAACTGAAACTGACCTATTCGGTGAGCAAGCAGTTCTTTGTGGTGGTGCAGTTGAATTGGTTAAAATGGGCTTCGAAACTCTTGTTGAAGCTGGTTATGCGCCTGAAATGGCATACTTCGAATGTCTACACGAACTTAAATTGATCGTTGACTTAATGTTCGAAGGCGGTATCGCGGACATGAACTACTCAGTATCGAACAACGCTGAATACGGCGAATATGTAACGGGTACTGAAGTAATCAACGAACAGTCTCGTGAAGCAATGCGTAATGCACTTAAACGTATTCAATCTGGTGAATACGCGAAGATGTTCATTCAAGAAGGTGCGTTGAACTACCCATCTATGACTGCCCGTCGTCGTCAAAATGCGGCGCACGGTATCGAAGTTACTGGTAACAAGTTACGTGCGATGATGCCTTGGATTCAAGCGAACAAAATTGTAGATAAAGAAAAGAACTAAGGTTTCGTGCCTTAAAAAGAGGAAAGCAGCGCTTGCCTCTTTTTTCGTACCTTGGATCCAAGCAAACAAAATCGTTGATAAAGAGAAAAACTAATTTCTCGAATTATTTGATTTGAATGCGAAAACCCACTCTATTTGAGTGGGTTTTTTATTTCTATGTTTACGTGCCTTAAAAATGGGAAAACAGTACTTTTCCATTTTTTCATACCTTAGATTCAAACAAATAAATTCTCTAGTTGGTTGATTTTCATGCTATAAAAACCTTGCCAACGCGGGGGGGTATAGGGGGAAATAATGAAAAAAGTATTATCTGACGAACAAAAAAGAAAATTGAGAATCTTAGAACCTCGATTAGAGAGAGCGATTTTAGAGAAAAATTTAAAATTTGCTAAAGAGATAGTGGTAGATCTCCAGTCATTATTAAGACCCACACAGCATTTTGTTAGATTAGTTCAATCAAAAAATAAATTATGTGAGTTAGCAATTGAATTAGGGCAGTTTGACTCAATTTTAAAAATTTTAGAGTCCAATATTCAGGTATTAAAACCTAAAACAAGAATTTATATTGAAACAATATCATTGTTGGCAATCTACCATTTACGTCTAAAGGAAGTTGATAAGGCTAAAAAATATATTAAAGAGGTTCTGGAAAATCATATGGTTATCAAGACAGAACGAACTCGAAAAATTTTTCATAGTGAAATCATTGATCGATTTAATCAAGAAGTGGCAATTGCGACTCTCACAGGTTTTCATGATTTTACAATTGATCAAGACGAAGTAGAAAGAGAAGCTATACGTATGATTCAAACTTTATCAGATGATGAAATTTATGCAGAGATAGGCAGGCTTTCACCTCAGTCAACAAAAGATTTGATTTATGTAGTGCATGATTATTCTTTAAAACAATTACCATTCACACAAAGAGTAATGTTACCAAGCCCTAACCAAAAAATTAAAGATAAGGAGGTTGGAGTAACTGTTTATGATGCAGTAAAAAGAGTGTTGTATAACTCAATGTGCAATCCAGAAACTGAAATTTATAAAGCATGGTATACGAATGGTTTGCAAGTTTTCCTAACTAAAAAATATATTTTAACTACTGTAATTAGTTCGCTAACAACTTTAGGATTTGGGGCTACAATGGTTGTAGCATCTTTGGTGGCATTAATCACAAAGTTTGGAATTGAAGTGTATTGTGAGAAGAATAAGCCTTTATATATTTCCCATATAAGGCAAGTTGCAGAGTGATGGTTTAAGAAGCGTAGATATATTCATATGCTAAAATCCTGCCTTATTTTTCATCTCCCAAAAATAAGACAGAGCGTAAAAACTCATTCTTATTGATCATGTCCACACTCAATTTTTTATTATTTGATTTGTATAAATCAGTTATTGAACCGTAATTGTACGATCTCTAAAAAAAATCAATTAAAAAATATTGAAATAAACATCACTAAACTTATTTTTACCTTGAGGTCAATCAAAAAAATATTTATTAGAATATAAATTTTGAAATTAAATATTAAAATTATTGATAAATTAAATTAATAGTAATTAAAATTTAATAATATTATAAAATTAATTATTTACTTTGTTACATTTTTATACTCTAGGTTCAATATATGCTTTGTGTTGTTTGATTGTAATTGTTTGTTTAGCTGAAAAATATTAAACTTTTATGATGCTGTAAAAATAACTATAAAAAATAAAAAAAATAATTTTTTTAAAGGGTAGTATCTGGAAATTGTAAGCATTTGTAAGATTTATTTCCAGTTTAAATGGAGTAATTTGAAAAAATAATTATATCAATGTCTTGTGGGTATTTTTATCTATTAAATGAAGTGTGGTGAAAGTATGGAATGCTTATAATTTTAAATGGATCGTATTTGTAATAATTTATATATAAGTCTAAGTGCTTATAAAACAAATAAATATATAGATAGATAATTTTATAAAAATATAGGCGGCTATATTGTGAATATTAAAGCTTTGTACGCTAATGAAAATAATCGCACTAATATGAGTCTGCGCTTAGAAAAATAGCTCTGAATTCTAAGAGTTGGGATATAAGCGTTAAAAATAAAAGAAAAATATATTCTTTTAAAAAAAGAAATGGAGAAAAACATGAAAAAAATGACTCAAGCCACATTGGCAGCACTCGTACTGGGTTTTGGTTTTAGTTCAACAGCTCTATACGCAGCAGAAACAAACCGAGGTGGTCCTCCACAACAGGGTCCAAATAAACCTCATAAACCAGGCAAACATGGATGTGGAGACAAATGTGACGGAAAAATTGATATTGTTTTAGAAGTTCCAAGACATTGTGATTTAGATGTTGAGACGCCTCGATTAACACTTGCACAAACCACGGGAGGTAATTGGAGCGATGCGGGCTTCTTTAATGTCAGCACAAATGCCCCTTATCGATTAAATATTAATCCACTAAATACTTTGCGCAATGGTGAGAACTCTGTACCTGTAGTTGTGACTACTACACGTGGTGGAAAAGCTTATTATGGCACTCAGTCAAGTACCAAAGGGCAAGCTCATCGTTGGGATGTAGCAGCTACAGTAGCTGGTAGTGAGGTTGAAGCAGCTGATGCCGGTACTTATCGTGGTGTATATAACGTAGAAGTTCGATTCTAATAATAAGAAATTTTTTATATAACATTTTGAATAAGTAGGAGATGTACTACATCTCCTATTTTAATATTTTTATGATTAATAATAATTATATTTAGGTTTAGGAGTGAAATATGATTAAAAAAATTATAGGATTTTCTATATTGTTTTTGTTTAGTTTTTCTTTATCAGCGGGAATAAAATTCAGTCCTATCCAACTCTATATTCAAGATTTTAAAAGACAGAAAAGTACAACTGTTAATATTGAAAGTACAGGATTAAGTACTTCAAAAATATATGAAATTAGTGCATTTAAATGGCAGCAAAATGAAAAAGGTGAAGATGTTCTATTGGAGGATAATACTTTATTGTTTAATCCAAAAACATTTGAGCTAAAACCTGAAAGTAAACAAGTTGTCCGTATCGGGTTTAGCCAACCCCCATTAAATTTAGAACAACAGCAATCATGGAGGATCATTTTCAAAGAAGTAACACCAGTTGATGATAATTCTTCGATTAATTTTTTATTTAATTTCTCACTGCCTTTTTTTGCTGGAAAACAGGTTACACCACAATTAAATATAGATCTGCAAAAAATTAATGAACTGGCTTATTTAAATGTAAATAATTTATCTAAATCTCATGCAAAAATTACTGAAGTTATAGTATTGGATAGTAAAAATAATCAACTCATGAAAAAAGATTTTGTTCAATATATTTTGAGTGGAAATAAAATTAAATTTGAACTTGGAGAATTAAAAGAAAATGGAGATTTGAAATTAAAGATAAAAGTGGAAGACCATGAGGGATATTTGGAATTTCCTGTAAAAGCCTAGAAGATGCTTATAAAAAGAATAAATAGTAAAAGGATGATGCTATGAAGGTCACTAAAATTCTTCTAATGATCGCGTGTGGGATGGGGCTAACAAATGTAAATGCTGAAAATGTTCAACAGACGGTGCAGAAAGACAATCTAGAAATGTTCATCGTAAATATATGGGTAAATGGCTTAGATTATAAAACTGAAGCAATTCATTTTTCTGATGGAGGGCAGAGGTATATTGAGTGTGAGGCTTTATCCAGAATAGGAATTCACATTGAAAGGATCCCCCGTCACTTGGTCAAGAAGGAGTTCTGTTTATTGAATCAACCAGGTGTAACAGTTGAAGATGACTATAGTTTACAAGCCATTAAAATTAACTTTCCAGTCAATTATTTTGAAGATACTCATTATGAATTAGAGGTAGAAAATCCCGAGAAAGCGAATTTTGGAGGGTTTGTTAATTATAGTTTATTTTATAATAAAGATGATGCAGAACAAGAGTTTAATACATTTTCAGAAATTGGGATATTTAAAGATTATTGGTTATTAAAAAATGCTTTTTTATATCGTAATGAACCTGAAGATATTGAAGAAGGATTTTTACGTGTCAATACGACGCTCGATGTTGAATTTCCAAAAATCTTTTCAAGACTTACCTTGGGAGATACGACGAGCCCTTATAGCAGTTTAAATAATTCTTTTCGGTTTGGGGGGCTAAGCTTTGGTACCAACTATACCAATCGTCCAGACTTTGTTTACTGGAATGCGCCTACTTTAAATGGAAGTGCAAGCGTACCCTCAACAATTGATCTATATATTAATGGGGTGCGTTTATATCGGGATTCTGTGACCCCTGGTAATTATAATCTTCCTGCTGGAGCAATGCTAAATCAGGCGGGTGATGCACAAATTGTTGTAGAAGATATTTTAGGGAATAGGACAGTCCAGAGTTTTCCGGTTTATATTAATAGTCGATTATTAAAGCCAAAATTGAACGAATATAATATTTCATTAGGTAAACTTAGATATAACTATGATTATGTCGATGATGATTATCGGGAGTTTTTTACAAAATTGTTTTATCGGCGGGGTATAACTTCTTCAATGACCTTGGGAGGAGATTTTTTATATAGTAAAGATGTCAGCAATTTTGATTTTTTATGGACCCAAGGAATAAGTAAATACTTGCTTATGGATAGTGCATTTTCAGTTAGCCAGACAAAAGCGAATGATGAACAAGGATATGCGGCTTCGATAGCCCTGAGTCGGGATTTTAGAAACTGGTCCTTTGGTATAAATAGTCGATATTTTACTCAGGAATATCAATATTTAAGTGGTGATATATATGACTCTAATATTGAAGCCTCAAATATTCTATATTTTAATTTTTCCAATTTGGGATTCATTGATGGATTAAATCTTAGTTATATTTATCAATCTTATTATGAGCAAAATGGTTTTAGTAATGATGCTCAGAAAATTTTTGATATTCGAGCTTCAAAAAGCTTAACAAAAAAATTATATACAAATTTTGGCTTTTATAAAGATTTTGGGAATGATGGGGATCATGGTTTCAATATCACCTTATCTTATGACTGGGAAGAAAAGGGTCAAATTTATTTAAATCACGATACTGAAGATAATGAAACGAGTTTAAGTTTTAGTCACAGAACGATGACTCAGAATGGTTTTGATTATGTTTTGGGGGTTAATCGCACTGAAGAAGAAGTGAATTACAATGCTTATGGTTTATGGAAAACCAGTATTGGTAATTTACAACTTTCTCATGATGAGTATGAGGATCGTCGTAATTCACAGGCTATGTTTGAGGGTGCCTTGGTCTGGTTGGGGGGTAAAATGGCATTCACTAAATATGCTGATAATGCTTTTGCTTTGGTTGAGGTGGACCAACATCCAAATCTTGATATCTATCGCTCAGCGAGTCTAGCTGGAAGCACCAATAATCAAGGCTATATGTTTATACATAACATCATCCCTTATATCCATTACGATATTTCTTTTGACCATAACCAGTTAGCGATGGAAGAAACTTTTGAACACTCTTCTAAAAAAATGATTGGTCTGGATCAACGTGGATATAAGCTGAATTTTCCTATCTATAAAACCAAACGTATTGCGCTAAGAATTAAAGATGCACAACAAAATAATTTAGTTATAGGCTCTGAGGTTCTTGTAGATGGTCTCAGTACAGAAACTTCTTTTGTTGATAGTCAAGGTATTGTTTACCTATATCTATTTAAAGCAGGTACTTACACCCTCAAAGTGAAGACTAAGAGAGGACAGCAGTGCCAGGCTCAATTCATTCTGAATGAAAACCAATTCCAGAATTCAGACAAGCAAATTCTGGAAACTCTATGTAAGTAGGAGTAGAAAAATGAAAAAGCTCTTTTTATTTATTACCGCACTCAGTATGAGTGAAATAGCCATGGCCCAATATTGCTCGATTGATGGTTTTACCACTCCAGAATTACGTCTAGCCAGCTATCAGCGTAGTCAGGCTGCCACTTCATTTAATATTTCATGTGATACTGGCTATTCAATTTTATTTAATAGTCAGAACCTGGTGAGTTCCAACGGGATAAGTTATGTGTCCAACGGTCCTAATAAATTGCGTACCAAATTAAATTTGAGTGGTGCAAATAGTGGGCTATGGGGAGTCAGAGTAAATCAGGGAGCTTCACAGAGACAGAAATATGTCGTTTCGGTTCAACTCGAAGAGAATCCTTTCAATGGGGTTCCAGCTGGAACTTATCGTGATCGGATTTCTGTCGATATTAATTTTTAAATCATAGAGATGAGGAAATGACCTGAAAGACTTTAAATCAACCTGAGATCAGTGCAGTAGAGTAAACATGCAGAAACTTCGAGGGGATTAAATGAAGATCTACATAAAGTGAATACCTTTTTAGTCTAAGAAATAATTGTTATTCAATTATTTCTCAATATAAACAATGGTTTACAGGATTTATTTTTTGGATTTTTTTAGTTATTTTTATTCATCAAATAGTCATGAGATCTTTCTATACTGGGTGAAAAATATAAACGAATAGGTGCGAGATGCAACAAATTTCCATCTCAGAATTATTAGAGCAACGACCTGTTATTCACAAAATCCAGTTTGATTTAAAAGAACAACGTAAACAGGCCATTCATGACAAAATAGTCCTAGAAGATCTGACACGGTCCCGTTTAAAAATTGCTATCGTTACCGAAACCTGGCCTCCTGAAATCAATGGTGTTGCCCATGCTTTATTGCAACTTTGTAAAGGATTACAAAAACAGGGGCATAAGATTTTATTAATACGTCCAGAACAACGACAAGCCTGTAATGATTTTAAACCGCATAGTGAATGTCTGGTTAAAGCGCATTGCATTCCTAAATATAGCAATTTGCAGTTTGGTAGACCGCAATTTCTAAAAATTCATGAAGCTATTGAAACTTTTACACCCGATATTATCCATATCGTGACCGAAGGTCCTTTGGGTCTGGTAGCTCAGCAGCTTGCAAAATTCCATAAAATTCCAGTCTCTAGCGGTTTCCATTCATCATTTCAGGAATTTAGTCGGTTTTTTGATTTGGCTTTTTTACTGAAGCCAATTCAAGGCTATTTAAAGTGGTTTCATAATAATACTGATTTGACCTGTGTCCCGAGTCGAAGCACGGCTCAAGCCTTAAATCAGTTTGGTGTAACTTGTCCCTTGGCAGTTGTGGGCAGAGGCGTCGATCCAGATACATTTTCACCAAAGTGGCGATCACCAGATTTGCGCTATGCTTGGGGAGTTTCAAACGAGACCCGGGTGATGTTGTATGTCGGACGGCTTTCTCCTGAAAAGGAAATTGACGTGCTGATCAAGACCTATTTTGTGCTGCGCCAAGTTCGTCAGCAAGATATACGTTTGGTAGTGGTTGGAGATGGGCCGGATCGCACTCGACTTCAACAACTGAATCAGGATGGTAGTATTGTTTTTACCGGTAGCTTGACAGGAGAAAAACTGTCAGCGGCGTATGCCAGTGCTGATGTGTTTTGTTTTGCCAGTCAGGTTGAAACCTTTGGAAATGTGGTATTGGAAGCGATGGCCAGTGGCTTGCCAGTGATTGCTTATGATTATGCTTGTGCAAACTTGCATGTGCAGCATGGTGAAACGGGATGGTTGAGCAGACTTGGACATCAACAGGGTTTGATCCAGCATATGCTCGGACTGCCTGATCTGCAAAGATTACAGCAGATGGGCGCGCAAGCACGTAAAAAAGCCGAAAAAGTAGGCTGGCAATATCCAGTCCGGCAATTTGAACAGGCACTGTATTCACTGGTACAGCAACAGGAATACAGGATATAAAACAAGAAAGGAGCACCAGTGTGAAACTCCAGAATGTAAAGATTAAATTTTTAGAAATCGATTTGAAAGGCTGTGTTTATCTGAATCATTTTTCGCATTCAGTCCGTATTGCCACTTTTTTTAAAATGATTAGCCGCTTAGGAAATGGTGCATTTTGGTATTTCATGCTGATATTGGTTTGGATCATGCAAGGCTTGATCTATACCGTGCAGATTGTTTATCTGATTTTGGGAAGCACTATTGGTACCATTATTTACAAGGTGCTTAAAATCAAAACCGTACGGCCACGTCCTTATCAGGTGCATCAGGTAATCCGTTTGGGTGAGCATCCACTGGATCATTTCAGTTTTCCTTCGGGACATACCTTGCATGCCGTCATGGCAACCACCGTTTTAGGTTATGTCGCACCTTTATTACTCATGCTGATGTTGCCTTTTACGATTCTGGTCGCAGTGTCCCGAATGGTGTTGGGATTACATTATCCAAGTGATGTGGCGGTTGGCGCAATTCTGGGTGGCATGATGGCAATTGCCATTGTCCTGACTGCGCCTTATCTGAATATTATGCTGTAAAAATAAGTGAAAGCCGGGGCAAAGGCTCGCAGATTTTCACAGATTTGTTAAAGTACAGCATCAAAGCAATTATGGTGAGAAATAGAGATGGGTTTACGTTGGACTGACACTCTCGATATCGCGATTGAACTCTACGAAGCGCATCCAGATGTGGACCCGCAGTGGATTCGTTTTACTGATTTACATGCCTGGGTATGTGCTTTGCCTGAATTTGAAGATGATCCAACCAAGTCGACTGAAGGTCTGCTTGAAGCCATTCAAATGGCATGGATTGATGAGGCACGCTAAGCCCTCATCTTAAAAAAGCATTTTTTTACAGATGAAAAGCAGAAAAATGCGCATTATCTCGGTATAATGCGCCAAATTTTCATGTCAACAATTGACTTAAGGAGCCTATCATGGCTATCGAACGTACTTTATCTATCGTTAAACCAGACGCAGTTGCTAAAAACCACATCGGCGACATCTTTGCTCGTTTCGAGAAAGCTGGTCTTCAAATTGTTGCAACTAAAATGAAACATTTGACTCAAGCTGAAGCTGAAGGCTTCTATGCTGAACACAAAGAACGTGGTTTCTTTGCTGACCTAGTTGCATTCATGACTTCTGGTCCAGTTGTTGTTTCAGTTCTTGAAGGCGAAAACGCTGTTCTTGCTCACCGTGACATCCTTGGTGCGACGAATCCTAAAGAAGCTGCTCCTGGTACTATCCGTGCAGATTTCGCTGTAAGCATCGATGAAAACGCTGCTCACGGTTCTGACTCTGTAGCATCTGCTGATCGTGAAGTTAACTACTTCTTCGCTCAAACTGAGATTGCTCCACGTACTCGTTAATTCGCAGTATTCAAGCCAGATAAGTGTTATTATACTTATCTGGTTTTTTTATTCTCTGAATAATTCTTTGCTCACATATTGAGCTTCTCCTTTCATCTTTAGACATGGTTTAGGTAATACACATGAGTACTGAAGCAGTCGCTGTATCAGCAGTTTCTGAGCCACAGCAACACACTCCATCCGCTCCAGCACAGGCAAATACTGTCGAGAAAGTGAATTTACTTGGCATGTCACGTCCGCAAATGGAAAAATTCTTTGAGGACATGGGTGAGAAGAAGTTTCGTGCCGGGCAGGTGATGAAATGGATTCATCAGTTCTTTGTGACTGATTTTGCTGAAATGACCAATATTTCCGGCAAACTGCGTGAAAAACTGGAAAAGATTTGTGAAATTAAAGCGCCTGAAGTGGTGCATAAAAACTATTCTAAAGATGGTACCCGTAAATGGGTATTCCGTGTTGGCGACGGTGAAGGTTCCCTCGTCGAAACCGTATTGATTCCTGCTGAACATCGCAGTGGTTTACGTCGCACTTTGTGTATTTCTTCACAAGTGGGCTGTGCACTGGACTGTTCATTCTGCTCAACCGGTAAACAGGGTTTCCAGCGTGATTTGACTCAAGCCGAAATTATCGGTCAGCTCTGGATGGCGAACTATTCCTATATGGAAGATGTGCCTGTACTTGAGCGTGAACGTTCAGTCACGAACGTGGTGATGATGGGCATGGGCGAGCCATTACTCAACTACGATGCAGTATTAAATTCAATGCGTATTATGCTTGATGACTTTGCTTATGGTATGTCAAAACGTCGTGTGACTTTATCGACTTCTGGTGTGGTACCGAAAATCGATCAGATGGTCAAAGATATTGACGTGGCGCTGGCTATTTCATTGCATGCGCCAAATGATGAACTGCGTAACGAGCTGGTGCCGATCAATAAAAAATATCCGCTTGAGCAGCTGATTGCTGCATGTCAGCGCTATATTGCTAAAGATGGTAACGAAAGTTCACGTAAACATGTGACGATTGAATATGTGATGTTAGATGGCGTGAATGACCATCCTGAACATGCTCAGCAAATGATTAAGCTGTTGAAGAATTTGCCAAGCAAGATTAATTTGATTCCTTTTAATCCGTTCCCGCATGCGCCATATGGCCGCTCAAGCCGCAACCGGATTATTTCTTTCCAAAAAACTTTGTCTGATGCCGGTTTTGTGTGTACGATTCGTCAGACACGCGGTGATGACATTGATGCCGCGTGCGGACAGTTAGTCGGACAAGTTGCTGACCGTACCCGTCGTGCGGAACAGTGGAAAAAGAAAATTGCGCAATCGAATGAGATCATGCGCTCACAAGGATAATAAGAGGTCGCCAGTTGAGAAATCTAACATCAAAGTTTGCTTTGATTTCAACAGTATGTGTGTCTTTGGTTTTAGTCGCGTGTCAGACGCCAGATCTGGGTCAGAAAGACCCTGAAAAGGCCACCAAAGTCCGTACCCAATTGGCGGTAGAATATCTGAGAACAGGTGACCTGGATGCAGCCAAACGTGCGCTGGATCAGGCACTTGAAAGCAGTCCGCGTGATTCTCAAGCGAATATGATGATGGGCGTGCTACTGCAACAGGAAGGTAGTAAGCTTAATCTCGAAAAAGCAGATCATTATTTCAAGCGTGCGATTTCGGCAGATCCGAAAAATGCGCAGGCGCGAAATAATTACGGCACTTATTTATATCAGCTTGAACGCTATAATGATGCAATCGAGCAGTTTCAAATTGCTGGTGCCACTTTAGGTTATGATCAACGTTTCCGTGCATTGGAAAATATGGGACGGATTTACCTGAAACTGGGTGATACAGCGAATGCTGAAAAATCATTCAAACAGGCGCTACAAGCCAATCGCGATTCTTATATTTCAATGTTAGAGTTGGCAGAAATATTTTATTTGAACCAGCAGTTCCCGGCTGCGACACAAATGTATCAACAGTTTGTACGTGGTGTGGGACAGAAAAATCAGGGTGCCCGTGCACTCTGGATTGGCATTCGCACTGCGCGTGCCGGAGGTGATCAGTTGGGTATGCAGGTATTGGTCAACCAGTTACGTGCACTTTTTCCTGAAAGCCAGGAATACCAACGTTATTTGCAATTACAGTACAGTACTGAGGCCGTATGGAAGTAAATCCTAATTCACCATCGAATCATTCGAGCGTAGCTCCAAATGCGTTAGGAAATATTCAACGTCCGGGCGAGTACTTGCGCCAGATTCGTATCAATCAGCAGCGCAATCTGGAAGATGTAGCGAAAGAGCTGAATATCCCGGTCAAAACCCTGACTGCACTGGAACAGGACGAATATAAGTCTTTGCCTGAAGCAACTTTTATCAAAGGTTATTACCGGACTTATGCCAAATTTCTGGGTGTAGATGCGTCTAGTATTATTCAGCGATTTGATGAAATTTATACCAATGATACCGGGTTGCTGCCGAATCATGCCTTGAACAATTCTCCTATTAAAATTATGGGGAAATTGCCAGGTTCCAAACGTGACCGCAATCGTAAATGGTTAAAGCGCATTTTTATTACGCTGGTACTGCTGCTGATTTTGGGCGCACTGTTTGCCATGATTCAGAACTGGTCGAGCAGTAATTCACAAAATAGCAGTGAAGTCTCTGGAGTAGGCGCTTCTAATGTCGAGATTCTGAATCTGGATACAGGTGCCGCACTTTCCGGTGATCAGCTGAAGCTTGATTTTAACCGTCCGACTTCGGTGCATATTGTCGACTCGGCGGGTAATGTTCTGGCAACTGGCCGTCAGGCATCGAGCTTGCAACTGAATGGTGAAGCGCCATTCCAGATTCGTCTGGATGATGCATCGGCTGTATCACTCAGTTTAAATAATGAAAATATTTCATTGTCACCCTACACTGTGAACGGAAAAGCAGAATTCCGTTTATCACCTTAACAGATCAAGAGTAGAGCAGAACGATGATCGTAAATCCAATTAAACGTCGTCCAACACGTAAAATTCGTGTGGGTTCAGTTTATGTGGGTGGTGATGCACCAATCAGTATCCAGTCGATGACTAATACTGAAACCTGTGATGTAGCAGCTACGGTTGCACAGATTCAGCGCTGTGTAGATGCCGGTGCAGACATCATGCGGGTTTCTGTGCCTACCATGGAAGCCGCGGCGGCATTTGGTGAAATTCGCAAGCAGGTCAATGTACCTTTGGTCGCCGATATTCACTTCGATTATAAAATTGCTTTGGCAGTTGCGGATTTGGGTGCAGACTGCCTGCGGATTAACCCGGGCAATATCGGTTCGGAAGCGAAAATCCGTGAAGTGGTGGCCGCGGCACGTCATAACGACATTTCCATGCGGATCGGTGTCAATGCCGGCTCACTGGAAAAAGATATTCAAAAGAAATATGGCGAGCCGACGGGTCAGGCACTGCTTGAATCTGCGATGCGTCATATCGATATTCTAGACCGTCTGGATTTCCAGGAATTCAAAATTTCAGTCAAAGCCTCGAATGTGTTCCTGACCATGGAGGCGTATCGTTTGCTGTCACAGCAAATTGATAATCCACTCCATCTGGGTGTCACAGAAGCAGGTATTTACCGTACCGGTTCGGTTAAATCTGCGATCGCTTTGGGTGGCCTGCTGATGGAAGGCATCGGGGATACCATGCGTATTTCCTTAGCTGCCGAGCCTGAAGAAGAAATTAAAATTGGTTTTGATATTCTGAAATCGCTGGGTCTGCGCTCCAATGGGATTAACTTCATTGCTTGCCCAAGCTGTTCACGTCAGGAATTTAATGTGATTTCAGTGATGCAGCAACTTGAAGAGCGTTTAGAAGATATTCGTACCCCAATGGATGTGTCTGTCATTGGCTGTAAGGTCAATGGGCCGGGCGAAGCTAAAGAAGCGGATATTGGTGTAGTGGGTGCAGCACCACGTTCACTAGTGTACCGTAATGGTGAGAAGAGCCATTTAATTGACACGAATCAATTGGTTGATGAAATCGAAACCATGGTTCGTCAACGTGTTACCGAGCTTGAAGAAGCTAAATCTAAAGAAATTATTCGTACAAGTTTTCCTGAGTAGATCATGAGTTCAATCGTCGCAATCAAAGGTTTTAATGACATTCTCCCAACGCAAACCCCAGCTTGGAGACGTCTTGAACAGCATCTATCCGGTTTGATGGATGCCTATGGCTATCAACAAATTCGTTTGCCTATCGTAGAACAGACTAATTTGTTTAAACGTTCGATCGGTGATGCAACCGATATCGTTGAAAAAGAAATGTATACCTTCCTCGACAAGGGTAATCCGCCTGAGTCGTTGACGTTACGTCCTGAAGGGACGGCTGGCTGTGTACGTGCCATGCTGGAGCATAATCTGCTGCGTGGTGCGACGCCTCGCGTCTGGTATATCGGCCCAATGTTCCGTTATGAAAAACCGCAAAAAGGTCGTTACCGTCAGTTTCACCAGTTTGGTGTGGAAACCTTTGGTGTGGCAACGCCAGATATGGATGCTGAACTGATTTTGATGACAGCGCGTCTGTGGAAACGTATGGGTGTGGCGGACAAAGTTCAATTAGAACTCAACACACTCGGTGAGTCGGATGAACGTGCAGCTTACCGTGCGGCACTGGTTGAGTTTTTAGAGTCGCATAAAGCTGATCTGGATGAAGATTCTCAGCGCCGTCTGACCACGAATCCATTGCGTATTTTGGACTCTAAAGATGCCAAAACACAAAGCATCTTGGAAAATGCACCGAAACTGCATGACTTTATGGGTGAAGAAACTCTGGCGCATTTTGCCCAGTTACAGCAGTATTTGACTGATGCAGGCGTGAGCTTCGTGATCAATCAAAAACTGGTACGCGGTCTGGACTATTACAACAAAACTGTTTTTGAATGGACCACAACCCATTTGGGTTCACAAGGAACAGTCTGTGCCGGTGGCCGTTATGACGGCCTGGTGGGGCAGCTTAAAGGAAAGGCAGATCAGTCTGTTCCTGCAGTTGGTTTTGCCATGGGTATCGAGCGTTTATTGCTTTTGCTTGAGCAGGTTGAAGACAATACCCCGACACGTGATTGTGAAGTATTCCTGGTGGCTGAACCGGCTTCTCAAGGTAAAGCTTTGGTCATTGCGGAGCAGATCCGTGATCAGCTTGAAGCAGCAGGCAGTCAGGTTCGTCTGAAAGTAGGCTCACAGGGTTCAATGAAATCGCAAATGAAAAAGGCTGATCAAGCCGGTGCTTTGTATGCGGCGATTTTGGGTGAACGTGAACTGGAAGCTCAGGCGTTTACTGTGAAAGAGCTGGCAACCGCAGAGCAATCGAATGTACCATTTACGGACTTCGTTGCATTTTTTAGTACTAAAATTTCTTCAAAATAATCGATAAAACATTAGGAAAAGGGTAATCTCATGAGCGCAATGAGTGGTGATGAACAGTTTGAAAGCTTAAAATCCTTTACGAAGAAATATGGTTCTTCGATGATTACTGGGATTTTAATTGCGCTGATTGCCTTTTTTGGATGGGAATATTGGCAGAAGAAAAACTTGGCAGAGTCGCAAATGCACACTGCCAAGGTTCAGCAGTTGATGGATGATGCACAGGCATCGAAAGGTGATGGTTTTGCCAAGTTGTCTGAAGCTGCGGACAAGATTGTCAAGGAAGCACCTGATTCAGCACAGGCGATTCAGACCCAGCTGGTGATGGCGAAACTGGCTTATGACAAAGAAGATTATGCTGCGGCCGAGAAAGCGCTACAGAAAGTTGAAAACTCGAAAGTAGACGATAAAGGTCTGGTTCAGGTCGTCAAACTTCGTCTGGCTTATGCACAATTGGCGCAGAAAAAATATGATGCTGCATTGAAAACTTTAGAAGCAGTCACTGAGCCTGCATTTAAAGCAACTGCCGATGAAGCACGTGGCGATATCTATGTTGCCAAAAATGATATTGAAAATGCTAAAAAAGTATATCAAAGTGCATGGGATGCTTTGATTGAACGTAAAGAAGAACGTCAGATTTTACAAATTAAGCTCGAAAGCGTAGGCGTATTGGTCGATGATCCGGAAATCGAACGCCCAATTATAGAAACACAAGCGGAAGAAGCTGAATGAATAGAAAATACAAAATTACCTGTGCCTTGACTGTTTTAACGCTTGCATTGGCTGGCTGTGCGGGTAAAACCAATAAAGTTCCAGAAGTAAAACCGAATCCACTTCCAAAACTGACTCAAGCCAAAACCCTGGTCCCTGTATTTTCCACCAGTGTGGCTTCGACAGATGCTGCTGATCCGTTGCGTTTACGTCTGGATGCAGATAATGATGTGGTCTTTGCGATTGACCCGAAAGGCGAAGTGTCTGCATTTAAAGGCAAACAGCGTCTGTGGCAGAAAAAAGTCAGCAAAGACAATTTAAGTTCTGGTGTTGAAGCTGCTGAAGGTCTTGTTGTCGTTGGCAACCAGAAAGGCCAACTGTTTGCGCTGGATCAGCAAACCGGCGAGCAAAAATGGACTGCGCAATTGACGGGTGCTTTACTGGCACCTTCATTAATTCATGCTGGTCGTGTCATTAGCGTGAGCAATGACGGCACCGTATATGCGCATGAAATTGCGACGGGTGCGCAAGTTTGGACTTATAACTTACCTAATGTACAATTCAGCCTGCGTGGCATGGCTGCACCTGTTGCATTAGATGCTCGTAATGTACTGATTGCATCTTCCAATGCTTATATCTATGCACTGGATGCCTTAAGCGGTGTGCCAAAATTACAGCGTCGTGTCGCAGTGTCGGATGGGCGTTCTGATATCCAGCGTCTGGTTGATATTGACGGGGAACCGGTCGTTGCAGGCCAGTTTGTGGTGACCACCAGTTATCAAGGTCAGGTGACTGTGCTGGATTTAGCTTCACAACAGGTGGTCTGGAGTGAAGATGCCAGCAGTATCCAGCGTCCAGAAGTTGTGGGTAATGGCGTATTTGTGGCGCAAACCGATGGCAAAATCAAAGCCTTTGAGATTACCTCGGGTCAACCGCTTTGGGAAAATGACCAGTTGCTGAATCGCAAGTTAAGTAATCCGGTGATGCTGGGTACTGATCTTGTAGTCGGTGATCTGGATGGTGTCTTGCACCTGATTGATCCGCGTACCGGACAGATTACTGGTCGTTCGAAAACCTCTGGGGAAGTACGTAGCTTACGCGTCATCGACAACCAGCTGTATGTTTCCACACGCAAGGGCGCATTAAGCATTTGGCAGAACCGTTAATTTTAACGAGCCTTATGCTAAACTAGCCACAACCGTATTTTGTGAACGCGGGGTGATTGAAAAATCAATGCCCCGTGTTTTTATTTAGGGTATTTACCCCTTATATCTTCCTATGCTTTCTGATGTTCAGGCCACTTTGACGCCTGATATTAAATAAAGGTTACTCTATGAAACCCGTAATTGCGCTCATTGGTCGTCCGAACGTCGGAAAATCAACGCTGTTCAACCAGATTACCAAGAGCCGTGACGCATTGGTGGCAGACTTCGCAGGTCTGACACGCGACCGTAAATATGGCGATGCTACCTATCAAAATAAATCTTTCATTGTGGTCGATACTGGCGGTATTGGCGAAAATGAAGGTGGGATTGACTCCTACATGGCAGAGCAATCCAAGACTGCCATTCATGAAGCCGACATTATTATTTTTGTGGTTGATGCGCGTGCCGGACTACTGGCTTCCGATGAACAGATTGCACGTGAATTACGTACTTTAGGCAAAAAAGTCTTTCTGGTGGCCAACAAGGTTGATGGCGTACATGCTGAAGCTGCCCTGGTTGAATTCTACAAACTGGGTATGGGTGAGCCGTTACAAGTGGCAGCCAGCCATGGTCGTGGTGTTCAGCAGATGCTGGAAGACGTACTTGCTGATGTGCCGGAAGATGAAAATCCAGAAGAGCATGACAAAAACACGGGTCTGCGTTTAGCGATTATTGGTCGTCCAAACGTAGGTAAATCAACGCTGGTGAACCGCTTGCTCGGTGAAGAGCGTGTGGTGGCATTTGATCAGCCGGGTACAACACGTGACTCGATTTATATTCCATTCGAGCGTGATGGCCGTCAATACACCCTGATTGATACTGCCGGGGTGCGCCGTAAAGGTAAAGTCGATGAAATGATTGAGAAATTCTCGATTGTTAAAACTTTACAGGCAATGAAAGATGCCAACGTAATTGTGGTTGTAGTCGATGCGCGTGATGGTATTGTTGAGCAGGATTTGCATTTGATTGGCTATGCACTTGAAGCGGGTCGTGCCATGGTTATTGCAGTCAATAAATGGGATAACATGACTGAATATGATCGTAAGCAATGTAAGCTTGATGTAGAGCGTCGCTTCGATTTTATTCCATGGGCCAAAGTGCATTTGATTTCTGCATTGCATGGAACGGGCGTGGGCGATCTTTATCCATCGATTCACCGTGCTTATGATTCATCTCGTTTGAAAGTATCACCAGCAAAAATCACCCAGATTTTAAATGATGCGACAGATGCCCACCAACCGCCGATGGTTCAGGGTCGTCGTATTAAAATGCGTTATGCGCATATGGGTGGACAAAATCCGCCAACGATCGTTATTCACGGAAACAAAGTGGATAAAACCCCTGCGGATTATCGTCGTTACCTGGAAAATGTGTTCCGTAAAGTGTACAAGCTTGAAGGTACACCGATTAAAATCGAGTTTAAAACTTCGGAAAACCCGTTTGAAGGTCGTAAGTCTCAAGTGGATGAGCGTGCAGCTGCACGTAAACGTCGTTATGTACAGAAGTTCAAGAAAGCCGAGAAGAAATTTAAGCGTTAATTTTATAGTTTAAATTTTCCGGATAAAAAGCCTGCGTAAAGCGGGCTTTTTTATTACCTATAAAAATATTTTTTAATCAGGCTTAATTTTGAATTTAATAAAAATAAAATATTCTTTTAATTATAGTTATTTAGTATAAGTATCAATTTAATATTTATGTGATATGTATTATATTTGTGTGAAATTGTTAATTCAGTCGCAAAAATGAAAATTGACTGAAAAAGATCATAATAAATTACTACCCAAATTTGCGGTGGTGTGAGGGGAACATGAAAAAAACTGCATTGGCCTTAATCTGTATGATGGGCTTACCAAGCCTTGCATGCGCTGAAATGATCAAAGTGAATGGTGAGGGCAGTAGCCCCATTATAAAAAAAGATCCAATAGGAACACGGAATCAAGCATTGAATAATGCAAAAACTGATGCAGTCATTGCTTTAATCAAAAAAATAAATGGCCCTCAAGCCATGCAGGATGCCGAACTCCATCTGGCAGATATTGTGAAACAAGTTGACAATGGCTACGTATTTAATCGTGGTAGTCAAACCAACAATAACAATGAACTGGTTACTTCTATTTCAATTGAAATGGATGATCAGGAGTTTCGCCAGATCTTAAATGATCTGGGTTTATCCAAAAAGAATAGCCGAACCAGTCCGATCATGATCGTAATGGATGAATATTTTGGTGTACCGCGAGATAACTCAAAACCGGTGAAAGAGTTTACGTCGTACTTTTCTGACAAGAGCTATGCCTATGATGAAAAGGCCAGCTATGACGCGAAAGAAAGTGCAAAAGCCAGTGAAAGTTCATCATATTCATCAAAAGGCAAATCAGCTTCGGCTTCAGGCTATGCCTATGGTAATTACTATGGTGCAGGTGCGGGCGTTGCTGCACGTTCATCAAGTCACAATAATTCAGGTAAATCTTCTGCTTCAGCAAGTTATAACGCCAGTGAATCAGCACGTTATAGCCAGTCTGAACGCCAGAATGATATTCAAAATTTTGTGAAATATGTGGAATATCAAACCCCGTCGACCACACCTGAGCGTGAAAATCAAACGTTAACCTCAATTGCCCGTGCAGCATCTAAATATGATCTACGCTTAATGGATTCGGATGTGTTTCGTAGCCGTTATCTCAAAGGCAAGAGTATGACCATTCAACAATTGCTGGGTGATGCAGAGCTGGCAAAACTTGCAGTGGCTGCACGTCAGGAAAAAGCGGACTGGTTTATGGTCGGTAGCTCTTATATTTATGACCGTGGTCGTTCAGGTGCAACGGGTCAGTTTGTTTGTGATGGTGCACTCAGCTATAAAATTTATTCAGTCGATGATGGCACACTGATGGGCGGCGATACCCGTACAGAATCATCAACTGCTGCAACGACAGATACTTGCCGTACCAATGTTGCCCGTAAACTGGGTGAAATGACGCTATCTGAAGTCGGTCCACAAATCCTCGCCTATTCGAAAAACCGCAGCATGTATGGTAAGGAAATAACCCTCTTTGTAAAAAGTGTATCAGGTAGCGTATCTAGCCGGTTAGGGGATGACCTGTACGTAGCCTTAGATGAAATGGATGGTGCGGAAAATATCGATATCCGTACCCAGGATGGCAAATTGGTCGAGATGACCATGACTTATAAGAGTGAAAAGCCCTTAAGTGCTGAACTTGCCAAAGCATTGCGCCGGGTAAATCCTGTTCTGTCGAATGCCGAACGCCTGCAAGCAGGGAATACCATTACTTTATGTATTGGTGGTACTCAATGCAAATAAGCTTGAAAAAAGTCATGCTTGCCATGGCGCTGATGGGAACGGCTAGTGCGCAGGCCAATATTCAGGTTTTTCCGGCGAAGGGAATTTACGGGCTGGAACTGCCTTGTCGTCAATCGGTGGAACATATAGAAGCAAACGCATCATCCATTTCCTGTGACTTTAGCAAGGCTGTATCTAGCGAGACGATTCGTACTCAAGTTGTACAAGCTTTCGAGCAGCAGCTGAAACAGGCCTTGCAAGATCAGGTGGTTACTTCAATTTCCCAACAGAATAAACATCGAAGCTATGTGGCTTCTCTGGAAGTTTTGCGGGCCAGCGAATATGTGGTGCAAAAGGAGTCTACAGCCGAGATTTTTCTGCCAGTCACTTTAAGTTTAAAGTTGACCAATGTCCTATCCGGAGAAGTGATTTATACCGATAGCGCTACTTTATCTCAACCTATACAGGTGCTGGCGACTGATATCGAGGCGGCTACAACCCGTCAGGCGGTTCAGCAGAAATTTCAAAGTAGCTTGCTGACCTTGACTCAGCAATTGACCCAAGATCTACAGAAGAAATTTAAGGTCTCTGAAGTGCAGACCAAGGTGATTGACCGCTGGAAGTCTTATATGGTTTTGGATAAAGGCTTTAATCAAGGGATTGCCAAAGATGATGAGCTGAGCTCGGCTTCAGGAGATTTAATCCGGGTTGTCCATGCTGACAGTGATTATGCTGTGGCATTGCCTGTATTGATGAGTGGTAATTCGAGCCAGTTTAGCAAGATTTCGGCTAATACCCGTCAGGCACTGAACAAGCCTAAAGCTTTGGTGGTGGATGTATTGACTTATCAAGGCGAGTCAAAAGACCTGATTGAGCAGATTTTTTCTGATGCGATCGGAGAAAATGCATCTTTTACCCTTACACCAGTCAACAAACGTTATAGCGTGCTCGCACAGAGTATCAGTGAGCAGACAGGTTTAACTAATCAGGAAACCCAGCATCAGCGTGAACTTCCTGAATTTTTTATTCGTATTAATGTGATTCCTGTAATTGGTTATCAGCAGCAAGTCGGCAAAATGACTGAGCAGCAAGTGGTACATAGCGAAGTCTTTGCTGAAATGATTGACCGTTCTGGGCGCGTGATTTATTCGGCGCATGCGACTGATGAAATCAGTGAAGCCATTTCACAAGGAATGGGTTTTTCACTGGATACGCGTAAAGAAGTGGCACTTAAAAATGCTTTGGTGAAATTGGGTCAGCAATTCCAAAAAGGGATTCAATTTACCCGTTCAGATTTGCAGGTAGCGAGTGGTGGTAGCGAGACCATCACGATTCAGGATGCAGGCGAGCGTTTGACCACAGGCATGAAAATTCATGTGTATAACCGTGAAAAAGTTGCTCAGCGTCAAGTGTTAATCCCGACTTGGGAAGCTACAGTCATTGAGCGTCAAGGGACTAAAGTCAAAGCGCAGCTTGATTTTCCTGTGAGTGGAAATGACCGCCTGCCGGTACGTTCGGGTGACAGCATCTTGGTGGATAGCCATGCTGCTGTGGGTGAGTCGAAACTTGCTCGTGTACTTTGTCCAAGCTTGCATACTGATCAAGTCGGAGAGATTCCATTTTATGGATTTGGTCCGCTGATTTATCACGCATTTACCAGTCAGTCCAAACGTCCATTTTATGCCACAGGCTCAGGTTTTAAAGGTCAGACCAGTTTGGAAACATCAATTATAAAAATGACTGAAAATGCCGGCTTTAAAAAACAGCTAGATTTGAAACTGTATGTGCCTAAAGACGAGTGCTTACAGCCAGCATTCAAAATTCAGGTTCAAGAAGACTCTATTAAATGCAATGCAGACAAATCCAGTTGCGATGCCACTTTGGTGTTGGCTGGTGGCGCGCGGCGTTTTAATGCAAAACAGGAACGTGTTGGGGCTGTTGGTTTACAGCAAGAAGTTAGTTTAAAAGGGATTGATATCACCCATCGTCATGAAATGTACAACATTCAGATGTTCAAGGCATTACCAAAAATTTTAAATCAGATCGTGCAAAAGGCCGATGCAGTTCAGTAAGGAATTATAAGGGGAAATACTATGAAAAAAATCGCAAGCATCTTGATCTTGGGAAGTGCTGTATTGGCATCGCAAAGCCATGCCGGTCTTGGAACATTGAGTAGTCTGGCATCAAAAGCAGTTGCAACGACAACAGGCACATCTTCACAAAATCTGGATTTGGCGGGTTTTCTTAAGCAGGCACAAGCCACCAATGCCATGTTTATTCAAAGCCGAACGACACTGGCAACCCTGTTTGCTGAACGTAAAGACAGTGAAGAGCTGAAAACCAAATTAAACAGCTTGAAAACTACCTCAGACGTAAAGGAAAAAGAGGCCATCCAGAAAGAGATTACCAAATTGACCAATGATGTTCTGGATGCATCAAAAAAGGATGAAGCGGCGACACTGGAACGTATTAATGCATTAAGTGTAAGCCAGAAACAGCTTCTAGTTAACTCACTTACTAACTTTGCGATTGCGGGCTTGTCTGCACGCGAACTCGTGCTTAATAGTAAGCAGGTGTCTATGCAAATGCTCAGTAATCCGCGTAGTGTCAGCGATAGCGGTATGTCTTTTATGGATGCCAAAGGTCTATTAGGTGATGTGACTGGAATTGCAAAAAACGCAACAATGGCATTGGTGGAGTATCCGCAATTGATGAAAAAAGCGGGCTTGAACTTTAAGGCGCCAGAATCTGCAGCAGCAAAACCAGTTGATATTTCTGATTCAATCTAAGCAATATGAGTCTAGCCTGTTTTCGAACAGGCTTTCTTTTTTTATCTGGCGACGTAAAATGAAAAAGTCCATCTGTTTCTATGAGCTTTGCATTGTCGCGAAATATTCAAATTTATCTACAAAAAATAGATCAGTTCTTTTCGATTAAACCGCCTGAATCACGGGTAGAGCAAATCAAAAATCGAAAACTGGCAATTTATGCGCGACGTAACCAGTTGCTGTCAGATCAATTCAATCATCCGATCCAATCTCTGGATTTCACCGCCACTGAATATGGCAAGCCTTATTTAAATGACTATCCGGATTTCAGTTTTAATCATAGTCATAGTCAAAATTTCTACGCCCTGGCCACGAGCAGGAATGTCCAAAACTTGGGAATCGATATTGAAGAACTGAGCCGTAAAGTCCGTTTTGAAGCTTTGGCACAGCACGCCTTCCATCCTGAAGAACTCAAAACTTGGCAAACGCTGGCTTATGATCCCGAATACTGGTTTAAAGTCTGGACGACTAAAGAGGCCGTGTTAAAGGCATCAGGCTTGGGAATCCGGATCAACCTCAACGAACTCAATACCAATATCCATCCTGAGCAAAATGGTGGGCGCTGCGAACATCCAGAGATTGGCATCTATGCTTATCAAAATTATTCTATTGCTGGCTGTATGCTCACCGTGGCCTGGCAAAGTGAGCATTCCTGCAAAGGGTTGAGATTTCCAGTGATCCAGATTCATCACAC
This sequence comes from Acinetobacter sp. TWP2-2-3, assembly GCF_049896445.1. Taxonomy (GTDB): domain Bacteria; phylum Pseudomonadota; class Gammaproteobacteria; order Pseudomonadales; family Moraxellaceae; genus Acinetobacter. Next base: position 259,798 of record NZ_JAFCUI010000003.1, read on the forward strand.
TGTCTAAAACAGAATCAACCCAAATATTTTTTATTTTCTGGAAATGACCAGGTTACTCAGCCGATTCACAAATTGTGGACTCATCCGCGACAAATGAAATAAAAACTGGCTTTTGAATCCAACCGGATGATGCGTTGCTTGCCAAATGGAATCTTTGAGCTGTGCCAGTTTCAGAATCTCTTGTGCAACATCTTCTGCTTTTAAATGCACACCCATTTTTTTAATACTTTCTGCCTGCATATCTTTGACCATGGCTGTACTGACGAAAAGCGGCATGACATCCAAGACTCGAATCCCATAGGGTTGCCACTCAATATCCAGACTTTCAGTCAGGCCACGCACCGCAAACTTGCTGGTGGAATAACTGCTTAAATCGGCCTGGCCATAAATCGCCGAAGCTGAAGATAGATTAATGATGCGGGCAAATGAAGATTCTTTTAAATAAGGGAAAGCGGCATGACAGCCGTTCATGACTCCTTTAACATTAATATCCAGAGTCCGATGATGCGCCATAATATCAGTTTCTTCAAAAGGGCCTGAATATAAAATCCCGGCATTATTGACCAGAATATTGATTTCACCTGCCCAAGCTGAAAATTCGGCTAAAGCTGTTTCCCAGGACGTATAACCAGCCACATCCAGAAAACCGGCTTTGGCATGTTCGCCCAGTTGCTGGGCCAGTTGTTCTGCCTGCTCCACCTGAACATCATAAATACCCACCTTGTAGCCGTGCTGGTAAAATAGGGCGGCTGTCGCGGCACCAATTCCTTGTGCTGCACCGCTAATCAATATACTGTGCATGTGCCTGATCTCCTTATTGTCTTTTTTTTGAGCATAACAAGAAACTGGCAGATTGACGCGACAATTTGGTAAAAAAAAAGAGGTTTTTAAACATGGAACAACTACTCAAGGTCATGCGCGAATTACGTGAAAAATGTCCATGGGATCAGCAGCAGACCCCCGAATCTCTGACCAAATATGCCATTGAGGAAGCTTACGAAGTCGAAGCGGCAGTCCGCTCTGGAAAAGTCGACGATGTCCGCGATGAGCTGGGTGATTTGCTGTTACAGGTAGTGTTCCAGTCGCAGATGTACAGTGAGCAGGGCGCTTTCGATTTTCAGGATGTGGTGCAGGCCATTACCGATAAACTGATTCGCCGTCATCCGCATGTATTTCAAGCTGAACAATTTGCAAAAATGAGTCCGGAAGATGTGTCCGAGCTATGGAAAGAAATCAAACAGCAAGAAAAGCAGGGCAAGCCGCGTTCACGCCTGGATCAGATTAAACATGCACCGGCTTTGGCGCAGGCTGATGAAATTCAAAAAAATGTCGCCAAAATCGGTTTTGATTTTCCGGACATGGCGGGTGCTTATGCCAAGCTGGAAGAAGAGCTGGCTGAATTAAAAGAAGCGGTAGCCGGACAAAATTCCGATGAAATACAGGAAGAATTTGGCGACTGCTTATTTTCTCTGGTCAATGTTGGACGTAAACTTGGCATCTCCAGCGAGATGGCATTATTGGGTACGATCCATAAATTTCGGACCCGCTTTGCCTTGATGGAAGATCAGGCAGAACGACAACAATTAGACTTGGAAAAGCTGTCACTAACTGAACTTGATCAGCTGTGGGAACAGGCTAAATTAGAATTAAAACAAAGAGCAGCACATGAAAAAAATACCTTATCGAATCGGTCCGACGTGGATTAATCTTCTTCTGAGTTGCTGGTTGGGCTTTATTTCTATCGGAACAGCGCATGCGACTGCGACCGATTATATGGAATGGAAGACCCAGCAACAGCAACATGATGCACGTCTGAAGAAAAAAGCTGCCGCTACGGCTTCATCCGAAAGCAATCACTATCTGGCGAAGCCTGCATTATCGGCATCTTCCGCTGCTGATAAAATCAGTTTAAATAATGCAACTGTAGAGCAATTACAACAGCTGAATGGGATTGGTCAAAAGAAGGCCGAAGCGATTATTGAACATCGGCAAAAAAACGGTAAATTCAAAAGCATTGAAGAGATCCAGCTAGTCAAAGGTATTGGGCCGGCATTATTTGCCAAAAACAAGGCCAAACTGGCCTTGTAAGGCGACAGCATGGATCATGACTAGCTGATTGATTTGACTCGCAGGATTGACATAATCAAATTGCCCTTTAGGCGTGTAAGCGATATGATTAGCGTCATCTTGGAATTTTACGTTCAGACGTAGGAGACAGCGTCTTTTGCAAACTTTGCGCGCGTCAAAATGTGGTTTATCAACCGCTCAATTACCTTCTTATATTCTCGATGTGATTGATGCCTTAAACAAGGCAGGCTATGAAGCTTATATCGTGGGTGGTGGTGTTCGAGATCTGATGTTAGGTTTGAATCCTAAAGATTTCGATGCAGTTACCAATGCAACCCCGGCTCAGGTCAAGGAAGTTTTCGGACGACGTTGTCGGATTATCGGACGACGTTTCGAACTGGCGCATGTCTATTCAGGGCGGGAACTGGTTGAAGTGGCAACCTTCCGTGCACCACCAAAAAAAGCAGTGACCTCGGCCGCGGGGATGATTCTGCGTGACAACAACTGGGGTAGCATCGAGCAGGATTTTGCCCGTCGTGATTTCTCCATCAATGCAATGTACTACCAGCCGCGTAAAGGCATTGTGCTGGATTTCTGCAATGCGGTCGATGATATTCACAGCAAAACCTTACGCTTACTCGGTGATCCGACTTTAAGATTTGAAGAAGATCCGGTGCGGATGCTGCGAACCTTACGTTTTGCGGCCAAGCTGAACTTTAATATTGATGAGGCGATTCTGGATGTCTTTACGCCGGAAATGACCCAGTTACTGCGTGATGTTTCTCCACATCGACTTTATGATGAATCACAGAAACTGTTCACCATGGGACACCTAAATCGTGTCTTGCCAATGCTGATCGATTTCGGCATCTGGCAGCAGTTATTTGCAGATATCAAGCCTGAAATTACGCCGTTTATGGAACGTGCTGCGAAAAATACCGATCAGCGTATTTCTATCGGCAAGACCATCAACCCTGCATTTTTCTATGCGGTATTGTTATGGCAGCCGTTCCTTGAGCGTTGTGAATTCTATCTGAATAAAGGTGTAGTAGCGGCCGAAGCCCGTGCCCAAGCTGGGCTCGACGTATTAAAACGTCAGGCAACCCGCACTATTATTCCACGCTTTGCGGAAACCTTTATTCGTGAAGTCTGGGAAATGCAAACCCGTTTGTTGAATCCAAAACCGCAGCAAATCGAGGCTTTGTCCAGCCACGCGCGTTTCCGTGCCGGCTTTGACTTTTTGCTGCTGCGTGAAAAATCAGGTGATGCGACTGCCCAAGGCATGGGCAGCTGGTGGGATGCTTACCAGCAAATGAGCGGTGACGAGAAAGAAAGGGCCATTAGCCAGTATAACCGTCAGCGTGCCAAGAGCCGCCGCAAGGCGAGTCAAGAAGAACATCTGGAACAGAAACTGACCCAGCAGCAAGATCTCGCTGAGATTGAGCCGTTAGTGAATGAACCTGAACCACGCAATCGTCGTGTGCGTAAAGCCAAGTTTGAAGACAAGGCGAAACCTCTGTCGCATGTGGCAGCCAGTGCCAGCGGTGAAATTGGCGCAGATCATCCGATTATGAAACGTAAGCGGGTAAAACGTGATCTGAGCCAGGTGGTGTTTGGACCAACACAATGATCGTGACGTATATTGGCCTAGGCAGTAACCTAGGCGATTCACGCCAGATTCTGGCAGAAGCTGTACAGAAACTGGCGACCTTGGGGCAGGTGAAAACTTCGCATCTGTATCAAAGTCCACCGATGGGACCACAGGATCAGCCGAACTATCTGAATGCAGTGGTGCAGTTAAATACCGATCTGGCCGCTTTAAGCCTGCTGGATCGTTTGCAAGCCTTTGAGCAGGACGCCGGTCGGGTACGTTTACGTCATTGGGGCGAACGTACGCTGGATCTGGACTTACTAATCTACGGCAATGAGCAGATTCAAAATGAACGCTTAACTGTGCCGCATATTGGGGTATTAGAGCGTGATTTTGTCCTGATTCCCCTTCTGGATATTGATCCTGAAATACAGGTTCATGGACACAGATTAAAAGACCTGGACATCGTCAAACAATCGACCCTCACGGTACTCGATAACAGCAACTGGGCAAATATTTAATTTTTAAGTGATGGTAGCTTCGTCAGAACTTTCAAGCATAGAGGAACATTTTCATGGTCAGTCTGAGTGATTTAAGACGCTTTAAAGCAGATGGACGCAAATTTTCATGTCTGACTTGCTATGATGCCAGTATGGCCAAAGCCATGGAAATTGCCGAAGTGGACAGCATTTTAATTGGCGATTCTCTTGGGATGTCAATTCAGGGCCGTGATTCGACTTTGCCGGTCACGGTTGCAGATATGGCCTATCATACGGCTGCGGTACGCCGTGGTAACCAGCATGCTTTTATCATGACTGATTTGCCATTTATGAGCTATGCCACCTTGAATGATGCCTTGCAAAGTTCGAAAACCGTGATGCAGGCTGGCGCGCAAATGGTGAAAATGGAAGGCGGTGCATGGTTGGCAGAAACCGTGCAAGTGCTGACCCGTAACGGTATTCCGGTGTGTGTGCATTTGGGTCTTACTCCGCAGTCGGTACATGTTTTTGGTGGCTATAAACTACAAGCCCGTACCCGTGAAGCGGCTGATCAGCTCATTGCAGATTGTAAGGCAGTGGTCGAGGCGGGTGCTGCACTATTGCTACTTGAATGCGTACCAGCACAGCTTGGTCAGGAAATCACCGAACTGTTTCCGCAGATTCCGGTGATTGGCATTGGCGCGGGTGCAGCCACTGACGGACAAGTATTGGTGGTTCAGGATATGTTGGGCCTGACCTTTGGCCACACTGCAAAATTTGTACGTAATTTTATGCAAGAACAATCGGGTGCAACAGCCATTCTGGATGCTTTCAAAGCGTACCATGCTGCAGTTTTAGATGGATCTTTCCCGGCACCAGAACAAACTTTTCAGGTTGAATTGTAAGATGAAAACAGAAACCACCATTCAGGGCTTAGCGGCATCCTTAAATCCGGCGCGTACCAGTCGCAAGATTATCGGTTTTGTACCGACCATGGGCAATCTGCATCAGGGACATTTGAATTTGGTGCGTGAAGCACGTAAGTTGTGTGATGTGGTGGTGGTCAGTATCTTTGTCAACCCGATCCAGTTTGGGCCCAATGAAGATTTTGACAGCTATCCGCGCACGCTTGAACAGGATCAACAACTATTGGCTGAAGTTGGTTGTGACATCGTGTTTGCGCCGACGGTTGAGCAAATGTATGGCAAAAAACCGCGTCTGACCAATATCAGTGTCTCTGACATTACCAATGATTTATGCGGTTTGCAGCGTCCCGGCCATTTTGATGGTGTGGCGGTGGTGGTCACTAAATTGTTTAATATCGTACAGCCGAATTACGCCTTCTTTGGCCAGAAAGATTATCAGCAATTGGCGGTGATTCGTCAGTTTGTACAAGACCTGAATATTCCACTGGAAGTGATTGGTGTACCGATTGCCCGTGCAGAAGATGGCCTGGCTTTAAGTTCGCGCAATGGTTATTTAAGCGAAGAGCATCGTGCAATCGCACCGGTCATTTATCAAAGCTTGCAACGGGCTGAACAGCAATTACATGCAGGCGTGGAACTGGATACGGTATTGGCCGAAATTCGTCAGAGCCTAACCGATGCCGGTTTCGTTGTTGATTATGTTGAAGCCCGCACGCCAGAATTACAAAAAATTCATACGTTTAATCAAGATCTTGTGTTATTTATAGCTGCAAAGTTGGGGAATACACGTCTGATCGATAACCTGCAGGTTAAATACACTGCCGGCTAAGATGAAAGGGTAGCATGCATGAAGCGCATTTTAATTGTCACAGGACAATCTGGTTCGGGTAAATCATCTGCATTACAGGTGCTTGAAGATCTGGGTTATTACTGTATTGATAATTTGCCTTTGGCATTGCTTCCCGAAATTGTGGCAAAACTGGACAGCGAAAACAATCTGGAACAGTTGGCGCTGGGCGTCGATGTGCGCAGTACCCGGGCAGATTTACAAGAATTTGATCATGTATTTGAGCAACTGCAACAGCATGGTTCGGTCGATATTATCTATCTGACCACGCAGGATCAGGAGCTGATTGCCCGCTTTAGTGCTTCGCGTCGGCCGCATCCTCTGGCGTCACGCTTTAAAAGTCTGAATCAGTGTATACAGGAAGAAAAAATCCTGTTGATGCCGATTCAGTTGCGTTCTACGGTACATATCGATACCACCGATAAAAGTGTGCATGATCTGAAACATACCTTGTTGTCCAAGCTTGGACAGGCCGATAACCTGATCCTGATTCTGCAATCCTTTGGTTATAAGCATGGCATTCCACTGGATGCCGATTATGTCTTTGATGTCCGGCATTTGCCGAATCCGCATTGGGAACTGGAACTGCGCAAATTTTCAGGGCTAGATCAGCCCGTGCAGGCGTTTTTACAAAAGAGCGATCAGGTCGAGGATATGTTCAATGATCTGTATCATTTTCTGGACAAGTGGTTGCCGACCTTTGCTGAAGGGCATCGTCATTATATGACCGTGTCGATTGGCTGTACCGGTGGTCAGCATCGTTCTGTTTATATTGTGGATAGACTAAAAAAAGCCCTTGAGGCAAAATGGTCTATTCAAGTCCTCCATCGAGAAATGAAGCACTGGTCATGATTGATACGACAGTTGACGTAATTAATAAACTGGGTTTACATGCACGCGCATCTGGTAAACTGATAGAAGTTACCACCAAATTTCGTTCCAGTATCCAGATTGGCAAAGCGGATAAACTGGTAGATGCAAAAAATATCATGTCCTTGCTGATGCTCGGTGCGGGCAAAGGAACAACTTTACGCTTGGTGATTGAAGGAGCAGACGAGGACAAAGCCTTATCTGAAATTCAGGCACTATTTGCAGCAAAATTTTATGAGGCAGATTAATCGTGGCACGTCGACCGAACAGTTTAACTGAAGAAGATTTTGATTCTTTAGAGGGACGCGCAAGTAAGACCGAACAGAAAAAAGCAGTCCAGCGTATGGCTGCTTTGGGTGCGCAGCTTGCAGAGCTGAGCGCTAAACAAATTAAAAACCTACCCGTAGATGAGCGTTTGATTGACGCCTTGCTTGATGTGCAGGCAATTAGTTCACATGAAGCACGTCGTCGTCAATTTTCACGGATTGGTAAATTATTACGTAATGAAAATGAAACGGTGATTTTGTCTTATTTAACACCCAAACAAGGTCTTAAAAAGACAGCTCAATTACAGCGTTGGGTGGATCGAATTGTTAAAGATGGTGATCCAGCCATCAATGAATTTACCAAAAACTATAATGCGACAGAGCGTCATACCTTACGTCAACATTATCTTCGGGTACACCGTGATTTAAAGAATCAAGCACCTGAAGAAGAAGTGAATGCTTCTAAATTAAAGCTGTTTAACTATGTACAGCAAGTGGCATTGATTTCTGACAATTAAGCAGCCATATAAAAAGGCGGTCTTTTTAGGCCGCTTTTTTTATAGCTATTCTGAGCCGATTGGTTTGACGTAGACATGCATAGCCTATAAGTGATCTATTTTAATATTTCTATTCCAGCTTCTAAAACTGCACTGAGGATAAAAAACACAAAATTTTCATAATTAATTTGTTAATAAATGTAAGTTCTTTACAATCCTCAGTGGTTTTTTGGATCTGTTTTTAGTCGAAATGCTGATATTTAAAATATTTCTTACATTAGAATTGTTAAGATATTTTAAAAAATTAAAAATTAATTCTGAGCATTATTAGGTAGATGAAGCCTGATATAAAATCTGTTTTTAATCATAAGGTCAAACTATATAGTTGAAAAATCATTAGCTTTTACTTTAAATAAAGTAAAAAGCGATGGTGGGTATTTTTTATTCAGTACTGTGTTACAGTAAATACAAATAAAGATACTTATTTTAGGTGAGATAGATTAATTTCAAATACTTATGTAGGTTTTTTTAGAATAGTAAATTTTCAAGTTATTCTTAATCAATTAAATATCAGTACCTTGCAGTTAAGAATGTATCTGGATAGAAACAGGTTAACAAATCCTTTAACCTAGAGGTGGGTTTTCATCGTTGAGTAAATATAGAATCTTTGTTATTGATTGTATGAATTTGGTCGGCTGTGTTTTCTTTATTCCATAAACATTCAGAGAGGCAGACATGGAACTAAAACTGCTAGAGGTCGGTCAGAATACGGAGCAATTAAGCTCGTGCCGTATATCTCTCATTTTAGGTGTCTATACCTCCAATAACCTATTAGACACCTTTTGTAAGATCGCCCGTAAAGTTTTAAACGTTAAAACCAGCATTATTCGCTTCCACACGGAGCCCTATATCTGGTACAGCTGTCCGCGCGGTTTCCGGGCTTTGCACGCCCCGCAGGACGTGAATCTGCCTACGTATCTGCAACAGGCAGATGTTATCGACCAGACGCATCCTGCTTATACAGAACTGTCAAATTATGTGAAAGATCTCGGTGTAGCGCATCAGAGATTGGTCGCCTTTAATTTAAAATCAAGTAGCGGTGTGTCTTTTGGACAGGTCATTTTCTTTGATGATCAGACCGAACTGTTCGATCAGGACGATATTGCCACTATTAAACAATTTGCTGAAAGTTTAGTGATTCGAATTCAGCTCAATCAAGAACATACTGAACTGAAAGAATTATATGAACAGCAATGCGCACTCAACTTCAGTAAAACCAAATTTTTCCAGATTATTGCGCATGACTTGCGTGCACCATTTCATGGTTTACTGGGCTTTTCCGAAGTGCTAGCGCAGGAGCGTGACACTCTGGACGAATCCAGTATCCAGAGCATCGCGGATTATTTATATGATAATGCACAATCGACCTATAACCTGCTGGAAAGCCTGCTGACTTGGGCGATGGCAGAGGGTGGACGCTTTATTTATCATCCGATTAATTATGAATTGAAACAATCCAGTAATATTGTGTGCAGTGTGCTGAAAAGTCTGGCCTTAAATAAAAAAATTGAACTGGTTGATAATATTCCTGAAGACATCAAGGTACATGCGGATATCAACATGATTACCTCTGTCTTGCAGAACCTGGTGTCGAATGCGCTTAAATTCACCCCGGTGAATCAAGGCGGTAAAGTGATTTTAGCTGCAGAAATGGAAGGCGAGCAGGTCAAGATTACGATTCAGGATACTGGCTTGGGCATGACTGAAGAGCAGATGCAGAATCTGTTTAAACCGACTTTGGGTGTGAGTGTCAGAGGCACAGCTGAAGAGAAAGGGGCAGGTTTGGGTCTGGTGCTCTGCAAGCGCTTTATTGACCTGAACCATGGTCAAATTGCTGTAGATTCCAAAGAGGGTCGGGGTACGACCTTTACCGTGCATTTACCGATGGTCACCAATGATCATCAGGCACTGGTGCTTGAAGATGTACATATCGAGCAATCTTAAAGAAGTAAATTTCAAGCTAAAACATTCCCACTGAGACAAAACTCCTGCTATAACTAAGCAGAATGTTTCAGGGGAAGAGTTGAGTGATGAATGCGGCACAATTGCAGAAAACCTTAAGAGCTAGCCAATATACCGAACAGGTATTGGCCAATCACCAGAGTTTACTGGAACAGGATTATGCAATTGATCAGTTTCAAGGCTCACTCAGTCGGGAATATATTGATCAGCTGGTGCAGCACTGCATCCTGAATATAAGCGATGAAGCAACGTGGATGCGCGCAATGCGTATTCTGCGGGCTCGTTTGATGTTTCGCTGGATCTGGCAGGATGCCAATCAACTCACCGATGTTATTACCCTCACTCAAGAACTCTCCGATTTTGCCGATGCCTGCATCTGTGCGGCGAAAGATTTTGCCCGTATTCCGGTCGCTGCCAAGTATGGCCAGCCGATTGGCTATAACGGAAAAGTCCAGGATCTGATAGTCATTGCCATGGGGAAACTCGGCGCCCAAGAACTCAATCTTTCCAGTGATATCGACCTGATTTTTGCCTTCGATGAGCAGGGTGAAACCGATGGGCGCAAATGTATTGATGTACAGCAGTTTTGCATCCTGTGGGGACAAAAACTAATTCATTTGCTGGATCAGATCACGGCAGATGGTTTTGTATTCCGGGTGGATATGCGCCTGCGTCCCTGGGGCGATGGTTCGGCGCTGGCCATTAGCCACGCGGCCTTGGAAAAATATCTGAGCCAGCATGGACGTGAATGGGAGCGTTATGCCTGGATTAAAGCACGTATTGTTAATCCAAGTCCGGAAGGTGACGAGCTGCTGGAGATGACTCGTCCATTTGTATTCCGCAAGTACGTCGATTACAGCGCTTTTGAAGCCATGCGCGAAATGAAAGCCATGATCGAGCGTGAAGTACAACGCCGGAATATAGAAGATGATATCAAGCTCGGAGCTGGCGGCATTCGCGAGGTTGAATTTATCGTGCAGGTGTTTCAGCTGATTTATGGTGGAGCCAAGCTTGAATTGCAGGATCGCCAGTGTCTGGTAAATCTGAATCATCTGGATGATGCCGAGTTACTGGATGAACAGGCGGTGCAGGATCTGGAAGATGCCTATTTATTCCTGCGCCGGGTTGAGCACGCGATTCAGGCCCTAAATGACCAGCAAACGCAATCATTACCGACAGAGCCAGAGTTAAGGGCGCGTATAACGGACACACTTGGTTTTGCGGATTGGGACAGCTTTATGGCATATCTCAATGAAAAGCGTGACAAAGTGATGTATCAGTTTGATCATTTAATCAAGGAAAATGGCCCTGACACCTTGGTTGAAAGTTTTTCCCAGTTGGAAAAGAAACTCAAAGAAGTGTTGGATGATAATGCAAAGAATCTTGTCTATGAGTTTTGGAATGGGCATGCCTTAAAAAAATTACCGGCAAAGGCGGTACAACGTTTAAAAACCTTCTGGCCGCATTTAATTGAAGCCGTTTTACAGTCAGATGATCCTCAGGTGGCGTTGGTGCGCTTGATGCCCTTAGTCGAATCAGTGATGCGCCGTACGGTATATCTGGTGATGTTAATCGAGAGTAAAGGGGCGTTGCAGCGACTGGTGAAGATGGCCACGGTCAGCCCCTGGATTTGTGAAGAACTGACCCATTATCCGGTGCTACTGGATGAATTCCTGTCGATGGATTTTGAATTGCCAAAACGTCAGGATCTGGAAGACTCTTTACGTCAGCAACTTTTACGGATTGAAATTGATCAGGTCGAAGACCAGATGCGGGTCTTGCGCCTGTTTAAAAAATCTAATGTTCTGGCCGTTGCCGCCAGTGATGTGCTGGCTGAAAGTCCTTTAATGAAAGTTTCCGATGCCTTGACCGATATTGCTGAAGTATCGGTGAATGCAGCGCTGCATCTGGCTTATCAGATTGTTGCGAAAAAACATGGTTTTCCACTGGATGCAGAAGGGCAGCGCTGTTCAGTTGAGCATACTGCTTTTGCCGTATTAGGTTATGGTAAAGTCGGTGGAATTGAATTGGGTTATGGCTCGGATCTGGATCTGGTGTTTATTCACTATATGGGTGAACAGGCCGATACCGATGGACTTAAGCCGATCAGTGGCTTTGAATTTGCCATGCGGGTTGCACAAAAGTTTATGTCACTGATGACCACGCAAACCTTGGATGGACGTGTATATGAAGTCGATACCCGATTGCGTCCATCGGGCGAAGCTGGGCTTTTGGTCACCAGTTTAAAAGCCTTTGAACAGTATCAGTTCAAGAGTGCCTGGCTATGGGAGCATCAGGCCTTGGTACGAGCCCGCCCGATTGCGGGTGAAATGAGCTTACGGAAAAAGTTTGAAGTCTTGCGCCGGGATATTTTGATTCAGCCCCGTGATGAAAATTATGTACGGGCAGAAGTACTGAAAATGCGTCAGAAAATGAAGGAGCATCTCGGTTCTTCTAAAGAGCAAAAAAAAGATGGTATTTTTCATTTAAAACAAGATGCAGGTGGTATCGTAGACATCGAATTTATGGCACAGTATGCGGTGTTGGCTTGGAGTGGGACGAATAAAGATCTCGCCCATTTCTCCGACAATGTACGAATTCTTGAGGATGCCGCAAAATCAGGTTGCTTATCCAGCGACGATGCGACTGCTCTGATTCAAGCTTATCTCCGTGAACGCGCCGAGAGCCATCGCTTAGCCCTTGCAAATCAATCCATGCAAGTGTCTGCAAGCGACTGGCACGATACCCGAATGACCGTTTGCAAGTTATGGCAAAGACTGATTGATCCAAGTGCAGACTTTGCACTGGATAGTGAATAATTGTGAGAAATTGGAGTTTGTGGCATGAATTTGGCTGATCGTGATGGTTTCATTTGGCAAGATGGACAACTAGTTGACTGGCGTGAGGCAAAAACTCACGTATTAACACATACTTTGCATTACAGCATGGGTGTGTTTGAAGGCGTCCGAGCTTATGAAACCCCGAATGGAACGGCTATTTTCCGTCTTAAAGAACATACGAAGCGCTTGTTGAATTCTGCAAAAATTTATCAAATGAAAGTTCCATTTGATCAAGCAGCATTAGAACAGGCTCAAATTGATGTTGTTCGTGAAAACAAATTAGCGTCTTGCTATTTACGTCCAATTATTTTTATTGGTTCTGAAAAACTCGGTATCGCTGCAACTGACAATACCATTCATGCCGTAGTTGCGGCATGGAGCTGGGGTGCTTACCTCGGTGAAGAAGCGATGGCGAAGGGAATTCGCGTAAAAACGTCTTCATTTACCCACCATCATCCGAACGTGACCATGTGTAAGGCCAAAGCATCAGGTAACTACACGCTGTCGATTCTTGCACATCAAGAAGTGGCGCATTCAGGTTATGATGAAGCAATGCTGCTCGACCCACAAGGCTATGTATGCCAAGGTTCAGGCGAAAACGTATTCCTGGTGCGTGATGGTGTGATTCATACGCCTGATATCGCAGGTGGTGCGCTGGATGGTATTACCCGTCAAACGATTATTACGATTGCTAAAGACTTGGGTTATGACGTAATTGAACGCCGTATTACCCGTGATGAGTTCTACATCGCAGATGAAGCATTCTTTACCGGCACTGCTGCAGAAGTAACACCAATCCGTGAATACGATGACCGTCAGATTGGTGAAGGTGTACGTGGTCCAATCACCACACAAATCCAGAAAGCTTATTTTGATGCAGTTCAGGGTAAAGATCCTAAATATGCACACTGGTTAACGTATGTGAAGTAATTCAGAATTTACTGATTGAAAAAACCTCTCATTTGAGAGGTTTTTTTTAAGTGATGTACTTATTCTGCCGAACTTATGTCATCATATTCACCATCAAGAAGATTTTAAGATGAGCTTAGGCATACGCAATGAGTAACATCGTTATTTGTATGAAATGGGGAACCAAATACGGTTCGGAATACGTCAATCGTTTATACAATATGGTTAAACGACATACGACAGTCGACTTTAAAATGGTCTGTCTGACGGATCGTACTGAAGGCATTGATCCTGCAGTACAATGTTTCCCTATTCCACCTCTGGCATTGCCTGAAGGTGCTCCTGAGCGTGGCTGGAACAAGCTGTCCACTTTTGAGCCTGATCTGTATGGTTTGGAAGGCAATGCACTCTTCCTCGATCTTGATGTAGTGATTGTCGATAATATCGATGAGTTCTTTACCTATCCGGGCGACTTTCTGATTATTCATGACTGGAAACGGCCGTGGCGTATTACCGGTAATAGTTCGGTTTACCGGTTTAAGCTGGGTGCTTTCCCGGGCCTATTACCTTATTTCCGTGAACATTTTGATGAAATTCGTCAAAAGTTCCGCAATGAGCAAGCTTATTTGTCTTGGTATGTCGATCAAGAGAAAAAGCTCTCTTACTGGCCTGACAGTTGGTGTAAAAGTTATAAGTATCATTGCTTGCAAAAAATACCTTTGGCGTACTTTAAAGCACCAGTAAAACCCGAAGGTGCAAAAATTATTGTTTTCCATGGTGAAATTAATCCACCAGATGCGGTAAATGGTGGGGGGGGGAAATGGTATCGCTATGTGTTGCCATCAGATTGGATTAAAGAGGCTTGGCAGTAATCTTATGTCGTTTGTATTAAATCAACAACCTCGGCCATTTCGCTTAAGTGTTGTGATGATGGTAAAAAATGAGGCAAAAAATTTAGCCATATCCTTACCTGCTTTAAGGGGTTGGATTGATGAGCTTATTGTTCTTGATTCTGGTAGTACTGATGATAGTCGGCAACTAGTGGAATCTGCTGGTGGTCAATGGTTCGTGAATACAAATTGGCAAGGTTTTGGCAAGCAAAGACAATTGGCGCAGAGTTATGCAACGGGTGACTGGATTTTAGCACTAGATGCAGACGAAGAAATCACCCCTCAGTTGAAGCAAAGCATTCTTGAGGTGATTGCGCAGCCACCTGCCAATACAGTTTATGGTATTAAACGAATCGATTGTATCTTTGGTCATGCAATTGATAATCCATATTGGCCGTTAAAGGCGCATTGGCGATTGTATCCAGCAAATTTTCAATATAATGATAATTTAGTACACGAATCAATAGAAATCAAAGATGCTCATACTTCTACTTTACAAGGTCTTTTATTACATCATACTGCAGAAACGCCATATTTTTGGATAGATAAGCGTTTATCTTATGCCAAGGCTTGGGCTGATGATCGTGCACTACGAAATAAAACTTGTGGTGCATTAAGCATTTTTGTGCATACTTTTTGGGCGTTTTTTAAGCAGTATTTTATAGATGGTCGTTTCCTTATGGGGAAGTATGGGCTGGTTTATTCGTTACTATTTACTCAATATACTTTCAATAAATATGCAATTTTATATGACTTAGTTAATAATCAGGCAGAACTAGCATTTCAGGAATCTGTAGATATTGCAAAAACTTTAACCCCAATTGATCAATCACAAAAAAAGTCTACTTTGTCTTTGGTTATGATTGTTAAGAATGAAGCAAAACATTTAGCAGCTTGTTTAAATACAGTACATGATATTGTAGATGAAATTGTGATTTTAGATTCAGGTAGTCATGATCAAACTGCTCAGATAGCTGAAAAATATCATGCTCGGTGGTATGTGAATACAGATTGGCAGGGATTTGGAAAACAACGTCAATTAGCACAGCACTATGCAACGGGTGACTATATTTTAGTATTAGATGCTGATGAGCGATTGAGTCAAAGTTTACGTGAGTCGATAGTCAAGATTTTAAACCAGTCAGTACAAACAGATTGCGTTTTTAGCTTGGCTAGAGTGAATTATTTTTCAGGTATACCGACGCATTTAAGAGGTTGGTATCGTGATTGGGAAAATCGCCTTTATGCTCGTCACTTTTTTTCTTATTCTGATTTGGATGTGCATGAGTCTGTCAATACAAACAGAGCTCAGATTGTCAAATTAAAAGGTTTGCATCTCCATTTTACTAGTGAAGATTTATTTCATTATGTGGTGAAGCGTAATCGTTATAGTCTTGATTGGGCTTGTGATAAATACAAATATCAGAAAAACATTAGTTTGATTAGTATACTCTTGCGGACCTGTTTTTCGTTTATACGTGAATATTGGATACGCGGCGCATTCTTATCTGGTGCATATGGGATCATTTCATCTTTAGTTTTGATGTTTTATACATTTGATAAATATTTGATTCTTTGGGAAAAGTCCCAAGGAAATAGCTTAAATAAGTAGTGGTGTGTGATGCCTCCTAGAAAAAAATCCAAGTTTGAGCAATGGTTTTCATTTAGTCGACATCAACGTCGTTTTGGTGCAGATAAAATTTATGAAAGCTTGGAGCAAACTGATATAGAGACACTTAAGAAAAAGTTGATTGTTGGAAATGACATTGAATATACCTATGGCTCTGAAAAAGATTTAAATAAGCATATAGAAAATCTTAAGCGAGAGTTTGTTGGGCAGCCTGAGATCAATCATTTTCACGCCAGTTTAATTGTTTTGATTCGTCGTGAAATTGATATTGATAAAAATTATAATAAATTCAAAGATTTGTGGTTAAGTGAGCGAGATTTTTTATTAAACTCTTTGAATATGCGATGGTTGGTTTCTGCTTGTGATACTTTCATAGATTATGAAAAAGATACTACTCTGAGAGCAATATTGATGATAGCGGTAGTATTGATAAATACAATTAAAGCTCAGGAAACAGAAGCTATTTTGTGTAATCAACGATATGTGGAAAACAAAACCGCCTTAGAAAAATTACAAAGTCAACGGGTTGCTCTCTTTGATGGAACATCAGCTTTGGCAGTTGGCACAGATGATACACTTCGAAATATGCGTTGGCGCTTAGATCAGGTTTGTTCAGAACATCAATTAGGTGCAATTGTTATTGAAATCTTTAAACGTCTACAATGTGAAGAAAATAATAATATTTATTCACGTTCGAAACAGCGTCATAAAAGAGAACGCACAAGCTGGTGGTAAGTCTTGGATATTGATAAATGGTAAATCTTCAGATGAAAAAAATTGTAATAGCTATATTCACCTTACAAGGGAATGGAGCAGAGCGATTCGCATTAACACTTGCAAAAGGTTTGGTTGATGCTGGACATGAAGCACATATTATTTATTTTAAAAACATTATTGATTTACCGATCCCTGAAGGCGTAAAACTTCACTTTTTTGATTATCAAAAGTATCGGGCGATTCCCAAATTTATGCGTGCCGGTTTTGCAGCAAAAGCTTTTGATCGATTTGTGATTAAAAATATTGGTACTCCTGATCTTGTTCTATCAAACTTATTTCCTGTTGATTTTGTATTATCAAAAAGTCAGTTGCCGAATGTTCACTTAGTCATTCATAACACGACGAGTTTGGAATATGGTGAACAATTAGCGGGTATGAGAAAACAGCTAGATAAAGTTTATTTAGCCAAGCCTTGTGTGGCTGTGAGTAAGGGGGTCGAAAAAGACTTTATTGAAATATTTGGTTCAAAAAGTCGGATCACTACAATTTATAACCCGATTGATGTTGAACAGGTTGTTTCAACATCAAATGAATATATCCCTGATATTGAAAAACCGTATATTGTAAATGTTGGAAAATTTAAGCAGCAGAAGCGACATGATATTTTAATTAAAGCTTATGCAAAAGCCAATGTTCAAGAAAAGCTGGTTTTGGTCGGGACTGGTGAACTATTAGAAACTTCTAAAAAATTGGTTAAAGATTTAGGGATAGAAGGCAAGGTTATTTTTACAGGCTTCAAAAAAAATCCCTATCCATATATTAAGCATGCAAAATTTATGGTTTTGTCGTCTGATTTTGAAGGGTTGGGTTTAGTAATTTTAGAAGCTTTAGCTTTGGGTATTCCCGTTATAAGTACTGATTGCCCTTCAGGTCCCAATGAAATTTTACAAGCTAATAATCTCGTTGCTGTAGGCAATATTTTTGAACTTTCGCTTAAAATCAATCAAGCATTAAAAGAGGTAGATAATTATTCAACAAATTTGAATCCATCTTTTACCCAAAGTTATGCTGTTGCGGAATATATACGGTTAATCGATTAACTTAATAAATTTATCAGCCATCTCTTTAATATCGTAATGTTTTGATAAGTTTGGGGGAATTTGATATGGATTTTCTAATATATCTTCGATAGAATTTTTTAATTCTGCACGATTATTTGGTTGTACTAGACCGCGTTGCATATCAGGGGTAAAAAATTGATGTGATACTCCTTCGCTGCAATTATATGCAACGACATGAGTGCCATTTAATAGAGCTTCTCCAATAACAAGACCGAAGCCTTCTGTCTGAGAAGGGAGAACTAATATTTTACTTTTTTTAATATATTCGATAGGTTCATCCACCCAGCCAGTAAAATGAACACGATCGCTAATATTTAGTTGATTGACTAATTTTAAAAGTTTGTCTTTTCTTGCTCCATCACCAATAATAATCATATTTTTAATAATATGAGAATTTTTTAGAGCAAATAAAGCATGTTCAATTTGTTTGGAAGGTGATAAACGACCAACATAGCAAATATCCCATACTTTTTCTTTCTTTTCAGATTGTATTGTATCTTTTAAATTTAATCCATTATAAATAACATTTATATTAGAATTCTCTAAAATTTGAGAATATTTCAATTTTAAATCTTTATTAAGTACGATAAAATTTTTGTTTGAAAACGCTTCCTTAAATTTATTAATAAATTTTCTCTTCTTATATATATTTCTTAATATTTTAATCGGATTTGAAGTTTTATTAAATTCAGGAAGAATGTCTGCTTGTGACCATATCCATATATTTGGATGATTAATAAATGATATGCTTAAATATGCATACCAAATAGTTAATATAACAGCTTCAGGTTTTATTTCATCAATAAGAGACTGGAGTTGTTCTTTCTTACTAGATTCTAATTTTTTGTCTATTAATAACTTCCCACCAACAAATTTACTAGGAAAATCAATAGATTGAATATTGAAACTCTTAGTCTTTTCTTTATAATTATTTATATCAATTAAGGTTATGATGTTTATTTCATAGCCTCTCTCTTGCAGTTTTTTTGCAAGATTAAGAGTCATAATTTCTGCACCACCACCTTTAAGATGATCAATAATAAAAAGAATTTTTTTCTGATCTTTCATTTTAAACCTAATTTTTAAGTTTTAATTTAAGTAGCTAATTTTTACTATGAGTAATATAAACTTTTGTCATTTTTCAACTTCCTAAACCGTTTATATCCCCACAAATACTGCTCTGGAGCGACATTAATCATGCGTTCTATTTCTTTATTTAAGGTGTCAACAGAAAGCTGCAAATCTCTAGATAAAATATCGAAGGATAATTCGGTGACATGAATATCATAACCGGATAAATCATCACGTCTTAAACAACTGAGTCCAACCACAGAACATTGTGTTTTGGCTGCCAGTTTGGAAAGTAAGGTAGAAGATAGCGCATTCTGATTGTAGAAAAGTGAGTAGATACCACCACTTTCGTTAGGTACATGATCCGGTAAAATTGCAGAAAAGCCACCCTGTTTTAAATGCTTAAACAAAGCACGTACACCAGAATCATCTGTAGGGACCAGTGTGGCATTCAGGCGTTGCCGAGCTTCAAGCATAAAGCGGTCAACATCCTGATTCTTGCTGGGCTTGTACATAATCACAGGAGAAGTATGTTGATTTACCCAGACATTCAATAGCTCCCACGTACCAAAATGTGGCACCACGGCCAAACAACCATGCGGATTTTGCAAAGCTTGGATAAATAGATCTACACCATGCACATCTCGAATTAAAGACAGCGCATATTTAGAAGATGAACCCCAAATTTTGACTGATTCCGCATAAGTCATACACTGACTTTTCAGGCTGCGTTTGGTCAAATCAGCCCGTTCAGATTCAGAAAGTTCAGGATAAGCAGAGGCCAGATTAATCTCAGTCACTCGGCGTGCAGAAGAATGGCTGAAATACAAAAGAGATCCAGCCAGTTGCGCAAGACTTTGAATGAATCTTAACGGAAGCTTGGAGAAATTTTTGAGTAGGGTGTACATGTTATCCAGATGGTCAGATTATAGGTCTTTGTCCGGATTGCCTTTCAGCACCATATAAATCAAACCTACAAAAATCAGCAGGGCACCTAAAATACTGCTCAGGCAGAAATACACAATACGGTCATTGGTATCAAGGTTGAACAGGTTGTTTGCAAGGATATAGCGCATGAACAGCCATTGAACCACTGAAAATACAATAAGCATAATGCTGCGATTACGAACTGCAGGACGCATAGCCATTGCTAATTACCTTAGATTAAAAACTGTGGCTATTATGCCACTGTTCCAGATGCGACTCAATCTTACAAAAAAAGCCCCGCACGAGGCAGGGCTTTTTCACTTAAAACGTCAAGAATTATTCTTGAGATTCAGCTTTTGGTTTTTCACGTAAGCGAATACCAAGGTCACGCAGTTGGTTTGATTCAACTGGTGCTGGCGCTTGAGTCAATGGACATTCAGCAGTCTTGGTTTTCGGGAATGCAATCACGTCACGAATAGAAGAACCGCCAGTCATGAGCATCACAAGACGGTCAAGACCGAATGCCAAACCACCATGCGGAGGAGCACCGTAACGTAATGCATTTAATAAGAAGCTAAATTTCTCTTCCGCTTCTTCTTCACCAATACCAAGCGCTTCAAAGATCGCTTTTTGCATTTCAAGGTTATGAATACGCAGTGAACCACCACCGATTTCAGTACCGTTCAATACCATATCGTAAGCCACAGACAGAGCAGCGCCTGGGTTGTTCTTCACTTCTTCTACGCTAGATTTTGGCAGCGTGAATGGGTGATGCACAGACGTCCATTTGCCATCGTCAGTTTCTTCGAACATTGGGAAATCAACAACCCAAAGTGGCGCCCACTCACAAGTTGATAGTTTAAGGTCATGACCGATCTTCACACGAAGCGCGCCCATTGCATCGTTAACAACTTTCGCTTTGTCTGCACCGAAGAATACGATGTCGCCATTTTCAGCACCAACACGTTTCAATAGATCAAGTACGATTGGCTCGATGAATTTCACGATTGGAGATTGAAGACCTTCGATGCCTTTTTCAAGTTCGTTGACTTTGATGTAAGCCAAACCGCGTGCACCGTAGATGCCTACAAATTTGGTGTATTCATCAATCGCGCTACGTGGCAGTGAACCCGCACCCGGTACGCGAAGCGCAACGATACGACCTTTAGGATCTTTAGCAGGACCTGCGAATACTTTGAACTCAACGTCTTGCATCAAGTCTGCAACGTCAACCAGTTTCAACGGAATACGCATATCTGGTTTGTCAGATGCATAGTCACGCATTGCATCGTTGTAGGTCATGCGTGGGAATTTATCAAACTCTACGTTTAGAAGTTCTTTGAACATCTTCACGGTTAAAGTTTCCATTAAATCCATAATGTCATCGTCACTCATGAACGATGTTTCAACGTCGATTTGGGTGAATTCAGGCTGACGGTCAGCACGTAAGTCTTCATCACGGAAACATTTCGCGATTTGGTAGTAACGATCAATACCGCCGACCATCAACAACTGTTTGAATAGCTGTGGCGATTGTGGAAGTGCGTAGAAGCTACCGTTAGATACGCGGCTTGGCACTAAATAGTCACGCGCACCTTCAGGCGTTGCACGAGTTAAGATCGGAGTTTCAACGTCTAGGAAGCCATTGTCTTCGAAGTAGTTACGAATCAGGTTGGTTAACTTAGAACGGAAGCGCAAACGATCTAGCATTTCTGGACGACGGATGTCCAAGAAACGGTATTTCAAACGAATTTCTTCAGAAATATTGGTGTTTTCGTCATTCAAAGGGAATGGCGGAGTTTCAGACTGAGCAAGAACTTCAATTTCTTTGCCCAAGACTTCGATTTGACCGCTCACCATATTGGCATTTTCTGTGCCTTGATAACGGCGACGCACACGGCCTGTAATTTTTAATACAAATTCTGAACGTACTTTATCAGCAGTTGCGAATGCTTCAGGAGTATCTGGGTCAATAACCACTTGAACAAGACCATCACGGTCACGCATGTCAAGGAAGATGACACCACCGTGGTCACGGCGACGGTGTACCCAACCGCATAATGTTACGGTTTGGTCAATTTGAGCTTCGGTTAAAGAACCGCAGTAATGAGTTCGCATCATAGCGTTAGAAATCCAACTATATGGGTTAAGGTCAGCGAATACGTAAACAGCGTACCGCTTTGAGTAAAGGTAGGATTATGCCTCTTTGGGCATGTTGTCACAAGAACTTGGGTCAAAAACAATATCATTTTAAAGTGAATAGAGGAAAAGCCAGTGCTTTGTTTAACCCATCCTGCGACCTCTGTCTAAAAATAAAAACAATAAACAGCCCAGACTAAAGGTGATCAAAAAGCCTTGACTAAATTCATTGATCGAGCGACCAGTAAAATAATAGAGGTCTGATTGCCAGACTTCAGTAGAAATATAGCGCGCATAATCCCAGACCGAAAATAGGCCGGTAAATATAGAAAAGAGCAATAAGCCCCAGGCAAACGATTTGATTTTTAGGCTGACTGCAAGATATTGCTGATGAGTTTTATAATAATGCACACTCATCCACAGCATAAACGGCAAAACGATCACAGACGTGCCGATCTGTAAAATCCGGTGCAGCGGATAACTGTTGCCAAATAGCTGAAACTGTTGGGCTAAGACTTCATGAAAGGCAAAAGTTCGAAAATCGACATGGGTTAGTCCATCCCAGATTAAATGGGTGGCTGTACCAATGATGACTGCCAGACACATCACCAGGATGAATTTTAGTGCTGAAAGGATATTGTGAATCTTTAAATCATGCTGAATACCGATGAAACGGTAAATCACGGGCCGGTAAATCAGGTACCAGACGGCACAAAAAGCCAAACCAATCCAGAGATCTGGATGAATCAGCGAAGACCATAAATGGGTGATATTCGAATTAGTATGAGTAAACAAGCGATGCAGATCGGGAACCATGCTCCCAATTGCCAGCGCAGCAACAGGAAGTCTATTCCCAGTCAAATATGAAATAGGTGGAGCAAGCACAGCATGCGATAAGGTAAAGGGCATAAAGACAATGTTTTAATGTAATCAAAAGTATTCAAAGGACATTCTAATAAAATATAGCACTGATTATCGTAAAGGATTGCAAAAATAATGAAATGTTATATTATAACATTAATCCAGATTACTGAATTTGAGCTTCGGTCATGTCCTTCCCTAAGAATCTAATAACATTGTCAATTTTTGCTGTAGTTGCGCCTACAGTATTTGCAGAGCAATCCTCATCTTCTATCCCGGTTCAGACCATGGACACTATTCAGGTGCAAGCTCATCCATTGGTGCAGACTGCGGCGGATTTCGCGGTTGCAGATCAGGTCGTGGATCAGAAAGCGCTATCTGAACGTGCCACCACCATTGGGGATGCCTTGGCAGATGAGCTGGGTGTTTATTCTAATCAATATGGTTCAGGCTCAAGCCGTCCTGTGATTCGTGGTCAAGATGGTCCACGTGTGAAAGTGTTGCAGCATGCTTCTGAAACAGCGGATGTATCCACTTTGTCTCCTGACCATGCAGTAACCGTTGATCCGATTCTGGCAAAACAGATGGAAGTAATTCGCGGTCCATCAACCTTGCTTTATGGTGCCGGTACAGTCGGTGGTCTGGTGAATGTCACTGATCAAAAAATTCCGACCCAGATGCCTGAAGATGGTTTGGAAGGTACAGTCGGCCTGCGTTATAACTCAGGCAGTGATGAAAAACTGGCAAGTGCTGGTGTGACAGCGGGTATTGGTGAAAACTTTGCTTTGCGTGTAGAAGGCTCAAAACGTAAAGCCAATGATTATATTGCACCGGATTATTTTCATGAGCATGATGACGAATTAGAAAAAGAACGTCGTGTGGGCAATACTTTTGCTGAAGGGCAAACAGTCAATATTGGCGGATCATGGATTCATGATCGTGGTTTTGTCGGTCTGTCTTATAGCAACCGTCAGGATCAGTATGGCTTGCCAGGGCATAGTCATGAATATCATGGCTGTGTTTTACATGGCGATCATTTTCATGGTTGTCCAACACCTGACCCAGATGCACCAGTCCATGAAGAGCATGGTGGACCATGGGTAGATTTAAAATCTGAACGCTATGAAGTACGCACCGAACTGGAACAGCCTTTTGCCGGTGTTGAAAAACTACGTGCACATGCCAGCATTACCGATTATGAACACGATGAACTTGAAGAAAATGAAGTGATCAGTAACTTTAAAAGCAAAGGTTATGACGGTCGTTTAGAGTTGGTGCACGTGCCAGTTGCAGGTTGGGAAGGGGTGATCGGAACCCAGATTTCACAGCAAAAAATTAATCTTGCCGCATCAGAGCATGACCATCATGAAGATGGCGATGAGGACGATGAAGAACATCATGTTCATGGTTCAGGGGTCGTGATGCCGGACACAAAAACTGACAAATTCAGTCTTTTTGCTTTAGAACATAAGCAACTTGGCGATGTGCATGTTGAACTTGGTGCGCGTGTCGATCATCAAAAAGTGAAAGTAGATTCGGATCAGAAAGATTATTCGGGGACTGGTGTCTCTGCATCCGCTGCTGCCAACTGGGAATTTGCACCGAATTACAAACTTTCTGTAGTGGGATCTCATCAGCAGCGTTTGCCTTTAGCTCAAGAACTCTATGCTAATGGCTTGCATTTTGCGACCAATACCTATGAACTCGGTAATCCTGATCTCGATAAAGAAACTTCAAATAATCTCGAATTAGGTCTGCATTATGAAGGGGATAAACTGGATTACCATGTGCATGTCTATCACAACTGGTTTGATGATTATATCTATGGCGAAACGGTAGCCCAGAAAGGTAATTTACGTGGCGTGCAATATACCCAGGACAAAGCCAGATTCTATGGTACAGAAGCACAAGCCGGGTATCAGATAAATGATATGTATAAGCTCAGCGTCTTTGGGGACTATGTACGTGGCAAGATTGAAGGCGAAAATGCACCACGTGTACCTGCAGGTCGCTTAGGCACCAAAGTAGAAGCAGACTTTGCCGATGGCTGGTCAGGTTTGGCTGAGTATTATCATGTCTTTAATCAGGACAAAATCGCCAGCTATGAAGATGAAACCCAAGGCTACAATATGGTGAATGTTGGCCTGAGTTATGCCAATAGCATTGCAGATAACAATGCTTATCGAGTTTATTTCAAGGCCAATAACTTGCTCGATGATCAGGTGTATTCACATACTTCCTTCCTGTCGAATATTCCGCAGGTGGGTCGCAACTTTACTGTCGGCGTGCAGTATGATTTCTAACAGGTCTACTGAAATAATCGACCAAATCATCTAGATCTCACTGAAATCTACTTGAAAAATCATAAGATAAAACCTAGCCTGAGTATATTGGGTTAGGTTTTTTCTTATGCGTATCTTTCAACGAATTCACAATAAATTGAACTGGTCGAATCGCCGTTATGCGACTTTGATCATTAGTATGCTGGCTGTGGGTTATTTGGCTTCGGCAATCTACCACACGTATAAGCCTTTGCCGGAAGGTCTGAATTACACGGGCAAACTGCGTCATGCCGAAGTCAAGTTTCTGGCCGATCAGACTTATCTGGATGCCGAAGGAAAACAGCATTTAGATCATCGCATTTTTAATGAAATGCTGAAAATGATTGAAGAGGCCAAATCGCTGATTGTGCTGGATATGTTTTTATTTAATCAGCAAACCGGTGCATCTACGCAGCATCATCAGGCACTGAGTAAACAGTTGAGTGATGCTTTAATCAGTAAGCGTCTGCTGCAGCCTGAGGTAGAAATCAAATTTATTACCGATCCGATCAATTCGGTCTATGGTGGAATTAGATCCGAGCAGTATCGGGAATTACGTCAGCACGGTATTGATGTGATTGAAACCAATCTGACGCCGTTGCGGGCTTCCAATCCAAGCTGGTCCGGCTTCTGGTATATCTGTTGCCAGGGCATTGGCAATAATCCGGAAACAGGCTGGTTGCCGAATCCATTTGGAACAGAAAAAATTACCCTGCGCAGTTATTTTGATTTGTTTAACTTTAAAGCCAATCATCGCAAAACTATGGTGGTGGATACCGATCAAGGCTGGAAAGCACTGGTCACGTCCATGAACCCGCATGATGGCAGTTCGCGGCATTCCAATATTGGCTTATTGGTCTGGGGTAGCACAGCCGTCGATATTCTGAAAACAGAACTGTCTGTAGGCATGATGTCACAAGCGAATATGCCAGCTATTGTCGTTGGGGATTTTCAGGCAGACATTAGCCAACCACAAGTTCAGGTGCTGACTGAAAAAGCCATTTATGATGCGATTCTGAATCTGATTCAGACCGCGAAAGCCAGTGAACAGATTGATCTGGCAATGTTTTATCTGTCTGAGCGAAAAATTATCAAAAGTCTGATAGCGGCCCATGAACGTGGTGTCAAAGTCCGGATTTTACTCGACCCAAATAAAGATGCCTTTGGCCGTGAAAAGAATGGAATTCCAAATCGGCAGGTGGCTTCAGAATTGCACGAAGCGGGTATAAATGTACGTTGGTGTCATACTCAGGGTGAGCAATGTCATAGCAAGATCCTAATGAAGCGCAATGCTCAGCAAGCTGAAATGATTTTAGGTTCGGCCAATTTTACGGTACGCAATTTGAAAAACTATAATCTGGAAACTAATATGCGCGTGGTGGGTCAGCCTCAGGCCGAAGTCTTCCGGGATGCCCAGCAATATTTTGAGGGTGCATGGTCAAATCTAAATGGCCGTTCGATGAGCGTAGATTACACTCAATATGCAGAAAACTCGTTCTTTAAATATTGGCTGTATCGTTTTATGGAATGGAGCGGCTGGTCGACGTTTTAATTTTAAATCCCTCCTGACCTCCCTTTTTAAAAAGGGAGGAAAGTCCCTCTTTGAAAAAGAGGGAGTTAGGGAGATTTTTTATTATCAGCTTTTTGATTCTGGATTCGGCGGAACCAGCTGATCCAGCTCTTTATCCGTTAATTCATCCAGCTCAGAAATATCGGTTTTAATTTTCCATTGCGCTTCATCATCAACCGGATTTGGTAAACGCGCTTCTAACCAGTCACAAACTACATCGGGTGGGAAATCTGCGTGATTACACTGGATCACCCAAGACAGGAAATCTTTGGCTACACCATTCATATATGGCGGTGGCGAAACTGGAAGGAACTGAGTTGGGAGGCGTTCATTTTTAGAAATATAATTCAGGACATGACCTAATTCTTGCACAGTTTGCCAAGCCAGCGGATGATTTACATTGATCTGAAACTTAAACCACCATGCCTGTTTACCATCTGAACCATAGCTATCAATCCGTTCTTTCTGAACACTCGGCACTTTAGAAAAATATTCATGTAAACGATCGAAATTTAAATCAGACACAGTATTCAACTCGAAACATTAAAAAAAGTAATTTTAGCATAAAGCAGTAGCCTGCCGACGTGCCTGTCAGATTGAAAATAGGCGAGCGCATTACAAAAAATTGCAGCTCCAATGAGCTTATCCATATTTTCTGCACCTATTTTGTTTAAAATATAAGCAGATTATTCGGAGGAAGCTCAAATGAGAATCGTACTATCGAGTGCAATATTGGCTGCATTGCTATTAGGAGCTTCTGCACAAAGTATGGCTGGCAATGCTTGGGTGGGTTATGGTGGTGTAGATCGATCCACACCGAATTATCGCAGCGCTCCACGATCTTATGATCCACCACGGCAGCATTATCCGCAACGTCCGCTGCCACCAAGACCACATTACCCGCAACGACCACCATATTGGGGCTATCCACCTGCACAGAGTCAAAGTGGATTAAACATTCAGTATCAGGCACCGACCACTATTTATCAAAATTCGAATAGTTATAGCTGGGTCAATGGTGATCCGAATGTTGCCCGGATTGAAAGTTCGAGATATACGGTAATTACCGATTGGCAGCGTTTAGGGTTACCAGCACCACCGCGTGGCAGCTACTGGATTTATGAAAACGGACGCTATGTGCTGGTGCCGAATCGTTAAACTGCTCTAAACTCTGAACGGATAATTCAGTTATAAACGTCAATAACTCAAAAAGACCAAAATAGTTCCCTCTCCTGTGAGGAGATGAGTAGCACTGCTACGCAAGGGAGAGATTGCTTGAGATAAATCTCCCAAAACCCTAAACGAGGCTTAAGTATTACTTTAAGCTGAAGTGCAAAAAAAAGAGGGCTTAAAAGACTATGCCAATTCATCATCTTCTGGACGCGGTGTTTTGCCAAGGGGTAATGGCTTTTCACTATGTTTGTCACGAATCACGGATGGATAAGTCCATGAGGCATAGCGCACCACTAATATCGCAAAGGCCAGAATCAGAATCGAACCGGTAATAATCACCAGATCCATGCTGGCTTTATGCGTGTGTTGAATATCTGCAATCAGCAAACGGGTCAGTGCAGTAATGGCAATATAAATCAGGAAACGTACTGGCATATGGTTGGTTTTGAAATAGATGCCGACCATGGCACCAAGTTCCAGATAAATAAACAACAGAAGAATGTCGTCAATGGTGGCGAACTGTTTCACGGTCAGAATGTCAATGACGGTATGGCCAGCGGACCAGATCACCATACAGCCAATAATAAACAGCGCAATATAATGAAAGCTTTCTACAGCAAGATTACCAAGACGGTCGAGGAGGGCTTCAAATTTTTCAATTTTTGGACGTGATTTAGACATATTATCCTCCTGATTTTTCATATGAAATAAAGATAGTTACAGAATAACGTGCAAAGATCATGCACAGAATGATTGAATGAAAAATAAAGATTAAATTATTTGAACTTTTGCGCTTTTTTTAGACTAAATTGCTATATTGTATGGGTGGTAACATTGAATAAATAGGAGAAAAAAGTGTTAGATAAAATTCAAACAAAAATTAGCCAATTAGAAGCCGGAAAAAAATTAATCCTCGGCGTAGGCATTAAGGCTGAAGATATGCAAAAGGTGGTGGAACTCTGCGAGTCTTTAGAGTCAGAGGGGAATATCAAAATTGTGAATAAACATCTGAATCCGAAGAGCAATAATCAGCCGGATACCTTACTGATTCAAAAAGTTTAATTGTTGCATTTTCATAAAAAAACGCCTGCTGATGCAGGCGTTTTTTATTGCAGATTTTCAGCTTAAGCTTGAGTCGTGAAATAATCTTCAGAGAAGTTCATGATGACGTCAGAACCTGATTTCACTTTAGTAATGCGTAATGCCAGTTCAGGCAGAATGCGTTGTACAAAATAACGTGCCAGAGCGAGTTTATTTTGATAGAACTCACCTTCTTTATTTTTCGCTGCATTGGCAATGCGCGCAAACATATAAGAGAAACTCAACAGACCTACAGCGTGCAGATAGTCGACTGCGGTCGCATTCGGAAAGTCATGACTTTCTCTTGCTGCTTCCAGAATATACTGAGTCACTGATTCAACTTCAGTCGCTGCATCCAGTGTGGCATCTTTAATGAAGTTCAGGTCTGCATCCAGACTATTGGCAAAGTCACGGATTTCAGAGATATATTCAGAGATATATTCGCCGCCACATTTAATGGTTTTACGGCCGATCAAATCTTGTGACTGTACGCCGTTGGTGCCTTCATAGATCTGGGAAATACGCAGGTCACGGATACATTGCTCCAAGCCCCATTCACGGATATAGCCATGACCACCGAAGACCATTTGTGCATCTAATGTCGCTTGGAATGCGGTATCCGTTAAATACGCTTTCGCGATTGGTGTTAATAGCGCAACACGGTCATTGGCTTTTTTCACCGCTTCAGGATCAGTCGAGAATTTGGTGATATCCAACTGTTGACCTACATACACGGCGAATGCACGTGAAGCTTCATTATTGGCACGTACATTCAGCAGCATACGGCGTACATCACCATGCACTAGAATACTGTCCGCAGGTTTGTTTGGTGATTGAACGCCAGCCGCGCTGCGACCCTGTAAACGGTCTGTCGCATATTGCGCAGCGTTTTGATAAGCGAATTCAGAAGCACCTAGGCCTTGGATACCCATCGACAGACGTTCATAGTTCATCATCACGAACATTGCAGCGAGACCTTCATTTTCTTTACCAACGAGGTAACCTTTCGCACCGTCAAAGTTCATGACACAAGTTGCTGATGCCTTGATTCCCATCTTGTGTTCGATTGAACCTGGGCCGACCGGGTTACGTTCGCCAATAGAACCATCTTCATTGACCAAGAATTTCGGTACGATGAAGAGGGAAATACCACGAGAGCCGGCAGGCGCATCTGGGGTTTTTGCCAGAACTAAATGAATGATGTTTTCCGCCAGGTCATGGTCACCGCCAGTGATGAAAATCTTGGTGCCGCTGATGCTATAAGTGCCGTCTTCGTTACGTTCAGCTTTGGTCTTGATAATACCCAGATCAGTACCGGCATGTGGTTCAGTTAAGCACATGGTGCCTGACCATTCGCCCGAATAAATTTTAGGTAAATAGGTTTCTTTTTGTGCTTGTGAAGCATAGCTATTCAACGCCATGCCTGCACCAACAGAAAGCAGTGGATACAGCATGAAAGACGGGTTGGTCGCGAACAGCATTTCATCAGAAAGTACTGTCAGCATTTTCGGCATTTCCTGGCCGCCCCATTCCATATCTGCGCCCAGACCAATCCAGCCGCCTTCTGCATATTGTTTGAATGCTTCTTTAAAGCCAGCAGGTGTGGTCACATTGCCATTTTCAATTTTTGCGCCTTCTTCATCACCTGTACGGTTCAGTGGAAGCATGACGTTTTGCGAAAATTTTGCCATTTCTTCAAGAATCGCTTCTGCTGTCCCAGCATCCAGATGCGCTAGATTTTCATTGGCCTGCCAGAACGGTTCTGCATTGAAGACATCGTTCAGGATGAATTTCATATCGGCAAGTGGCGCGTTATAAATTGGCATGGTGTGTCACCTGTTTATTGTTTGATTAAATGAGTTTTAATCAGTCTAAAACACTCAAAATCTGAATGTTAGACGACTAAAGGTTAATTCTGTAACTCTTTATAAAGAAAAAGGACTGCCTGTTGATTGACCGTCCTTTTTCTGAAATGTAGCTAGTCTGAGACTAACTTAGAATGCAAAGTGTTCCGCATCCAGGTTCATCAATGGCTCTACACCTGTCGCAATCACTTCAACGTGTGAACGAACGCGTGGCAGGATTTTCTTGAAGTAGAAGCGTGCTGTCGTCACTTTGGCATTGTAGAAATCAACCTCAGTGGTGCCCGCAGCCAGTTGCTCCTGAGCAACCAATGCCATACGTGCCCATAGGTAAGCTAGAGTGACATAACCAGAGAAGTAGAGGTAATCGACTGCAGCCGCACCCACTTCTTCAGGGTTTTGCATCGCGCGCATACCAATCTGCATGGTCAGATCGCCCCATTCTTTGTTCAAGGCAGCCAATGGTTCAACGAATTCTTTCATTGCAGCATTGTCTTTGTGCGCTTCAGCAAATTTATGGATGATCTTGGTGAAGTCTTTCAACATTGCACCTTGCGTACCCAATACTTTACGGCCTAACAAGTCTAGTGCCTGAATTTCAGTGGTACCTTCGTACAAGCAGGCGATACGTGTATCACGTACGATCTGCTCCATACCGTGCTCAGAAATAAAGCCGTGACCACCAAATACCTGTACACCGTGTTTCGCAGCTTCAGAACCAGTTTCAGTCAGGAACGCTTTTGCGATTGGTGTCAGCAATGACAGGATGTTGTCTGCAAATTTACGGTCTGCTTCTTCTGCAGCATGTTCAACTACGTCAGCATATTGTGCTAACAGGTAAACCAGTGCACGACCACCTTCTGCATATGCTTTTTGAGTTAAAAGCATGTTACGTACCGCAGGATGCACAATGATTGGATCTGCTTCTTTTTCAGGTGCTTTAGGACCAGAAAGAGAGCGCATTGCCAGACGATCTTTTGCGTATGCAAGCGCGCCTTGGAATGAACCTTCAGATGCTGCAAGACCTTGAACTGCTGTACCGATACGTGCTGTGTTCATGAACGTAAACATGCAGTTCAAGCCGCGGTTTTCAGGTCCAATCAGGAAGCCTTTAGCATTGTCAAAGTTGATGACACAAGTCGCGTTACCATGAATACCCATCTTGTGTTCGATCGAACCACAACGTACACCGTTACGCTCGCCAATAGAACCGTCAGCATTTAGGTTGAATTTTGGCACGATGAATAATGAGATACCTTTGGTACCTTTCGGTGCACCTGGCAGGCGAGCAAGTACGATATGGATAATGTTCTCTGCCATGTCGTGTTCACCAGCAGAGATAAAGATTTTCTCGCCAGAGATTGCATAGCTACCGTCCGCTTGTGGTTCAGCTTTGGTACGGATAATACCCAGGTCAGAACCCGCATGGGATTCAGTTAAGCACATGGTACCCGTCCACTCACCTGAAACCAGTTTAGGCAGGTAAGCGTCTTTTTGTTCAGCTGAACCATGATGTTCTAAAGTACGAACCGCACCGTGAGACAGGCCAGGGTACATGCCCCATGCCCAGTTCGCAGTACCCACCATTTCAGAAATCGCGATACCTAAAGAGTTCGGTAAGCCTTGACCGCCGTATTGTTCTTCAGCAGAAAGAGAAGGGAAGCCAAGCTCGATGTATTTTTGGTACGCTTCTTTAAAGCCAGTCGGAGTCGTAACAACGCCGTCATTCCAGGTACAGCCTTCACGGTCACCGGTCTGGTTGATCGGAGACAATTCGTTTTCACAGAAGTCGGCCGCAGCTTCTAAGTACTGATCTACCAGCTCACGGCTTACGTTTTCTTGGAATGCAGGGAGATTTGCATAGTGTTGTTCAGCATTTAATAATTCATGCAACACAAATTGCATATCACGTAAAGGCGCTTTGTATTGTGGCATATCGGTTTCCTCAATACTGGTTGAACCAGCGTTATAATCTTAGATGAACTAAAACCTGTCTTCACTGACACGGTTTGGAATGATCTAATCGTGCAACAACTTCCCCTGCGGTACAAGCTTTTCGGGGTGTTTTCTTGGTGACTGTAAAGTCAAAGATTAATCTGCATGACGCATTAAAGGTCTTGAGTATAAAGACTTTAGCCATATTCTGCAGGAAACGAATAGTCAACTGTATGCATGAAAGAGCACGCAATAAAAAAGCACCCGAAGGTGCTAGTCGTGAAGCCTTGATTCCTATGCATTAATAGGTAGAGGCTGTGGGCTGGAAACGGACATGACATTTGCCATTGATAGTTTGTTCGCTCATCTTGATCTGTGCAGCAGTCCCGTCTTTTTTGCCTTGACAGGCTTGCAGCATGGCTCGTTGATGTGCCTGATGTTGAGCGAGGCGCTGATCAAACTGTTTAGTCAATTCTGCACGTTTGGCATCCGTCAAGACTTCACCGTGCATCATGCCTCTACGCATATCAGCACGCATTGGACGATGCTCAGCTTTCATGTCGCGATGGCTTTTCATCTCTTTACGATCTGCTTTAAAGACCATCTTGCAGGTGCCGTCTATGGTTTTATCGCCAGTCTTGATTTGAACGGCCGAGCCCACAGCTTTATTGTCGCAGGCCTGTTGAAGCTGTTTGGCAAACTGCATGCGTTCTGCACGCTTTGCCTTAAACTGCTCACGCTGTTCGGGAGTTAGATGCTGTTTTTTGCCTTCATGATGTTTCATCATGTGGGGATGATCATTGCTTGGCACATTGCTGGTGGATTGACAGGCAGTCAACGCACCCATTGATAAAACACTTGCACTGATTAAAGCTATTTTTGTCATGGTTTGCATTGTATTTATCCCCGTCAAGAAGCTGATTCTATGTCAGATAAAGATTAAACAATAAAGATGAAGAAACAATGAAGAGTTTTTTGCTGCGGTGTTCGCTACAATAATGAATATAGAAGAAAAATTGAGATTTTAGTTTTGAACATTCGCCGTATTCCCATTGCATTACGTCTATTTTTGACCGTGCTGTTGACCACGTTGGTCATTACCACAGTGAGCCTGGGTGTATTGCATCTGAATATGCAGCGTAATTTCGCCCGTTATGTCGCCGATGTCGAAATGCAGAAGCTAGATTATGTGATTGAAAATCTGGCAGATGTCTATGCGGTCTATCAGGACTGGGGCAACGCGATTCAGGCACAGATTCTCCAGATGGAAGGTGAAGCCGCACCAGATGATTATGACCGATTATCACGCTGGTGGCTGCGCCGTCAGTATGATATTGCCTTGCAGCAGCGTTATTTTCAGGAACAGACTCTGGCTCAGGTCGCACCCAGTATGGTAGATCCGGCGCTGCCACAACGTCAGGTCAATGAAGAAGAATTACGTGTGCTGGCATCTAATTTGCCTTCACAGTTTCAGCCCTTTGAAGGCTTGAAATTCCCGCTCAGCTCCAATCAGAATCTGTTTAGGGCTGATCGCAAGAATGGGGAACAGCCAGCACAGCAGCCGACCGGCAAGAAACAGTTTATCCAGATGCCGGATCGTCTTGGTCTCAGTTCACGTCTTTCTCTGTATGATGCCAAGCGTCGTTTTGTGGTCGGTGAGGCTTCGGATGAGCAGGTCTCTTATCGCCCAATTATGGTGAATAACCAGATTGTCGGCTATTTGGGCTTAAAACCGGTTCTGGATCAGGATGATGCCTTAAGTATCAATTTCTTTAGTAACCAGAAGCGTTATTTATTTCTGGTTTATGCACTCAGTATTTTGGCGAGTCTGATTGCGTCCCTGTTATTGGCGACTTATTTCAAAAAGCCGATTCAACGGCTGCTCAATGGCACACGTGCCTTGACTCAGGGAAATTATCAATATCAGGTTAAAGTGAACCGGAATGATGAATTAGGTGATTTATCCAATGAATTAAATGCATTGGCGGTGATTCTGGATCAGCATGAAACCTCACGCCGTCAGTGGGTGGCAGATACCTCACATGAGTTAAAAACGCCACTAGCAGTCTTACAGGCACAGATTGAAGCGATGCAGGACGGAATCCGTAAACCAACGCCTGAACATTTTGCTTCCATGCTGGCTCAGGTGAACAGTCTGAAAAAACTGACCCAAGATCTGGCCGCATTGGCACAGGTCGATGCCCAGCAATTGCAATTCTATTTCTCGACGGTGAATCCGTGGGAGGTTGTGCAGCAGGAACTCATTAACTTCCAGCCGAACTTTGAACAGGCTGAATTAGTGGTTACTGCAGATGGCGAAGGAACTGATTTAAATCTGGATCTAGATCGTTTTAAACAGATTGTGGCGAACTTGCTGAGTAACAGTATTCGCTATACTGAAGCAGGCGGGCAGGTGCATATTCATACCACACAGGATGATAAAGAATGGACCTTATATGTCGATGATAGTCCGTTTGGTCTGACTGATGAACAACTGACGCGTATTGGTGAGCGTTTCTACCGTGTCGATGATTCTCGTACCCGGGCGACTGGCGGAACCGGACTGGGTTTGGCATTATCATGTAAAATTACACAGGCGCTGGGCGGCAGCTTAAGCTTTGCACATTCACCACTGGGTGGTTTACGATGCAAGCTGAGCTTTCCTAAACAAGTGAAACCATAAAGGAAATATATTGATGAAACATGTCATGCTGGTTGAAGATGAAATCGAACTTGCACAGTTGGTGCGAGACTATCTGGAAGCTGCTGGTTTTGAGGTCAGTATGTTTCATGATGGGCAGGAAGCATATAACAGTTTTACCCAGCGTAAACCGAGTCTGATGATTCTGGACTTGATGGTGCCGCGTATGGACGGCCTGACCATTTGCCGTAAGGTACGTGAACAGTCGGATTTACCGATTATTATGGTGACTGCACGTACTGAAGAAATTGACCGTGTGTTGGGTCTGAATATGGGTGCAGATGATTATCTCTGTAAACCATTTAGTCCGAAAGAACTGGTCGCGCGTGTACAGGCTGTGTTACGTCGTCTGGATCGTAAATCAGAACCGGAAAGCAATGATTTATTCCGTATGGACAAATCACAACAGCGCATCTGGTATCAACAAAAAGCCTTGAATTTAACGCCGACCGAATTCCGTTTACTGGAGTTATTCCTGGAACATGTCGGACAGGTCTATTCACGTGCGCAATTGCTGGATCATATTAATCCGGACAGTTTTGATGTGGCTGACCGTGTCATTGACAGTCATATCAAGAATTTACGCCGTAAGATTTCAGATGCGGCTGAAACCGGCAACCGTCATGAGTGGATTCAGGCGGTGTATGGGGTCGGTTACCG
The DNA here is from genome assembly GCF_049896445.1 of Acinetobacter sp. TWP2-2-3. GTDB lineage: Bacteria > Pseudomonadota > Gammaproteobacteria > Pseudomonadales > Moraxellaceae > Acinetobacter. The sequence goes on from NZ_JAFCUI010000003.1 coordinate 295,770, forward strand.
TTTTGAATATCCTGAAGACTGATTAAGTTTTTAATGTTTAAGAGAAGCGAATAGGTGAGAACTTATTCGCTTTCTTTATAAAGCATTATTTTTTTTGATTTTATGAAAAGAACAGTACACTTGTATAATGCCTCCTGGATCATTTTAGAGGGTTCTGAAACCTATGGTTTGGATGGTTAAGAATTTATTCTGATCGAGGGCGAAAAACTGTTGGCTATCAATATTTTAATTTATTTCAATATAATAATGAATGCAGTCTCTAGTATCCTCACAGATTAAAGGAAATCTTGCCCAATTTTTTAAAATGCCTGTTTGGGTGAAACCTGATTTAATCAGGACGTTTTTTGATCTGGTATGTTCTGCATCATAAAAAGTCTCAATTCTTTCAAGAGTGCTATTATCTTTTAAATAAGTAAGTACAGCTTTTAGTGACTCTTGCATGAACCCTTGTCCTTGAAATTTTTTTCCTAGCCCAAAGTGGATTTCCCCACAATTCTCTTTATTAAAAAACAATACAATTCCCAGAGCCAAATCGGTTTTCTGGTCGCTGACAATCCAGGCAAAATTTTTATCTGGGTCTTCCCAGTTGACCCCACACCAATTTTCCAACATGTTTTTTGTCTGACATATATTTTTATGTGGCATTCTCTGGAGGTATTTGCTCGCTTCCCAGTCTCCGAAATATTCAGTAAAGAGAGAATTTTCATCCCCAGTCTGAAATTTACGTAAATTTAGACGATCAGTTTTTATAGGCGAAGCTAATACTTTGCGAGTTTTCATAGTTATTTAATTTAAAATTCTAGCCTTAGTTTAAAAATATATGATCAGCTTCTTCTAGTACAGCTTAAATGCTCCTAAATAATTTAATTCTTTGCTGATCTACTTTCTTCAATTTTGCCACCACCAGCTTATAAGAATTCAGCACCAAATCTTTAATCAAAGATTCATCCAGATCTTCATCCTCGTAAACTGAAATCCAATGCTGTTTATTCATATGCCAGCCCGTATGAATATAAGGATAAATATCCCGCAGCATTGCACCATGCTCAGGCTCGACTTTTAAATTAATCGCAGCTTTTCCTTGCAAATGAAAAGTCAGCATAAAGACTTTATCCATGACTTTAAATACATCACAACCTTCACCAAAAGGCTGAGTGACAGTGACTTCCGGCAGTTTTAATGCAGTCGATGAAGCAACAATGTGTAGGGTCATAAGTTATGGATAGCTCATCATAAAACTGTGGATAATGCTTAAATTATCCACAGTTTTTATTTTGGATGTGAATAAATTAAGACGAACAACTCACCATGACTTCAGGCACATCACTTGGTAATGGTGCTAAATCTTCAGGCTGTTCCAAATCTGGCTGTTTTAGATAAGGCTGACTGAGTAATTTAAACAGACGACCTACTTCAGAAAAATCATCCCGCTCTGCCAGTTCAATGGCTTTCTGTGCCATATGATTACGTATAATATAATGTGGATTGATCAAGTGCATGGCGGCGTCTAACTCTTCAATATCCTGTTGTTCTCGAATGCTTTCATATTGTGTCAAAAATGCTTCAAACTGACGACGATCCAGACAATCATCTTTAAGGGCTTCATAGTCTTTATTTTGCATACGGATAAAACTTTGGGTGTAGTCCAGTTGTTCACTCTGTAAAATGCGCAGAAAGGCCATTGCGCAGTCAAAACTGTCTTTATGGAAACTTGGCAAGCCCATTTTCTGGTTTAAACCATGTTTATAATGCTCTAAAAATGTTGGCTCATAGTGCTCCAGACACGCTGCTAAATCCTGTTTCCATTGTTCTTTGTCATAATCTGTAGGGCAGAGCGGCACCAGATTGTTTAACCATTGCCACAAATTCCAGTGTCCGATACTTGGCTGCTGCTGATAGGTATAACGCCCTTGATAATCCGAGTGGTTATTGATCCAGTTCGGACGGAAGCGCTCCATAAAGCCATAAGGACCAAAGTCCAAAGTTGAACCGGTAATATTCAGGTTGTCAGTATTCATCACGCCATGTGCAAAACCAACCCGTTGCCATTTGGCAATCATCACCGCAGTGCGCTGAATAACTTTTGTGGCAAAGCTCAGAATCGGCTGTTCGGCTTGCAGGCATTCTGGATAATGCCATTCGATACATTTCTGGGTAAATTCAGCTAGTAGATCTGGCTGATACTGATTGATCCATTCAAAATGGCCGAAACGGATATGACAGTCTGAAGTACGCAACATCATCGCGCCCGGCTCTAGCTTCTCACGCTGAATACCTTGGATTGATGAAGTAAAACCAACTGCATTACTGGATGCTACACCTAAAGCATTTAAGGCATGACCTGCCAGATACTCACGAATGACTGAACGCAGTACTGCACGACCATCGCCCATGCGTGAATAAGGGGTTGCACCAGCACCTTTTAAATGCAGGTCAATGGTCTGATTATTTTTATCCAGAATTTGCGCAATCAACAACCCGCGACCATCTCCCAACTGTCCTGCCCATTGTCCAAACTGATGACCTGCATAGACCATAGCCAAGGGTTCAAATTCAGTAAAAACTTTCTGACCACTACAAATCTCGACCCATTGCGCCTTGTCTTCATCCGACCATTGCAATTGCTCTGCTAAAGCTGCATTAAAATGTCCGGCTTTCGCACCTTTTAACGGCAGCGGAACTTGATGGTGATAGAGGCGGGCGGGCAGTGTTTGATAGCGAGAGTTAAAATACATGGCATCAGTACAGGATTGGAATAAATTTACTATAACAAAGATAGCTGTATAAAACTGTTGTATAAGCGAGAGTTCACGTTATCTTTCGGACATAAAAAAAGCCCCAATCGGGGCTTTAGTGTTCAACAGCTTTTATTGAGAAACTGCAGATTTTTTCAAATTACGAACCAGTAGATTCAAGGTTTGACGATGATGAGAAAGACGCTGTTCAACCAGCTGGAATTCAACTTTCAGCTTGTCATCCATCTGATGGATTTTTTCAGCCATCGATGCTTTCTTGACCTGAATTTCCTGTTCTTTCAGCTTCGCCCAGTCATTTAAAGTTTGGGTAAATGCATCATATTCCTGTGCGATCTTGGTTTTTACCGCCGAGATATCTTCAGAAACATCATGGCCATATACCGCAAGATCCTGTTCAGCATATTTAAACTTCATTGCCAATTCCGCTTTTTTGATATTAAAGCTAGGAATGCGGCGCAAGTTTTTAGCTAAACCAAGTTTAGAACAAGTCCAGATCAACCATTTAGTTGGATCGTATTGCCACCATTTTACGCCGTTACGGTAATCGTATTGGAAAATGTGGTGATAGTTATGATAACCCTCACCCCAAGTTGCAACCGCGAGTACGAAGTTGTCACGTGCAGTATTTTCATCGGTATAAGGACGATTTCCCCACATGTGGCAAAGTGAGTTAATGAAGAAGGTCACATGATGGCTCAGGATTAAACGCATTAATCCACCCAACAGCAACACGCCCCAGACATCGCCGACTGCCCAGCCAATTGGCAATAAAATCGCAGCATGAACAGTAATCACTAAAGGAACGTAGTATTTGTCCTGAAACATCACCACTTTATCTTTTAATAGATCTGGCGCATTTTTATAGTTGGCAGCACCAGATGGATAATCACGTAACATCCAGCCAATATGTGCATACCAGAAGCCTTTATTGATCGAGTACGGGTCTTGATCAACATCATCGACATGACGGTGATGGGTACGGTGACCAGATGCCCAGAATAAAATACTATTCTGTACAGCAAATGTACCCATAATCATCAAGATGATTTTTAATGGTAAAGTGGCTTCATAAGCACGATGTGCCCACAGGCGATGGTATCCTGCTGTAATGCCGAGGCTGCTTACGCCCAGTAAAACAAACATACTGATCCAAGCGGCAGCGCTAAAATCATGGTGATACGCATACAACGGAATCGCAATCAGGGCTACGATCGGTAAAAATACCAATGCAAACACAGCAATCCAGTTGATGGGGGCTTTGGGTAAGGGAGCATTCATCTCCAACAGCACTCCTAGAACCTCGGAAGGTATAACAAAAAGCAGAAACTACTGTTGGTTTTAACAGCAGCCTATCTTGTCCATATTAGCATGTGCCCTAAGGCATCACTAGCATTATTGTACGGTTGTATTGTACTTGTCGGTAACAGAATAAGTAGGGCAGAAGTGACCATTTTGCGAGCGTAGACGGGTTCTGATTTCCGACTAAGTGACTGAGGATTATCACTCTTTCAGAAAATGGAAACCGAATGAATCAGAGGAAAATAGTTGTTCATAATTTCTACAATATTATCAGGAAATTTGCAGAATATAGAGGTTGGGCAACTTAATTTCACTTTCAAATAAAATCTGATTAAGGAAGATTCACACTTTCATTATTACATTTTCGAAATGAACTGGATCAAGAAATACCTAGATCAATCAAGGCTAAGAGAGATTATTTAGAGTTGTTGTAGCATCAATTTTGGATAATCGGTAATCACCCCCTGAATGCCCCAGTCTCGCAGCTGTTTGGCACGGGTGACATCATTGACCGTCCAGACACTGATATTCAACTCGGCAGCCTGCGTGGCTTGAATCAGGTCTTTACTGGCCAGTTCATCCATCCAGCCAATATGACAGCATCCAAGTTCCAGCGCCTGATCAATGGCTTGATGTTTGACATCGGTTTCAATCAATAAACCGCGTTTTAAACGTGAGTTTTGCTGTTTAAATGCATCCAGAATTTTGGCATCAAAGCTGGTAATAATGGCTGCCTGCTCATAGCCTTGTAACTGCTTTTCGACTTCAAACGCGATTTTTTCAGCTGCTTCTTCAGATGCTACGCTTTTAATTTCGACTTCAATATGCTCAAAATTTCGAATGACATTTAAGGTTTGATCGAGCAATGGGGTCGCTTCGATTTTATTCCATTCTGACCAGGCCACTGCGTGATTATATTGGGTAAGATCTTGACGGTTACACTCGTATAGATGCTTCTGCAAACCGGTGGTACGCACAAAGTCGTCATCATGCATGATGATTAAGGCATTGTCTTTGAGCTGACGGACATCAAACTCAACGGCGCGAATGCCAATCTCCTGAATATATTGAAAACCGCCCAAGGTATTTTCAGGGGCTTCGCCACGTGCACCACGATGACCAATTATGCGCATAAGATGCTCATGAGTGGGAAAGTTAAGTTCATTTTGCGAGGGCTACGTGACAGAAGAGTGACACTTTCTATTTTCGTCAGATGTTCTGTAAAATCAAGAGACATCTGACGTGTATTTTTAGATAGCAACTTGAAACATAATTTTACTTTTCGATGCTGTCATTGATATTTTTTTGCCACAGCACTTCGGAACCGCCCTCAGCACGTTGCAGGGTACGTGATGCTACAAATAACCAGTCCGATAAACGATTAAGTAGTTGCAGTGACGCTGCCTGAATATTTTGGTCACGGTGATGTACCGACATGACGCTGCGTTCTGCACGACGGCAAACAGCGCGGGCCTGATGGGCAAAGCTACACACCAGCGTTCCGGTAGGCAAAATAAAGTCTTTGAGCATTGGTAAGGCCGCATTCATTCGGTCGATATCATTTTCCAAAAACTCAATCGATACCGGTTGCACCAGATTAAAACCCGGAATGCAGACTTCGCCGCCCAGATCAAATAGCCAGTGCTGAATCAGGCTTAAAGATTTATCCCAAGCGGCTTGATCTTTAATAGTGCTTGCTGAAATTTGTGCACGTAATACGCCAATCACGGCATTCAGTTCATCGACATCACCCAGCGCGGTAATACGCAAGTCATCTTTGGCAACGCGTGAGCCATCACCAAGCCCTGTAGTACCCGAATCGCCTGTGCGGGTGTAGATTTTACTTAAACGGTGGCCCATATGTGTTCCTTGAATTTTTAATGAAGATAATAAAAAAGGATAATGTCGGTCATAACATTATCCATAAACTGCGCTGTTTTAAAGTTTTTTGCTGTTTAGAGCTTAGTATTTAAAGGTCACGCCGGCAGAAGCGAGACGGCCACCGTTGATGTACCAATCTTTATTGCCATATTGTTCAGTTCGATATTCAACATCACCAATATTTTGAATATTCGTAAATAATTTCACTTGTGGCGTTAGATTTAAATAAGCATTTAAGTCCACAGTTGCATAACCTGAAATTTGCTCTGAATTACTATTGTTTGTATATGACTTTGACCGAGCGATAAGAGATGCACTTATTCCATACTTGTCATTTTCAAGACCTGTAGTAAGAGTTAGTGACTGCTTAGGACGATAAGCAAGCTCTTTACCATTCTCTTTGTTCTCAGTTTTTGCATAAGCATAAGCAGTGGATACAAAAAGGTCATCTTGAGCCCATTTAATACTTGCTTCTCCACCTTTTATCTTGGCAACTGCAATATTTTCATTTTGAGAGTCACCATAACCGATTAGATCTTTAATCTTGGTGTGATAAGCAGAAACTTGAGTGCTCAGATTATCTGTTAGTTTATAGTCTAAACCAAGCTCGTATGAGGTACTTTTTTCTGGAGTCAGATCAGTATTACCTCCCCATTTTGTATAGAGCTCATTTAGACTAGGGGCGCGGAATGCTGTACCAATATTTGTATAGATACTAGCATTTGGTAGAAAGTGATAGCGAATGGCACCTTGTCCAACGGTATGTGTACCAAATCGTTCATTATCTTCTAAACGGACTCCAAGTTGAGTATCTAGAAGGTTATTCTTAAATTGGTGTTGTGCATAGTAACCTTTACTTTCTACGCTTTGATCATTTGCTAGGATGCTATTAGTTTTATAGTTAGCATCGTTATAAGTTGCACCGATTAAAATGTTTTGGTACTTATTAAACTTCCACTTGAGGTTTAAATCTGCTTCATTATTTTCAGTATTATAATGGTCACCGTAATCAATGACATTTTGTTTGTCTTGAACATTTGCTAGATGAGTACCTAAAATTATATTTGGCGAAACGTGGTAACTTAGTTTGGCATTAATGATACGGTTTTTAAACTCACGTGGTGAGGTTGTTGTATTGTAATTACTGCTAAAGATACTAGTACCTTTATTTTCACTGATAGAGATGGAGCTATTTAGCAATTCTTCTTTAATATAACCAAGTTTTGCACTATATCCTTGTTGGTCAAAACTGCCAAGATCATTAGTCGGTAAATTTTCATAAATACGGGTACCATCAGTTTCTAACTGTTGGCCACTAACTTGTGCATAAAATCCGTTATTAGCAACTAAATTAGCTTTTGCAATAGCTTTATAGGTTTGATTCTCTCCATAAATACTAGTAATTTCAGCACCAGTTTTTTCAGGTTTCTTAGAGAGAAGTTGGACAACTCCACCAATAGCATCACTGCCATATTGAACAGAGGCAGGACCTTTTAAAATCTCCACTTGTTGAACATCTGTTGTATCTAAAAAAGAAGGGTATAAAGGACCATAATTATTTTGACTGTTTAAACGTGCTCCATCTTTAAGCACTAAAGTATGAACAGCGTTTGTACCACGAAGTCTAATTTCAGAAACTTGTCCAAAACCACCGCTTTGTTTGATATATATGGATGGATCACGCTGAATTAATTCAGAGATGTTTAAAATAGGATTTGATTCAATAGTCTTCTGATCAATTACTGAAATTCGAGCAGGGACATTTTCAATGTTTTCTGCAGAACGAGTTGCTGTAACCACAATGGTATCTAAAGATGCTTTCGCAACTTTTTGCTCGTTAGCAAAAACAGATGAAGTGGTCCCCAACGCAAGTGCGATCGCACCTACCAAGGCAGTAGGTTGACAATGAAGTGACATGTTAAAGCTCCCTACATTCACTTCCCCGTGAATGATTGAGTTATAGAACACAACAAGCAGGTTTCCGGACTTAAATGTGCAAAGCAGCGACTTTGCTGTATATCCACCTTCCCACATCAAGATGCAGTGGTGTAAACCGAAGAGTTTAAATTGATAGACGTTTCATTTTTTACCGTTGCGGGGGCAGTGCTGGATTTACACCAGCTTCCCTAAAGCCTGAAGGCTTGGACTTGCTGCAAAGTGAGCGCAGTATAAAGTCAGTATGAGTTATATACAATCTGCATAGAGAATAATCCGGATGAACTTTTACGCAAGTCAGAAAAATTGCATTACAATGATTTGCCCCAATCTTACAGATTGTTCAATACATTGGTAGATCTAGAGCCAACATAATATGCGAACCCGTGCCAAAATTTGTGGAATCACCCGAGTTGAAGATGTACATGCCGTAGCCAATGCTGGCTGTGACGCGATAGGATTTGTATTTTATCCACCGAGTCCGCGGCATGTCACTTTAGAGCAGGCTGAAATCCTGATTCAGTCGGTTCCAGCTTATGTACAGGCGGTGGGTTTATTTGTGAATAGTCACGCAGATGAAATCCAGGCGATTTTAAATAAAATACCGCTGGATATTTTACAATTTCATGGCGATGAAACACCTGAACAGTGTCAGGCTATCGCCCAGCAGGTCGGACGCCGCTGGTATAAGGCCATTCAGGTGAAACCTGATCTGGATGTAGTCGCAGAAATTCAAGGTTATCAAGATGCCGGCGCAAGTGCAGTGCTGTTAGACGCATGGCATCCTGAACTGAAAGGCGGCACAGGGCACAGCTTCGATTGGGACACCTTTCCCAAACTCAATATTCCCTTGATCTTGGCAGGCGGTTTAAATCCTGACAATATCGAACAGGCAATTCTCACCACACAGGCGTATGCCGTGGATGTGAGTGGCGGTGTCGAGTCCGCAAAAGGTATTAAAGACCAACAACTCATAGAACGCTTTATGCAAGGAGTCCATCGTGGATCAGCAAAGTACTAGCCAGAACAGTCAGGCAGTTGACTATACCCAATTCCCGGATGAACGCGGGCATTTCGGTATTCATGGCGGACGTTTTGTGTCAGAAACACTTATGGCGGCTTTAGAAGACTTGGAAAAGCTCTATTTCCGTATGAAAGATGATGCGCAGTTTTTGGCAGAATTTGACCGTGACATGGCGTTTTACGTCGGTCGTCCGAGTCCCTTATATCATGCTGAGCGATGGTCGAAAGAGTTGGGTGGCGCACAGATTTACCTGAAACGTGAAGACCTGAACCATACCGGTTCGCACAAAGTGAATAATACAATCGGTCAGGCCTTGCTGGCGAAGCTTTCCGGCAAGAAACGTATTATTGCCGAAACAGGGGCAGGCCAGCACGGTGTAGCAACGGCAACGATTGCAGCACGTTTAGGTCTTGAATGCGTAGTATTTATGGGCGCAGACGATGTAAAACGTCAGGCGATGAACGTCTACCGTATGCGTTTATTAGGTGCGACGGTTGTGCCGGTAGAAAGTGGCTCTAAAACCTTAAAAGATGCCATGAATGAAGCCATGCGTGATTGGGTGACCAATGTTGATTCAACCTATTATGTGATTGGTACTGTGGCAGGTCCACACCCATATCCACAGTTGGTTCGTGATTTCCAGTCGATCATTGGTCGTGAAGCACGCCGTCAGATTCTGGAACAGGCTGGCCGTCTGCCAGATGCACTGGTAGCATGTGTCGGTGGTGGATCCAATGCCATGGGCTTGTTCTATCCATTCCTGAATGACCAAGACGTGAAAATGTACGGCGTTGAAGCAGCAGGTCATGGGATTGAATCAGGCAAGCACTCTGCGCCGTTGAATGCCGGTCATGTCGGTGTCCTGCATGGTAACCGAACTTACCTGATGTCGGATGCACAAGGCCAGATCATCGAAACCCATTCAATTTCTGCAGGTCTGGATTATCCGGGTGTGGGTCCGGAACATAGCTTCCTGAAAGATATGGCCCGTGTTAAATACGTACCGATCAATGATCAGGAAGCTTTACAAGGTTTCCGCGACTTGACCAAGATTGAAGGCATTATTCCGGCGTTAGAAAGCGCACATGCTATGGCTTATGTCACTAAACTTGCACCGACCATGGACAAGGATCAAATTATTATTGCGACGGTTTCAGGTCGTGGTGATAAGGACTTGATGACCGTTGCCCGTATTGATGGCGTGGAAATGGTAGAGATGTAAGCTCCTTAAAGTCCTCTCCTTATAGGAGAGGGTTGGATGAGGTTAAATCTCACAAAAGGATAAGTTAAAAAATCGTGCTAATAAAAATTAGCACGATTTTTTATTGAGTAGATTTTGAAAAAACATGCCTGTATGGAATTAAGAAAATTCACCTTGCGCGCGCTCTTTGGCCCATTCGCGTAAAACAAATTTCTGCAATTTACCGGTCGAGGTTTTTGGAATTTCGGTAATCACCACATCCTTAGGCACTTTAAAGCGGGCCAGATGTTCACGGCAAAATTCCATAATTTCTTCTTCAGTGGCCTTGGTGCCTTCTTTGAGCTCAATAAAGGCACAAGGAACTTCCTGCCAGCGTGAATCAGGCTTGGCGACTACCGCTGCAGTCAGCACCGCCGGATGCTGATACAGTACTTCTTCCACTTCAAGCGATGAAATATTTTCTCCGCCAGAAATAATCACATCTTTGGAACGGTCGGTAATTTTGGCATAGCCATCCGGTTGGCATACCGCCAAATCTCCCGTATGGAACCAGCCACCGGCAAAGGCTTCTGCTGTCGCCTCAGGATTTTTCAGATAACCTTTCATCACGATATTGCCACGGAACATGATTTCACCCATGGTCTGACCATCATGTGGCACTTCCTGCATGGTATCCGGATCAAGCACTTTCATGCCATCTTGCAATGGATACGGGACGCCTTGACGGGAGTGCAACTGTGCCTGTTCCTGAATAGACAGATCGCTCCAGCCTGCCTGTGAAGCGCAGAGTGCAGAAGGGCCATAGGTTTCAGTCAAGCCGTAAACATGCGTTACGTTAATACCGATATTGCGCATGCCTTCAATAATTGCTGCTGGAGGTGCGGCACCCGCCACCATCACTTCGACACGATGATCAATTTTGGTCTTTTTCTCTTCAGGTGCGTTAATCAGCATTGACAAGACAATTGGTGCACCGCAGAAGTAATCGACTTTATGTTCAGCAATCAGTTTAAAGATCAGTTCAGCATCAACTTTACGCAAGCAAACGTTGGTTCCACCGTTGGCCGCCATGGTCCAGGCAAAGCACCAGCCATTACAGTGGAATAGCGGCAGTGTCCATAAATAGGTGGCACGTGGTGTCATGCCACAGGCAATAATATTACTGGCTGCGTTAATGTAGGCACCACGATGATGATAGACCACGCCTTTCGGGTTGCCGGTGGTCCCAGAAGTGTAACTTAAGCTGATGGCATCCCATTCATCTTGAGGTAAATGCCATTCAAAGTTTGCATCGCCTTGCGCAATCCAGTCTTCATATTCGATTTGGCCAATACGCTGGTCTTCACCTTCAAACTCTGCATCAGCCACATCAATGACATAAATGTCTTGTGAAACTAGAGCGAGTGCTTCAGTCGCAAGTGCAGTAAATTCAGGATCAACCAATAATACTTTGCTCTCAGCATGTTCCAGCATGAAAGCAAGGGTCTTGGCATCCAGACGGGTATTTAAGGTATTCAGGACGGCACCTGCCATTGGTACAGCAAAATGCGCTTCGATCATGGCAGGGACGTTAGGCAGCAGGACAGACACGGTATCATTTTTACCGATGCCTAATTTTTGGAGTTGGTTGGCAAACTGACGACAACGGTTGTATTTCTCACGCCAGGTAATACGACGCTTACCGTGAATAATCGCGTTCTGGTTTGGATAGATATAAGCTGCACGATCAAGATAGCGTAAAGGTGATAAGGCTACAAAATTCGCGGGGGTACGCGGTAATTCATCATATGCGCTAACCATTGTAAAACTCCGTTCTATATTTATTTTCATATCCTGTTGAAAAGATATGTATTTCTCAGAAATCTTGCATTTATGCTTTAGTCGAGTACGATTTTACAAATTTTAAGTATTTGAATATTAATAAAAATATTTAACCCTACTTAAATCTTTTGAACGCATGGGTTCCCAAGTTTGATTTTTTAGGTATTTTACTCTAGTTCAGCCATTAAAATAATATGAGCCCAGGAAGAATAATGAAAATACAACAGGCGAATGACGTCTGGCGAAACTGGTCGGGGAGCCAGTTCAGTGCCGCTCGGATTGTTCAGCCCAGCCAGATCAGTGAATTACAAAGTTTAGTGAAGACCCATGCACACATTCGTGCAGTGGGTGCAGGACATTCATTTAGCCCATTGGCTAAAACAAATGAGGTGTTGCTTAATCTCGATTTGTTAAAAGGTATCGTTGCCTTTGATCAAGAGAAAACCCAATGCACCGTGCGGGCCGGGACGCGTTTATATGATTTGGGGAAAGATCTGGTACCGATCAATCAGGCCTTAATCAATCAGGGCGATATAGACCAGCAAAGTCTGGCCGGAGCGATTTCTACCGGAACGCATGGCACGGGCATCGATTTACCTTGCATCTCTGCTTTCGTGGAAGGCTTTGAATTACTGACCGCGGATGGAGAGCTGTTGCAATGTCATCGTGAGCAGAATGCTGAGATATTTCAGGCTGGACGGGTGGCATTGGGCAGCTTGGGCATATTGACCCAAATAACCCTGCAAAATCGACCACGATATAAACTAAAAGAACAGATCCAGCTCTGTTCATTAAAAGACATATTTACCCATATTGGTCAATGGAAACATCAGCACCGACATATTGAGTTTTGGGCTTTTTTACATGCCGATCAAGTGATGCTGAAAACTCTGGATGAAACAGAAGATGACATTCAGTCGAGACAAGAGAGCTGGCCTTCGGAAGATGCTTTGCTGACCCTATGTTCGGAATTGACGCGACTCTTCCCAAAGACAAATCCCTATCTGCAAAAACTGCTCGGTGTATTTGCCAAACCGACCTGCTATGTCGATTGGTCGCATCGCATTTTCCCCACCCCGCGCAATACCAGATTTAATGAAATGGAATATCAGATTCCGGTTGAGCAAGGTTTGCAATGTCTGGAAGAGGTTTTAGCGACTTTAAGGAAGCATAAGGTGCCGATGTTTTTCCCGATCGAGTTCCGTTATGTCAAAGGCGATGAGATCTGGCTGAGTCCTTTTTATCAGCGCGATTCAGTTTCCATTTCCATTCATCAGTTCTATAAACAGGATTATCATGCGATTTTTGATCTGGTCGAGCCGATTTTACAGAAATATCAGGGACGACCGCATTGGGGCAAGTTACATAGTATGAGCGCAGCCTCACTGCGCGAACTCTACCCGAAATGGGATAATTTCATGGTGCTACGTCAGCAATTGGATCCACAGCAAAAATGGCTGAATCCATATTTAAAAGAATTGTTTTTATCTGGGAAATGAGGAGAGGGCGATGCAATCAAATTATTTTCAGCAGTTAACACAGGATTTAAAACAGCAGGGCACTGGCACACCGCAACTGATTCTGGATTTGGCGCAATATCGACATAATCTGGAGGTTATGCAGTCGAAATTGCCTGCGAAGTTAAAACCACGTCTGGTAGTGAAGTCTTTAGCCAGCATTCAGCTACTCAAACTGGCCAGTGAAAAACTAAATACCCAGCGCTTTATGGTCTTTCATCTGCCGCATCTGCTGGAGATTATAGGGACATTTCAGCAAGCCGATATCTTGTTGGGTAAACCGATGCCGATTCAGGCAGTCAAACATTTTTATCAAACTTTGTCTGATCAAAATAAAGCCAATGATCAAGTAATTATTCAATGGCTAATTGATGATGTGGAACGATTAAAACAATATCTGCAACTCGCGCAAAGCTTGAATACCTGCCTGAATGTCAATATTGAAATTGATGTAGGGCTGCATCGTGGCGGCGTACAAACGCAGCAGCAATTTATAGCCTTAATGGAGCTGATTCAGGACAACGCGGCTTATATCAAATTCTCGGGTCTAATGGGCTATGATGCACATGTCGCCAAATTACCAAAAATTCTGAAAAGTCCTGAAAAAAGTTATCAGCAATCGCAGCAGATGTATCAACAATACAAAACTATTTTGCAGCAGCAATTCCCAGATTTATGGCATGCAGGTCTGCGTTTTAACGGCGGTGGCAGTCCGACCTTTATGCAGCATTGTCAGCACAGTGTCTGTAATGATCTGGCTTTTGGCTCGATGCTGCTCAAGCCAGGCGATTTTGATTTGGCGAATCTGGCTGAACTGCAATGTGCACTCTGGATTGCCGCACCCATTTTAAAAGTTTTGCCTTGTGGCCAGATTCCCGGTCTGGAGCTGATGAATCATCTTCCACATCAATATAAAGCCATATTTATTTACGGAGGCTATTGGCGAGCAGATTATATTTATCCTGAAAAAAGCCGACCGCATATATTGTATGGCCGCAGCAGCAATCAGGAAATGCTTCAGGTGCCCATGCAGTGCGATATTCATGTCGATGATTATGTGTTTTTAAGACCGACACAAAGTGAAGCGCTGATCCCACAATTTGCCCAGCTGTATGTTTATGTAGAGGGAAAGTTTATCCAGTGGCAGACGTTCCGGGAATAACGAGATTTTGAACTGAAAAATGAGCCTAAGCCTTTAAAGATCAGCCATAGATTTGATGGTAAATCTTATTTTTATTGGGAAAAGGTTTAATCATGCGGCCAAGCCGTGTAAAATTCGAATCGATTTTATTTATCCACCGTTTTTATCTTTTGAGGCTGTGCCTCGATCATAATCTCGCGGTGATATGCTCCATGGTACGGGGCATCACTCCTTAAGGATTTCTTATGCCAATTATCACTTTGCCAAATGGCGATCAAAAACAGTTTGATCACGCCGTATCTGTGATGGACGTTGCTCTGAGCATTGGTCCTGGTCTTGCAAAAAATACCGTTGCGGGTCGTGTTAACGATCGTTTAGTGGATGCGTCTGATCTCATCACTGAAGATGCAACACTACAAATTATTACGCCGAAAGACGAAGCCGGTGTCGAGATCATTCGCCATTCTTGCGCGCATTTGGTCGGTCACGCAGTGAAGCAACTGTTCCCAGAAGCGAAGATGGTTATTGGTCCGGTCATTGAAGAAGGTTTCTACTATGACATCTGGATGCCACGTCCGTTTACTTTAGACGACATGGCAGCGATTGAAGAGCGTATGAAAAAGCTCATCGATCAAGACTATGATGTTGTGAAAAAAATGACGCCGCGTGATGAAGTGATTGCTGAATTTACAGCGCGTGGCGAAGAATACAAATTGCGTTTGATTGCAGACATGCCTGAAGAAACACAAATGGGCTTGTACTACCATCAAGATTATTTGGATATGTGCCGTGGTCCGCACGTACCCAACACCAAATTCTTAAAATCGTTCAAGCTGACTAAAATCTCGGGTGCTTACTGGCGCGGTGATGCGAAAAACGAACAGCTACAACGTATTTACGGTACAGCGTGGGCAGACAAAAAACAGCTTGCAGCCTATGTAAAACGTATCGAAGAAGCAGAAAAACGCGATCACCGTAAAATTGGTAAAGCGCTTGATTTGTTCCATATGCAAGAAGAAGCACCGGGTATGGTGTTCTGGCATCCGAACGGCTGGACCATTTACCAAGTGCTTGAACAATACATGCGTAAAGTTCAGCAAGACAATGGCTACGAAGAAATCCGCACACCCCAAGTGGTCGATTTTACGCTGTGGGAAAAATCAGGACATGCTGCCAACTATGCAGACAACATGTTCACCACGCATTCTGAAAACCGCAACTATGCGGTGAAGCCAATGAACTGTCCTTGTCACGTACAGGTGTTCAACCAAGGTTTAAAATCTTATCGTGATCTTCCTGTACGCTTGGCTGAGTTTGGTTCATGTCACCGTAACGAACCATCAGGTTCATTGCACGGCATTATGCGTGTACGTGGCTTTACCCAAGATGACGCGCACATTTTCTGTACCAAAGAACAGATTGGTCCTGAAGTTGCAGACTTTATCAAATTGACACTGGATGTATACAAAGACTTTGGCTTCGAAGAAGTACAAATGAAGTTGTCGACGCGTCCTGAAAAACGTGTCGGTGATGACAAGCTTTGGGATATGGCAGAAAAATCTTTGGCAGATGCTTTGGATGCTGCAGGTCTTGAGTGGGAACTTCAACCAGGCGAAGGTGCATTCTATGGTCCGAAGATTGAATTCTCTTTGAAAGACTGCTTAGGTCGTGTCTGGCAGTGTGGTACCATCCAGTGTGACTTTAACTTGCCAGAACGTTTAGATGCGTCTTATGTCACTGAAGATAATGACCGCGATCAGCCAGTAATGTTACATCGTGCAATTCTTGGCAGTTTCGAGCGTTTTATTGGTATACTGATCGAACACTACGCAGGCTTCATGCCACCTTGGTTGGCACCAATGCAAGCGTGTGTGATGAACATTACCGATTCTCAAGCTGAGGCATGTGAGTCAGTCGTCGCAAAACTTAAAGAAAACGGTATCCGTGCAATTTCTGACTTGAGAAATGAGAAAATCGGCTTTAAGATTCGTGAACGTACATTAGAGCGTATTCCTTACTTACTGGTACTTGGGGACCGTGAAGTAGAGGAAGGTACCGTAAACGTGCGTACCCGCTCAGGAACAAATTTGGGTACTATGTCAATCGATGCTTTCGTTGACCTAGTAAAAGCAGCCGTAGCCGAACGCGGCCGGTACATTGTGGAGTAACAGCGATTAAACAGCCTGACCGTAATCAACAGGGCGGTAACAAATCAAACCGTCCTGCCTTGAATGATGAAATTCGTGCGAAAGAAGTCCGTCTTGTCGACGAAAATGGTGAGCAAAAAGGGATTGTAAGCTTAGCTGACGCCCTACGCGCAGCAGAAAGTGTTGAACTTGATCTTGTTGAGATCGTAGCAAACGCTGAGCCACCAGTATGTAAGATTATGGACTTCAACAAGCATTTGTTTGATCTTAAGCAAAAGCAGAAAGAAGCGAAGAAAAAACAACATCAAGTCCAGGTGAAAGAAATCAAGCTACGCCCGGGTACTGATGTTGGTGATTACAACGTAAAACTACGTGCAATCATCAAGTTCCTTGAAGAAGGTAACAAGGTGAAAATCACGCTTCGTTTCCGTGGTCGTGAAATGGCGCACCAACAGTTGGGTCTAGCTCAATTGCAAAAAATTGAAGCTGACGTGGCTGAATTCGGTACTGTTGAGCAGATGCCGAAAATGGAAGGGCGTCAAATGGGTATGCTACTTGGTCCTAAAAAGAAAAAGTAAGCACTCATTAAGCGAAAAAAGCCCTGCATATGCAGGGCTTTTTTTATTCTTTAAAATTCCAGGCGCTTTGTATGGCGTACATAATCTGTTGAGCTTGCTGGCGGGAAAACATCGACAGCTGAATCCGGAAAAATCCAAGAAAAATTTGATTCATCAGACCGGGCTGGCACAATTTAAAATCCAAAGTGCCATCGCGTTGACTAATCACATGCGCTGGCATGTTATAGAGCCAGCGTTTGAGGTGCGCTTTGAGAGAATCATAGCGCGGATTCAGAAAACTATACTGTACGGAATGTCGTTTTAAGCACAGGCTGATGCGGAAACCGGCCAAAGTATAATAAATGGCTTGTGAGGTTATTTTGAGTTTGGTTCCCAGCATAAGCAGCGAAAGACCAAGAAAGCCGCCAATATAAATATAAAAGTCAGGAGACTCCTGCCATAAAAATAATAGTCCTTGGAAAAAACTGGAATTGCTACGCACACTGCTGAAATAAAAAATGCTGAATATTCCGACCGGATAACAAAACAGTAAATATCCCATAGCGCGCATGATCGGGCTAGCTTGATGAAACAGGATGTTTTCTGGCACATTCATGGTTTATTTTTATGATCAGAAAGCGTATTGCCTTAATGAGCTTAGGTAATCTGTAGCCAAAAAGAAAGGCCCTTTCGGACCTTCCTTTGCGTACTTAATCAAGCTTATTCCACTGATTTTTCATCGTTTGCAATGAGCAGTTTATTGCCAATCGGGATTTGACGTGGCAATTTTTCTTCTGGAATAATGCGCTGCAAGTCGATGATCAATAAACCATTTTCATAGTCTGCCTGTTGTACCTCAATATATTCATCCAGGCGTAAAGACAATTTAAATGCACGTCGCGCAATGCCTTTGTACAGGAATTCAATACTGTCATTGCTCTGGTTTTCAGGCTTGCCTAGGATGGTCAGCAACTTATTTTCCAGACGAATGTCGAGTTCTTCCTGACGAAAACCCGCAGTTGCCACCACGATGCGGTAATTATTCTCACCACGCTTTTCGATATTATACGGTGGGTAATTCGGTGCATCGCTTTGCATGGCATAGTCAATAAAGTCATTCAAGCGATCAAAGCCAATACTACGACGAAATAATGGATGAAGATTTAAGTTACTCATGATTAGAACCTTCTCACTAAAGCAAAGTTATAAAAACAAGAAAATAAGATCTGTCATGTCAGACATCAACAGCGCATAAGATTGACGCAATCCTTATGCAGAAATAAATATGTGTTTGGAGCTGAAATTTTCAAGATCAAAAAGAAAAAAATATATAAATTTTTAATAAGATTTTGATATTTATTGAAAAATAATTTTAAAATGCAGACTTGTTGTTTCTTTCTAAATCCTCTATGTTGAGTACATCGTCGCATAGTAAAAGTGCAGGGAGTATTAGAAGAAAATGATCGATTTATATTATTGGGGCACCCCCAACGGCCATAAAATTAGTATTGCTCTAGAAGAAATGGGGCTGGAATATCAAATTATTCCAATCAATATTCTGGAAAATGACCAGTTCCAGTCCGATTTTCTGGCTATTTCTCCCAATAATAAAATCCCGGCAATTGTTGATCAGGATGGGCCACATGGCCGCGCCATTTCAATTTTTGAGTCAGGTGCGATCTTGCAATATCTGGGCCGCAAAACAAGTCTGTTTTATCCAGCCGATGAAGTGAAGCGTATTCAGGTCGAACAGTGGCTGATGTGGCAAATGGGCGGTTTGGGGCCGATGCTCGGGCAAAATCATCACTTTAGCCGTTTTGCACCTGAGCGGATTGCTTATGCCACAGAGCGCTATGTCAATGAAAGCAAGCGTTTATATGGGGTGTTGAATAAGCAGCTGGTCGGGCAGGAGTATGTGGCTGGCGAATACTCGATTGCAGATATGGCCATTTTCCCTTGGTTATTACGGCATGACTGGCAGCAGATCACTCTGGAAGACTATCCTGAAGTTTCCAAATATATCGATCGTTTGAATGCTCGTCCTGCGGTTCAGAAAGCGTTGGCAATACAGGTCAGTTAAGCGTCTGCCTTTATGTTAAAATAGCCTTAAGCAAATAAAGCCACCCTTACGGTGGTTTTTTATTGGATGGATATATGAACGATTTTCTTCTGAACTTTACCAAGATTGTTGAAAGTAATACCCGAATTTACTGGAGCATTCTTTTCGGCATTGCTGCATGTTTAGTGCTGTATGTTGCTGAAATTGTGCATATCGATCAGGTGATTGCTGCCCTAAATACCAAAGATCAGCAGATTCTCCGTGCTGCAATTGCACCGCTCAATGAGCAGTATAAGTGGGCGCGGATCATGGCGATGGTGACGGCAGTCGTTTGGTCCAGTTGGGAATACAGTAAAGCCAAGAAAAAAATGGGCTTGAGCCATTAATGCTGTAATGAGCCTATTTTTACTGTTTCTGTCGGCCTTTGGTGCAGCGACCTTACTACCTTTACAGTCTGAAGCGGTTTTGCTGGGGCTTTTAGTGCAGAACAAGCAGCATGCAGTGCTGTTAATTGCCGTGGCCAGTCTGGGCAATATTCTGGGGTCTTGTGTGAACTGGTATCTGGGTCTCAAGATTGAACATTATAAAAATAAAAAGTGGTTCCCGGTTTCAGCAGATAAGATGCTCAAGGCGCAAAAGACCTATCAGAAATATGGTTACTGGTCTTTACTGCTGAGCTGGGTGCCTATCATTGGTGATCCGATTACCCTGATTGCGGGACTATTAAAAGAAAACCTCGTCCGTTTTCTGCTGATGGTCAGCATCGCTAAAATTGGACGTTATCTGTTTGTCTATGCGGCCTTTGCCATGTTCTAAGTCTGAAGCTATTTTCTTGATCCAGTCTTGGATATTATTTCAGAGCGAAATCATTCTTTAAATTCGCTTATTGGGTGAAGATGCTTTTGTTTTAAACAAAGATGCTTTAGAATACTCGCTCCCTTACCTGCAGGTCGTTTTGTAATGGTGCAAACGAGCCGAACAGGTGTTCAAAAGAGGTTGTTATGCCTAAGATGAAAACTCGCCGTGGTGCAGCTAAACGCTTTAAAGCGACTGCTAACGGTTTTAAGCGTAAACAAGCGTTCAAACGCCACATTTTGACCAAAAAATCTGCTAAGCGTATTCGTCAATTGCGCGGCTGTGTAATGGTTCACGTAAGTGACGTTGCTTCAGTTCGTCGTATGTGCCCGTACATCTAAGGAGATTATAAATGGCTCGTGTAAAACGTGGTGTACAGGCTCATCGCCGTCACAAAAAAATTCTTGCTCGCGCTAAAGGTTACTATGGTGCTCGTTCACGCGTTTACCGCGTAGCGTTCCAGGCGGTAATCAAAGCTGGTCAATATGCTTACCGTGACCGTCGTCAGAAGAAACGTCAATTCCGCGCTTTGTGGATTGCACGTATCAACGCTGGTGCTCGTCAAAATGGTTTGTCGTACAGCCGTATGATCGCTGGCTTGAAAAAAGCTCAAGTGATTATCGACCGTCGCGTACTTGCTGACATCGCTATGCATGACGCAGTTGCGTTTGCTGCTTTAGCTTCTAAAGCTAAAGATGCATTGGCTGCATAAGTCTTTATGACTTGAAAAGACCGCTTTTAGCGGTCTTTTTTATGCTTAAATAAAAGTAATCATTTTAAATATTATTTAAAAATCAGTATTGTAAATCTTATATTTTTTAGTCATTGTGAAATTGAATAATTAAAAAACAAGGCTTAAAAACAATGATTCGACTTGCCACTCAACAGGATGTACTGCCGATTGCTCAAGTGCATGTACAAAATTGGCGTGAAAGCTATCAAAATATCATCAAATAAGAAATTCTCGATAAGTTGAGTGTAGAACAAAGAGCCGCCTTGTGGCGTTCTGTGCTTGAACAGGAGAATCGACGGGTATTTGTCTATGAAGAAAATGCTCAAGTTTTGGGTTTTGCTGCTTTTAATTTTCCGGTGGATGCGCCAATCAGTGAATTGAGAGCTTTGTATTTACTGAAACAGATTCAGGGACAAGGTGTGGGGGCTAAGTTGGTTCAATTGGGTTTGGGATTAAGTCGAGAAAAATCCTACCAGTATATGCAGTGCAGCGTATTGAACCTGAATTCCAGTCGTTATTTTTATGAAAAGACCGGCGCCTATTTTGTCAGTGAAGGAGATGCCAGCGATCTGGGCGAGAATCTTAAAGACTTATGTTATCAGTGGGACATTTAATTTTTGAATACTCTGGCCCAGCTGGCTCAACGTAGAAAAATCTAAAACCTGGGAAAAGACGATAGAAAATAAATCAGCCCTTAGAAATGTATGGCTGATTTATCTTTTTATCTCAATATCTCCACCGGTCAATTAAGAGAGCATTTCCGGGCGATCAGCAAATGACAGCTTCGGCTCATTCAAATAATGCTGAAATTTTAAGACAGATACTCAGTCGTGATTCCATCATCTGATGGATGATGAAAACCTATCACAAAATCGTCAGCATTATTTCAAGTTGATGCCTGCTCATGAATATCAAAATATCCATTGAATTCTGCCCGTGATGTTCAAGCTTTTCTGGCAAAATGTTAAAGGCCGAAATAGTAGCCAATCAGACAGATAATCACAGTGATCACAATTAAGGTCAGCACATTTGCAGATGAACTGGATTTGCCTGGGTCCTGAGGTTTTTCTGCTTTAGAAATTTTTGGTGAGCGGTCTTCGGTACTCATACCGACAAATGGGTCAGGTGCAACTTTTGGTGTTAGCTGTGCAGTTTTATAGTGATTGGCGACTTTGCTGATGAATTTAGCACTTAAATCATCAATTTTTTGCGAAAAATGTCGCAGGTTAAGTTGCTGCTCCGGGCTGAGTACTTCGCCATCTGCACGATAGGGATGCTGGATTTTCGTTTGAATAAAGTCATTTAAGGCGTCTAGGCGGTACAAAGTCTGGTGAGCATAATCCGCTGAATAGTCAGTGGGAATTAAGGCCAAATGACTTTCGCTATCGGCTTGAATGGCAGGCATGGTGCCGTAATAAGGCAAATTGGTATATGCAGGTTCGGTAAAATCTTGGGCAAGGCTACTTTCAAACAGTTCATGATCGGTATAGGCCTGAATATCATCCCAGTTTGGGGCTTCCAGATCGACATCAATGCGCTTGGCCAGTTTAGGATTTAGCTCATAACACCAGAATGTTTCATGGCGTAAAGGGGATTGCTGTGATTTAGGTGCTTCGTAATCATTGTCTGCGCTGTACCATTCAGGCAGTTCCTTGCCGATGATCCAGGCAGTTTTGGTTTTAGCGCCATGACTGACAATAAAATGCGCCAGTGGTAATAGCTCGATATTGGCATTCGGATTTTTTTCATCAACCAGTAAATCAGAGCGATGCAAGCTGAGGCGACGCACGCCTTGTTTTTTCAGGCCTTCCAGCCAGATCTGGAAATGCTGGGCCAGCAGGTGTTGTGATATCAGATCCCGAAAGGCAAACTGATGCTGATTAAAAATGGAATGTTGAATCCAACGATTGAAACTCAGGTCTTGAGTCAAATACTCATTGCCGTAAGTGACGAGGGTTAGTTGCTGTTTCCAAATTTGATCGAGTGCCATAGTGATTTGATCTGATTGATATTGTGTTTATCTTATACTTTTTATATTTAATCATGCCAATCTAATTTTCCTTAAAACGCATCTTCATCAAAGTGTCTAAAAACTGTTAGAATGTGGGGTTTTTAAAATATTTTTTAACCTGTTGCTTTGAGAGTTACTATGTCACTGGAAGCCCTGACCACTGAAGCGCTCGCTGCGATTGCAGCAGCTCAAGACCTTGCTGCACTTGATCAAGTACGAGTGCAATTTACGGGGAAAAAAAGCCAGCTCGCGGAACAATCTAAGTCGCTTGGTAAAATGGATCCTGAAGAACGTAAAGTCTTCGGCGCACAAATCCATGCTGTACGTGAAACTATTACCGCTGCATTGACCTCACGTCAGGCAGAATTGCATAAAGCTGCCTTAAAACAAAAACTGGCAAGCGAAACCATTGATATTACTTTACCAGGTCGTGGCCAACAGGTGGGCAGTATCCATCCAGTGACCCAGGTGCAAGAGCGTATTTGCCAGTTCTTTACCAAGGCAGGTTTTACGGTTGCAACAGGTCCTGAAGTTGAAGATGACTATCACAACTTTGAAGCACTGAATATTCCGGGTCATCACCCGGCGCGTGCCATGCACGATACCTTCTATTTCGATGTGAACCATTTGCTGCGTACGCATACGTCTGGTGTGCAGATTCGTACCATGGAAACACAGCAGCCACCAATCCAGATCGTGTGTCCGGGCCGTGTTTACCGTTGTGATTCGGATCAAACCCACTCACCGATGTTTCATCAGATCGAAGGTTTATACGTGGCTGAAAATACCAGCTTTGCGGAACTGAAAGGTTTGCTGATTAACCTGCTGAACGAATTCTTCGAAAAAGATTTGAAAGTACGTTTCCGTCCATCTTATTTCCCGTTCACCGAGCCGAGTGCGGAAGTGGATATTATGGATGAACGCGGTCGCTGGTTAGAAGTATTGGGCTGCGGTATGGTGCATCCGAATGTGCTGCAAGCTGCAGGCATTGATCCTGAAAAATACAAAGGCTTTGCTTTTGGTCTGGGTGTTGAACGTTTTGCAATGCTGCGTTATGGCGTGAATGACTTACGTATGTTCTTCCAAAATGATGTGCGTTTCTTACGCCAGTTTGCTTAAAACAAATTTATACCTCTCCTTAACCTCTCCTTTTAAAAAGGAGAGGGACTCCGCGAAATAGATGGAGTTCTCCCCCTTTGGAAAATGGGGGGCAGAGGGGGATTCTAGAGATTTGAATTACAGGTTTTATATCAATGAAAATTAGCGAAAATTGGCTACGCACATGGGTCAACCCAGCCATCGATAGCGAAAAACTTTCTGATCAATTGACCATGTTGGGTCTGGAAGTCGATGAGCTTGCACCTGCAGCAAAAGCATTTACTGGTGTAGTGGTGGGGGAAGTCCTGACAGTAGAACAACATCCTGATGCAGATCGCTTGCGTGTGACCACTGTCAATATCGGTTCAGGTGAGCCACTGCAAATTGTATGTGGTGCGCCAAACGTACGTGCCGGCATGAAAGCGCCAGTTGCGACCATTGGTGCAGTACTTCCAGGCGATTTCAAAATCAAGAAAGGCAAGCTACGTGGTATCGAGTCACAAGGCATGCTGTGCGGCGCTTCAGAAATCGATTTAGAAGATAAAATTGATGGTTTGTTAGAGCTTCCAGCGGATGCACCAGTAGGTATGAACATTCGTGAATATCTAGACCTTGATGACAACGTGATTGACATCAGCATTACACCGAACCGTGGGGACTGCTTCAGTATTCGCGGGATCGCACGTGAAATTGGTGTGATTAACCAATTGCCAGTAACTGCCCCTGAAATTAAAGAAGTAGCTGCGACTATTAGCGAAGAAAAGAAAGTCGTTGTATCGACTGAAGGCTGCCCACGCTATTTGGGTCGTGTCATCAAGAACGTCAATACCAAGGCTGTGACTCCTGTATGGATGGAGCGTGCATTGGCACGTTCAGGTATTCGTCAGCACAGCATTCTGGTCGATATTACCAACTATGTATTAATCGAGCTTGGTCAACCGCTACACGCATTTGATGGCGGTAAAGTTCAAGGTGCGGTACATGTACGTCAAGCGACGGAAGCTGAAAAGTTAGTTTTGCTCAATGAACAAGAAGTTGAACTCAACGAAAAAGTGATGGTGATTGCAGATGATGAAAAAGCATTGGCCATTGCTGGTATTATGGGTGGCTTGTTTTCAGCAGTCAGCGATGCAACCACTGAAATTTTCCTGGAATCTGCATTCTTCGCGCCACTGCATATTGCGGGTCGTGCACGTAGCTTTGGCTTGCATACCGATGCTTCTCAGCGTTATGAACGTGGTGTCGATTTTGAATTGCCATTGATCGCTATGCACCGCGCATCACAATTGATTGCTGAACTTGCGGGCGGTGAGTTCGGACCAATTACAGTTGCCGAAAATGCGGCTCTATTGCCAACACGTGACGCAATTGAGTTGAATCAAGCACAAGTCGATCAACTGCTGGGTTATAGTGTTGACTCAGCGTTCATTACTGATGCTTTAAGCCGTTTAGGTTGTGAAGTTACAGTAAAAGCAGAAGGCGAGTGGTCAGTGGTACCGCCATCACATCGTTATGATATGGTGATTTACCAAGATTTGATCGAAGAAGTGGCGCGTATTCACGGTTATGACAATATTCAAATCAGCCTGCCTGTGATTGATGTGAAGCTGGCGAAATACCAAGATCAGTTTGAATTGGGCCAACTCCGTCAAACCGCGGTAACTTTAGGTTACCAAGAAGCGATCAGCTTTAGCTTCGCAGACCTAAAGCTTGAAAAGCAACTTAATTCTAGTGTGAATCCATTAGTATTAGCCAATCCAATTTCAAGTGATTTGGCAGTGATGCGTTCAACCTTGCTATCTAGCCTGATTCCTTGTGTTCAGTACAATGTCAACCGCCAGCAAAGCCGTGTACGTTTCTTTGAGCTCGGTCTGCGTTTTGACTATCAAGAAGCCAGCAGCATCCATGATTTAAAACAGATTCCAACTTTTGCATTGATTGCGACTGGTTCACGTCATGCTGAATCTTGGCATGTGAAACCCGCTGCAATGGACTTCTTTGACTTTAAGGGTGATGTAGAAGAAATTTTGGCTGCTGGTCGTGTCAAAGTAGAATATGTGCGTTCAGAGCGTAGCTGGTTGCATCCAGGACAATCCGCAGAAATTCTCGTGAATGGTCAATCAATTGGTTACTTGGGGCGTTTACATCCCTCACTTGAAGACGAGCTTGATCTGGCAACCACATGGGTAGCAGAATTGGATCAAGCGGCTGTTTTGCAAACTTATGTATCTAATTTTACAGAATTATCACGTTTTCCATCGGTTCGACGTGATATTGCGCTTTTAATTAGTGATAAGATTAATGTTAGCGAAATTCAGGGACTTATCGAAAAAACAGGCGGAGAGCTTTTAGACTCAACTTGGTTGTTCGATGTGTACACTGGACAAGGAGTAGAAGAAGGGAAACGCTCACTGGCATTTGCACTTCTCTGGCAGCATCCAAGCCGTACACTGGAAGATGCTGAAATTAAATCAGGTATGGATAATATCCTTCAAGTGTTAGAAAACACTTACCAAGCGACATTGAGGGCTTCATGACAGCACTAACTAAAGCAGAAATGGCTGATCATTTAAGTGAGCTCACGAGTTTAAACCGTCGTGAAGCAAAACAAATGGTTGAGTTGTTCTTCGATGAGATTAGCCAGGCGCTCATCTCAGGCGAGCAAGTAAAACTTTCGGGTTTTGGTAATTTCGAGTTGCGTGATAAGCGTCAACGTCCGGGCCGTAACCCGAAAACGGGTGAAGAGATTCCGATTTCTGCACGCCGTGTGGTCACCTTCCGTGCCGGACAGAAGTTCCGTCAACGTGTGGGAAATGAGCAGGTCAACTGATCTGCTTTTTTAAAAACTGGGATCTAATATTGTTAAGTATCAGTTTTTAAAATAAAAAAGAGAGCCAAAGGCTCTCTTTTTTTTGTACTGAATAATCTAAAAGATTATTGAGCAGCAGCTTCAGAAGCAGCAGTAGCGTCAGCAGCAGCGTCAACAGCAACAGCAGCAGCAGCGTCAGCTTCAGCAGCAGCAGCAGTTTCAGAAGCAGCAACTTCAGAAGTAGCTTCTACAGCAGCAGCATCAGCAGCAGCTTCAGCTTCAGAAGCAGCTTCTACAGCTTCAGATGCAGCTTGGTTAGCGTCAGCAGCAGCGTCGTCAGCTTTTTTAGCACAACCAACGAAAGCTAGAGTAGTAGCAACTGCAGCAGCAATAGCGATTTTTTTGAATAACATGGCATCACTCTCTAAAAATTGAGATTAAAAAAAACCAAAGTTAGTCTGTTAAGTGCTTTTATTGTTCCTAATTGTGTTAGGGACTAACAACGCAGGAGCAGTCTAACTGGTCTGCAAATATGCTATCACTGCGCATTTTTAATTGCTACTGGCAATGATCAAAAAAGTACGGAAAAACGATAAAAAATAAGAAGTTTTTAACAGAAAATAACAATGGAATGAAACATTTAGATTGGAGAAAGGCTTATTAAACACTTAAAAGTTATACAATTTTTAATCTGAACATTTTATTAATCAAAAACTTAAAAATAAGTTTACATAAATCAGGCTTGATTGTTTCATTCTGTAATTTATGTCAACCTAAAAAAGGCCACCGCTTAGGTGACCTTTCATTTGAAATTTTAATTTGAAGCTTTGCGTTTCATCTGATCAAAGAAATCATCATTGGTCTTGGTTTCTTTCATACGATCCAGTAAGAATTCCATTGCCGCCAATTCGTCTTGAGTATGCAGCAGCTTACGCAGAATCCAGACTTTGCGTAGATTGTCTTCCGACATCAGGCGTTCTTCACGGCGAGTACCAGATTTCTTGATGTTCATCGCAGGGAATACGCGTTTTTCTGCAATGCGACGATCAAGGGTAATTTCCTGGTTACCTGTACCTTTGAATTCTTCATAAATCACTTCATCCATTTTACTACCGGTTTCAATCAGGGCAGTAGAAATGATGGTCAGTGAACCGCCTTCTTCGATATTACGTGCAGCACCGAAGAAGCGTTTAGGACGTTCTAAGGCATGCGCATCCACACCACCAGTCAGTACTTTGCCTGATGAAGGAATCACGGTGTTATAGGCACGCGCCAAACGGGTAATCGAGTCAAGCAGAATCACCACATCTTTTTTATGTTCAACCAGACGTTTTGCTTTTTCAATCACCATTTCAGCGACTTGAACGTGACGTGCAGGAGATTCATCAAAGGTAGAAGCCACGACTTCACCACGAACCGTACGCTCCATCTCAGTCACTTCTTCTGGACGCTCATCAATTAGGAGAACGATCAGAATAACTTCAGGATTATTGCGAACGATGGACTGTGCAATGCTTTGCAGCAGCATGGTTTTACCCGCTTTCGGCGGAGCCACAATAATTGAACGCTGGCCTTTACCAATCGGTGCAACTAAGTCGATCACACGGGTGGTTAAATCTTCAGTGGTGCCATTGCCCAACTCCATCACCAACTGTTCAGTCGGGAATAATGGCGTCAAGTTTTCAAACAGAATCTTGTTACGTGAATTTTCAGGTGTGTCGTAGTTAATTTGATTGACTTTAAGTAAAGCAAAATAACGTTCGCCTTCTTTCGGCGGGCGAATGGTGCCAGTAATGGTGTCGCCAGTACGGAGGTTAAAACGACGAATTTGAGAAGGGCTGACATAAATATCGTCAGGACCTGCTAAATAAGAACCTGCGGCTGAGCGTAAAAAGCCAAAACCATCTGACAAAATTTCTAGAACGCCATCACCAAAAATCTCTTCGCCATTCATTGCATGACGTTTTAAGATGGCAAAAATAATGTCTTGCTTACGGTTACGAGCCATACCTTCGAGGCCCATAAACTCGGCAATCTTGATGAGTTCGCCAATCGGTTTTTTCTTGAGTTCGGTTAAATTCATAGGTGGTCAGATAGAATCAAAGTTCTGAGGTACAGGTTAGAAAGGGAGTAACATTCGGCCGCATACCAGCATTCAAACGAAAGCAATTGAATTTGCAAAAGAACAATTCAGAGATCTGTTTGAGTGTTTCAAAGAAAAATGTGGAAAACAATTTCTATTGCCGAGCGGCATCTTATGTAATGTGTCTTGTAAGAAATTGACAGGATTTAGGATCCTTTATCTCTTGAGTAGCGAATATAAGAGAAAATGCCAGGTTTGTCAATTTATAGCCGAAAAAAATACGCGAGCATGAGTCGCGTATTTTTTACTAAAAATGCTGTGCTTAGATATTGTCATCAATAAATGCTGTCAGTTTAGATTTTGGTGCAGCACCGACTTGAGTCGCAACAACTTCACCATTTTTGAACATCAACAAAGCCGGGATGTTACGGATGTTGAAATTCACAGCAGTTTGTTCGCAAGAAGTTACGTCAACTTTCACGATTTTAACTTTACCTTGGTATTCATCAGCAAGCACTTCAAGTACGGGTGCAATTGCTTTACATGGTGCACACCAGCCTGCCCAAAAGTCCACCAGTACAGGAACGTCTGATTGAAGAACGTCTGCTTCGAAGTTTGCGTCAGTAGTGTTTACGATGTTGCCAGACATGGAATGTGCTCCAGATTAATATTTTAAAGATAACTAATTATTAGTATTACATAGCCATCTTTAACAATGTAGGGGAATCTGTAAATTTTCAATGCTTAATGTTATTTTGTCTAATGGATGATCACGATAGTGATGATCGTGTCTCACTATTATTCCCGATACAAAAAAGAATAAGGCATTAAATTGTCGCTACAAATGGCTTTTAAATTGCATGCATGTGAATTACTCTAAGCACAATTCGTTAAAGGTTTATTTCTGGAATGTCTGACTTTTTGATTGATGAAGAATTACTTGCCGCCATCGATATGGGATCAAACAGCTTTCATTTGGCCATCGCCCGTGTAGACCATGGCGAAGTGAAGAAAGTGGCATCAATGTCAGAAAAAGTTCAGCTTGCCGCAGGACTAGACGAAAATAAGAATTTAACCGAAGCCGCCCAGCAACGCGGTTTGGCCTGTCTGGCCCGTTTTGTCGGACGTTTAGGCGCAGTTCAGCCGAACCGATTACGGATTGTGGCGACGAATGCGTTGCGTCAAGCCAAAAACGGCCATGAATTTATCCAGAAAGCTGCAGAAATTTTACCGAAACCGATCGAAATTATCGCCGGTCGTGAAGAAGCCCGTCTGATTTATCTGGGTGTATCGCATACCATGGCCAACAGCGGTCGTCGTCTGGTAGTTGATATCGGTGGCGGTTCAACTGAGCTGATTATCGGTGAAGAATTCGAGCCGATTCATACCGAATCGGTACAAATGGGCTGTGTAGCGTTTACCAAGGCCTATTTTCAGGATGGCGAAATCAGTGCCAAAGCCTTTGATAAAGCAGTTACTGCGGCACGTAAAGAAATTTCGGGAATTGCCAATACTTATAAAGAAGCCGGTTGGGATGCTGTCGTTGGCTCGAGTGGCACCATTAAAGCCTGCCGCCAGATTTGCGTCAATATGGGCTGGAGCAATGATCGCGAACAGTTGACGCGTGAAGGCCTGGAAAAGCTCAAAGATAAACTGCTTAAATATAAATATGTCTCGGACATGGAGTTCGAAGGTCTGAAAGATGATCGTCGTGCCGTCTTACCTGCTGGTATTGCCATTCTCTATGCAGTCTTTGATGTACTGGGAATTGACCATTTGGTCTATTCTGATGGTGCACTACGTGAAGGCGTGATGTATGACTTGCTTGGCCGTTTCAAGCATGAAGATATCCGTGATCGTTCCGTACATGCCTTGATTGGTCGATACAATGCCGATGCCAAGCAGGCTGAGCGTGTGGTTCAGACGGCACAGAAACTGTTTAATGACGTGGCCAGTAAACTCGGTTTGAGTGTTGAAGATAGTGACCTGTTACGTCGTGCTGCCTATCTCCATGAGATTGGTTTGGCCATCAGTCACAGTGGCTATCATCGTCATGGCGCGTATTTATTACAACACTCGGATATTGCCGGTTTCTCGCAAGTTGATCAAAATCATTTGTCACATTTGGTCGCGCACCATCGGCGCAAATTGCGCGCTGATGCCAAGATTGATGTGATGAAAGTCGGTGGATCTAAACTTTTATGGTTATGTTTGCTGCTTCGTCTGTCGGTTTTGGTCAATCACAGTCGTAGCGATGAGATGCTTCCTGCCATTGAACTGAAGGTTGAAAATGCGCAACAATGGCAACTCACCGTGTCTGGTGATGCCAAGCAATGGCCATTGCTGGTCGCTGAACTGCACGATGAACAGCAGCAATTTAAAAATTGGGAGATTGAACTCTCGATTCAATCCGAACAGTTTGTTAATTAATACCTTTATAGGGATGAAAACGGTTAACCTATGAAAAATAAAGCAACTCCATCAAAAGCATGGGCGACAGTGCAGATTGCACGTCATCCAGAACGTCCACAATTCCTGGACTATGTGGGTGAAATATTCACTGAATTTGATGCTTTACATGGTGACCGCCTATATGGTGATGATGGCGCGATGATCGGTGGTCTGGCTCGTTTTGATGGTCAACCGGTGATGATCGTTGGTCAGCATCGTGGTCGTAGTACCCGTGAAAAATTACAGCATAATTTCGGCATGAGTAATCCGGAAGGTTATCGTAAGGCACAGCGTCTGCTAGACATGGCAGAGCGTTTTAACCTGCCAGTCTTTACTTTTATTGACACTATGGGTGCTTATCCGGGTGTCGGTGCAGAAGAACGTGGTCAGGCTGAAGCAATTGCCACCAGTCTGGCTCAGCTTTCCAATTTGAAAGTACCGGTAATTGCAACTGTACTAGGTGAAGGCGGTTCAGGTGGTGCACTCGGTATTGGAGTAGCAGACCGTGTGGTGATGCTCTCTCACAGTATTTATTCGGTGATTTCACCGGAAGGCTGTGCCTCAATTCTCTGGAAAACCGCTGAAAAAGCTGAACAGGCCAGTGAAGCCTTGGCTCTGACTGCAGAAAAATTGCAGAAAATGGGTATTGTAGAATATGTGGTGGATGAAGGTGAGGGTGCTCATTTAAATCCGGATCAGGTCATGAACAGCTTGAAAGCAGTGCTGAAAGAAGCTTTGAATGAACTGCAACCAATGGAAGCGCAAGCACGATGCGAAGCACGTTACCAACGTTTAATGAAGTTTGGCAGCGACAATTTAGGTCTGGTTTCTTAAAACAGCTGCAGGACTTTCCTGCAGAGACAAAATTTCTCATCGGATGCAGTGGCGGCGTAGATTCTATGCTGTTGCTGCATCTGATGTTTTTTTTATGCCCGGAAAAAGTTCGGGCGATTTATATCGATCATCAGTTACAA
Organism: Acinetobacter sp. TWP2-2-3; assembly: GCF_049896445.1. Lineage (GTDB taxonomy): Bacteria > Pseudomonadota > Gammaproteobacteria > Pseudomonadales > Moraxellaceae > Acinetobacter. The sequence continues at coordinate 328,122 of NZ_JAFCUI010000003.1, forward strand.
GCACTCAGCGCAGATTGGGGCAAGTTCGTTGCACATCAATGTCAGCAACTGAATATTCCCTGCATCATCCAGCCAGTTCATGTCGCTAGTGGCAATCTGGAACAGCAAGCGCGCAATTCACGTTATCAGGCTTATCTGCAACATTTGCAAGCGGATGAAATATTGGTGCTGGCACATCATCAGCAGGATCAGGCGGAAACCCTGATGCTACGTTTATTGTCTGGTGCCGGTGTTGACGGCTTAGCGGCAATGAAACAAATCGATGTACGTGAAAATCTCACGATTTGGCGGCCATTGCTGGATATTTCCCGTGAGCAGATTTGCCAATGGGCATCAGACTTAAATGTTAAGAATATCGAAGACCCGACCAATGATGATACCCATTATGATCGGGCTTGGGCACGCCAGACGCTGTGGCCGATATTAAGCGAACGTTATCATAAAATGCAAGCTGCCTTGGTGCGAACCAGTGAGTTAATGCAGGATGCTCAAGACATTTTACAAGAAGTGCTGCAACAGGATTTAGCGTCTTGTGGGACTGAAACGCAGCTCGATCTTGGTAAATTTCTACAGCTTTCAAAATCACGACAACGTCAATTACTCTCTGCCTGGATGAAAGGTAAACAACAGTATCGTCCATCCTTAGATATGGTGGAGCGTTTGCAACGCGAAGTGATTTATGCCAAACAAGATGCTCAGGCGGCATTGCATTGGCAAGGCTTTTACTATGTACGCTATCAGCAGCAATTATATCGTCTGACCGCAGAGACTTATTTAGCTGATCAGCAACAAGTTCAAACTAGCCCGAAAACTATAAAATTTGCTTTAAAAGATAGCGTACAGGTTTTGTCAGGGAAATTTATCATCGCGCCTGCACAGCTCGGTTTATCTCCTGCATTGTTGCAGCAAACTTTGCATTTGCAGCAGCGGCAGGGTGGCGAAAAAATTCATTTATATGGCCGTGTCGGTACCTGGCCACTGAAAAAAGCCATTCAGGAAGCGCAAATATTTCCCTGGGCTCGGCATACTATTCAAATATTAAGCACAGATAATGTTATGCTAGGCGTGTTTACCCCTAAAGGATTTTGGTTGGCCCAATCTGCATATTGTGAAGCAGGCGGATGGCTGCCGATTTCGGTTTTTTCAACTTTAGAACTCAACGATGAGCATTGAACATGAGTGCAGCTTTAAATTGTAATATCTGTTTTATTGGTGGCGGTAATATGGCCCAAGCCTTAATTGGCGGTCTGATTTCACGTGGTTTGCCAGCAACACGTATTACAGTTTCTGATCCGGTCGAAAAAGTCCGTGCTTTATTGGCGGAAAAAGAAATTAATGTGACCGGGGATAATAGTGCTGCAATTCAGGATGCAGATATCGTTGTATTGGCGGTAAAACCTCAGGTTTTGGCTCAAGTACTGCAACCTTTAAAAGGTCTGGTTAATAACAAACTGATTATTTCCATTGTTGCCGGTGCAGAAATTGCCACATTATCAGCATTGTTGGGGACAGAGCGTATTGTCCGGGTCATGCCGAATACACCTGCATTGGTACAGACCGGTGCACATGGTTTATATGCCAATGCATTTGTGGAAACCAGTGACCGTGAGCTGGCCAGTCAGGTTCTGGCGTCGACCGGGCTGACCATTTGGGTCGAATCAGAAGCACAAATTGATGCAGTCACTGCAGTCTCGGGTTCGGGTCCGGCTTACTTTTTCTATATGATGGAAAGTATGATTCGTGCGGGTAAAAATTTAGGTCTGGATGAAAAAGTTGCAACCGCACTGACTTTGCAGACGGCTTTAGGCGCGGCGCAAATGGCGATTACCAGCTCGAATACGCCGGCTGAGTTACGTAAAAATGTGACTTCTCCAAATGGGACTACACAGGCGGCACTTGAAGTCTTTGATCGCGCCCAGATTTCTCAAAATATTCAGGCGGCACTTGCCGCTGCACAAAAACGCAGTCAAGAACTGGCACAAGAGCTCAGTGAAAGCAGCAAATCTTCAGTTTAATTTTTAGGAACGTTCAAGTATGGGTGCAAATTCTGCGCTAATTTTTGGCATTATCATTAACGTCTCGATTTTGCTCGTATTCTTCCGATTTTTAATGCAACTGGCAGCGGTCAGTCCTTACAATCCTGTGGTTCTTTCTACCGTGAAAGCCACTAAAATTGTAGATGTATTTGGTCGAATTTTCCCAACCTTGGCCAAAGGCCGAGTCAGTACTGCTGCTTTGGCATTATTGGTCGTGCTCTATCTGCTTAAAATTTTTGGCATGATGTATCTGTCAGGGGGGACGCCGAATGGGCCTGTCCATCTGATTATTCTGACTTTTGTTACCATGATGCAGGATCTTATCCGTTTCTGTCGTTATTTGATTTTCGCTACGATTATCTTAAGTTGGGTGGTGATGTTTACTCAGTCTCGTTCGCCTTATATTGAAGTCGTGCAAGAGCTGGCTGAGCCTTTACTGGCGCCATTCCGTCGTATCATGCCAAATATGGGGATGATTGACCTTTCTCCAATCTTCGCTATTTTAACTTTGATTATTATCGAAATGATTATGAACCAGGTGGCGATTGTATTGCTTACCGGTCTTTAATCGGATCCAAATAAAAAGGACGCTGAGGCGTCCTTTTTTATTTGCTCCTCCCTTTAGAAAAGGGAAGTTGGGAAGGATTTGTTAAACTTCCCAAACGGTGAACAAGTTTTAATCGCAGTACAAGAAGATGGGATATTAACCTCTCCCTAACCCTAACCCTAACCCTCTCCTGAGAGGAGAGGGGATACCTTTAAAATAATATTGGTTTTCACTCTCTCTCCCAGAGGGGGGAGGGCTGGGGTGAGGAAACCCTTTAATGCGCCTCATCCCAGTTTTTGCCTTTACCCACTTCTACCACCAATGGTACAGAAATCTGCAATACCGATTGCATCACTTCAGCCAGTTTAGGTGCCAGTTCATCGGCAATGTCTTCATCGACTTCAAACACCAGTTCATCGTGAACTTGCAGCAGCATTTTGGCCTGATCTTTCGGCAACATCTTGTCGACTTCAATCATCGCCATTTTAATGATATCCGCAGCTGAACCTTGTAGCGGGGCATTAATCGCAGCACGTTCTGCCGCTTTACGCACCATCATATTACGGGCATCGATATCTGGAGTATATAAACGGCGTCCGAGCAGGGTTTCAACAAAACCCTGTTCTAATGCGACCTGACGGGTACGTTGCATATAGTCATAAATGCCCGGATAACGATGGAAATACTGCTTGATATAATCCTGTGATTCCTGACGGGTAAAGCCCAACTGACGGATCAAACCAAATTCGGACATACCGTAAAGTAGCCCGAAGTTGACGGCCTTGGCCTGACGACGCTGGTCATTGGTCACTTCTTCCAAAGGAATGCCTAGAACTTCAGCTGCGGTACGGCGGTGTACATCCTGACCGTGAATAAAGGCATCTAGCAAGGCTTCATCCTGAGATAAATGAGCCATGAGACGCAATTCAATTTGTGAGTAATCGGCTGCCAGCAAAACACGACCTTCCGGTGCCACAAACGCCTTGCGGATTTGACGGCCAATTTCGGCACGAATCGGAATGTTCTGCAGGTTTGGATCAGTCGATGATAAACGGCCAGTTGCAGTCAATGCCTGATGATAACTGGTATGCACACGGTGGGTATCAGGATTGGCCTGTTTGCATAAGCCATCGGTATAGGTACTTTTCAGCTTGGACAAGCCACGATATTCCAGAATCAGCTGGGCAATCGGATGTTCAATTTTTTCCAGTACACTTTCACTGGTACTGTATTGTCCGGTGGTGGTTTTTTTACCGCCTTTTAGACCCAGCTTTTCAAATAACACTTCACCGACCTGTTTAGGTGAGCTGACATTAAAGCTTTCATCGGCAATTTCCATGATCTGGTTTTCCAGATTGTGCATGGTATTGGAAAATTCGCCCCCAAGCTGATCCAGAAAAGCCAGATCCAGTTCGATGCCGTTTTCTTCCATTTGCGTCAGTACACGTGCGACCGGAACTTCAATATTATGCAGAATATTCACCAGTTCAGGGTGTGCCTGCAATTTGCTGCTCAAGACTTCATAAAGGCGATAGGTGACATGTGCATCTTCTGCTGCATAATGTGCTGCAGTTTCAAGTGGAATCTGGTTGAAGGTCTTTTGTTTAGCACCTTTACCGGCCACCTGTTCATAAGTCGTGGTCAGATGACTCAAATACAGACGGGCCACATCATCCATGCCATGACGGGTCGCGACAGAATTCAGGACATAGGAAGCCAGCATGGTATCGAAATACCAGCCTGCCAGATGAATGCCATGATTTTCCAGTACATGTGCATCATATTTCAGATGATGACCAATTTTCTTTACAGACTCATCTTCCAGAATTGGTTTGATCTGCGCCAGAATTACTTCACGATTCAGCTGCTCCGGTGCGCCTTCATAATCATGTGCCAAGGGAACATAATAAGCATCCTGCGCATCGAAGGCGACCGAGAAACCGACAATCTGTGCAATACGATAATCCAAACTGGTGGTTTCGGTATCAAAGGCAAAACGTTTTTCGGTACTTAGGCGCTCAAACAGTGTGTCCCAGTCCTGCTGGCCTAATACTGTGTGGTAGGTCGCTTGACCTAGCTGGTCATCACTGCTGGTCACAGACGCATGGTCTTCCAGAGGTTCTGGTGCTGTAACCGCTTTGGCGTTAATAGATTTTGCCGCCTGCTGGTAGTTTGAATTATTCGGGTTGTTCGGGTGATCTAAGGACTGCAGCTGGTTACGGAATTCCAGCTCGGTGTACAAATGACGCAAGGTCTCGACATTTGGCTCACCCAGTTTTAAATCGTCATAACCAAAGTTAAGATCCAGATCGATCACAATACTGGCCAGCTGATGGTCCAGTGCAATACCATCGACATGTTCTTTAATATTTTGACCGACTTTGCCTTTGATCTTGTCGACATTTTCTAAAATGCCGCCAATCGAGCCATATTCAGTGAGCAGTTTTGCTGCAGTTTTGGCACCTACACCTGGCACGCCCATGATGCCATCTGATGCATCGCCCATCAGGGTCAGATAGTCAATAATCTGATTCGGCCAGACGCCAAACTTTTCAAACACGCCGTCGACATCCAGCGGTTTTTCTTTAAAGCTGTCTTCCAGGGTAACTTTTTCGGTCACCAGTTGTGCCATATCTTTATCGCCCGTAGAGATCAGTACCTGATGTCCCATCGCCTCGGCACGTTTGGCCAGTGTTCCGATAATGTCATCGGCTTCGGCACCCGGTAAGGTATGTAGGGGAATGCCCAAAGCGCGGATCAAGGCATGCAGATAAGGAATCTGTTCGGATAATTCCGTTGGCATGCTGGGACGATCACCTTTATAAATCGGTGACAGCTCATGCCGGAAGGTCGGTTCTGGGGTATCAAAAATTACCGCCATATGGGTCGGTTGGGTCCGGCGCATCAGTTTTTGAATAGCAGAAATCGCACCACGAATTGCATTGGTATGTAAACCGGTTGACGTGGTTAATGGTGGCAGTGCGTGAAAGGCACGAAATAAAAAGTAAGAGCCATCGACCAAGACAAATGGTGGCATGTAATCAATTCCTTATTCAAAATACAGCGCTATTGTACGTGATTTTTACCGCGCTCGCTGAGGCGAGTCTGAGTTTACAGCTTAGCGAATATCGGCTGAAGATGAAATAAGCAGCACAAGCTGTTGTATGATGGAAGGATTCAGGAAAGAGAAATATAAGAATGGCTGTAGGACGGAATGAGTTGCGCATGATCTGGCTGATTACCCTGCTGATAGCCGGGATCAGCGCCTGGTATCTGGGTTATCAGATTGTAACTTATCTGTGTGGTTTGGGGTTTATCTTTAGCGTGATGCAATATGTCACTGCGGTAGAAACACCGCTACAACAACTGGCCGGACAGCAGCAGATGTCCTTGGAGCGCAATTCTAAAGTTCCTTTATATATCTCATCAATTACTGCCATTGTCGGCGGGTTGGCTGAACTGGATTGGCTGATGGGAATCGGGATTACGGCCTGGGTATTCTTTTTGCTCAGGTGGCTGCAACGTCTGGAAGGACGTTTGATACAGTTGCAATCACAATCTCATTCTGCCGATCCCTTACAGCGATCACCAGATCGATCCGATTCTGTTCCATTCGTGAAAACTGAGTCTGCCCAAGAGGTAAACGACACTCCTCATCTGGTAGATCAACTGCAGCGCTGGCTTTTCCAGGGGAATCCAGTCTTAAAAGTCGCGATTAGTATTTTGGTGATTGGGATTATTTTACTGCTGCGTTTTGCCACTGAGCACTGGCAACTCAGTCTAGCTGCAAAATTGGGCCTGGTTGCACTGGCGAGTGGGTGTATAGCAGGGCTGGGTTATCGCCTGATGCAGAAAAATCGGAGTTTTGCTCTGGCACTAGAAGGACTGGGTTTGGGCAGTCTGTTCCTGACCTTATTTTTTGCCTATTACAATCTGGTGATTCCCACGTTACCGTTGGCAACATTGCTATTTCTCATTATTCTGGCCATCACTCTATATTTAAGCCTGAAACAGGAAAGCATCGAACTGGCTTTGATGGCTTTGCTGATTGCTTATCTGGCGCCGTTTACCTTACCGACCCGCGATGCTTCTGCCGTTGAGCTGATTAGCTATTATTTGCTGATCAATATCGGGGTGGCAGTGCTGAGCAGTTTCCGGCCATGGAAGATTCTCAATCAAATTGCCTTTTTAGTGACTGCGGTCGTTGGCGGGATATATAGCCTGATTCATGGTTATACATATGAGCGTTATGCCATGACTGCGTTGATTCTGGCACATAGTGCGCTGTTTATCTGGCTAGGTTTCCGCTTTAGCCAGTTGCTGGCACGACAGGATCTCTCACGTTTTCAGTTAAAACCGGTATTGGACTTAGCGCTGATTTTTGCTGCACCGATCACGGCATATATTTTTCTGTATCTGATTCATTTTAATCAGCCCAATCAAAAACTCTGGCAAGCTGGATTAAGCCTGTTCTTTGCACTGGTCTTTGCCGCTTGCTGGACACTGCTGCGCCGTAAACAAACTATCCTGCTCATTTCGCAGAGCTATCTGAGCCTGATGCTGATTTTTCTCGCCTTGGTGCCCCCGATCTTATTGACAGAACAATGGAGTGTGATTGGCTGGGCAGTTGAAGGTGTGCTGATTTATTTATGGGCCTTGGAAAAAAATGTCCGGGTAGCACACTATCTGAGCATGGGCTTATTGCTGATGGCCGGATTCAGCAGCCTGTATTATCTGGTCGAGATTAATCCAACACCGCGAATAATTTTCTGGATTTTGAGTCTGTGCTATGTGGCAGTCGTGGTCATCAGTCAGCTTAAAAAGCAGTACCAGCAGCAGATGAATAGTCTGAGTGTCAGTTTTTTAAGCAGCCTAAGTGTCGCGGCCAGTTTGATGCTATTTGCCTTGCTGGAAGATGAATTTCCGAGTCAGCATGCCTATGTGCTGAGTTTATTTATCATCACACTGGGTTATGTAATGTTCAATGAAATGATCCTGCGCAAAAATCAGGAGTGGTCATGGTTACTGCCGAAGTGGAGTGGCATCTCGCCCTTGCTGGTCATTGCGGCGATTCTAACTCTGGATCGCAGTCAGAATGCGGTGATTGTCTGGAATAGTGATCTGGAACGTGGGGTTTCTGCACTTTCAGCGATATTGTTGGCCATTCTGTGGCTTAGACCGCTGGCTGGCTTGCAGCTCTCCAAGGAATGGGTGAGTTTTGGTGTTTTTAGCAGTCTGGCTTTGGCAAGTGTATGCCTGATCTCAAATATGCCCTATCTGAGCATGGTGATTTTGCCTTTATTCTTCTGCCTGTGGTGCTATCGGCAGGATGTGCAGTCAGGTTGGCAGCAGCTTTGGCAAACCAAGAGCTGTTTATTGCTGATGGCAACTTGGCTGGTTTGTTCACAGCTGTTTAGCCAGCAAGCCTTTCAATATTACTGGCTGCCGATTCTGAATCCTTTTGACCTGATCAGTATCGCCATGTTTGCCAGTTTTATCTGGATGCTGTTACAGCAAATCAAGGTGGGACGTGATAAAGGCATGATCGCAGTTTTAATGGTACTAAGTCTGTTATGGCTTTCCAGTTATATTGTTTTAAGAGCTTTACATGTGTACCTGCAGACGCCGTTTAATGAGCTGGCATTATGGAGCAATGCGACGGTTCAGCTTAGTCTGACCATACTTTGGGTATTACTCGCCTGGATTACCATGTGGACAGCAACGCTCAAAAAACTGAAACTGATGTGGATTTTAGGCGGCAGTATTCTGGTGATTGTGACCTTGAAGCTCGTACTATTTGACCTGTCACATATTGGCACCCTGACCCGGGTGATTTCCTTCTTGCTGGCGGGCGGGGTGATGCTACTGATTGCTTATATTGCGCCGATGCCGGAGAGGGAGCTTTGAATCCTCTCCCTAACCCTCTCCTTTAAAAAGGAGAGGGAATCTAAGGGTTATTTCAGATCAGGCTCTCTTTTGAGGGCCTTTTCATTGGCATATTGATCGATTTCTTCATTTTCCAAAGGACGGGAAAGTGGATGATCGACAAAGCCCATTTTTGGCACCGGAATTTCAATCTGGTTATCGACAAAGCCGTTGCGAATCCGTTCCTGCATTTCATCACGAACTTTCAGGTAGTTTTCCTGTTGGCACCACACTGCAAACAGCAGTTCAATCGAAGATTCACGGAAAGCGGTAACGGTGACTGCAGGTTTCGGGTCGGCCAGTACCAGTGGATATTTATTGGCAACGTCCAGCAGAACTTCGCGTACCTTGATAATATTTTCATGGAAATTGATCGCCAACGTAATCGGAATCCGCCGTATCGGAAATTTCGACAAGTTCTGCACCGGTGCCCGAATTAGCTGTTCATTCGGTAAACGCACATAGATATTATCTTGGGTCAAAAGTTTAACCGAGAGCAGATCAATCGAAATCACTTCGCCTTCAATGGTATGCCCACGAATCAAGGTAATCTGGATGGTATCACCGACTTCAAAAGAACCTTCACCAATCAGGAACAGACCACTGATCAGGTTGGATGCTGAGGTTTGCGAAGCAAAACCCAGTGCGACCGTTAAAATCCCTGCAGCGCCAAGGAAGACACTGAGTTTAAAACCGGCTTCTTTCAGACTAGCCATCACAAACAGCAGGAAGATAAAATAGAAAATTCCGCGGCGCCAGACCAGTTTCTGATGGGCATTAAAACGGACACCAATGGTGCGAATAAAGGTATTGGAAATAAAGCGTGCGATCAGGAAACCAATAAAGCACAACACCACCGCCACCAGAACTTCGGTCAAACGGTCGGTATTGATATTGGTAAATACTCCCTTCAGGCTGTTGGTGACTTCGGTCGGAATATTTGAACTTGGCATCAGACGCCCTTAGAAAAATGAATCAAACATATTAAATAACGCACCTGCCGGATCGCGCGGTGGATGCAGATAGGCCACTTCACCAGCATTTGGTGGTGTGCGGTTTTCGACCCGAATCCGTGGTGGACGATCCGAACTTTCATGCAAAACGCGGATTTGTGAGGTCCATAAGCGGCCGGTACTTTCACTGTAAAAAAGCGGCAGGGCAGGCACTGGCACATTCATTCGGTCAAAGCGCAATTGCTGGTTACTGGTATTGTGAAACTCAATCGGCGTGACTGCACGAAAGGCTCGCGGATGTAACTGTTTCAGTTCGGTTCTGCCATCGACTGCGGTGGCATAACAGATTTCCCCCGAACGGTGATTGGGTCCAAACCAGGTGTCTTTTGGCAAGATTACCGGCAAATCGAAAATCGGTTCGCGCTGCCCCTCGACAAAACCGGCAATCCATAAGGGCGTGCTGATATAAAGCGTACCGCGCTGTCCGGCAGGAATATAAATCGGATCGACTGGTTTAATCACCACAGAACGGTCTGCAAGGCGTGGCATCAGTTGCAATTTGTTTTGCGTGGATTTGAACATATAGCGTTCAATTTTCACAGGTGGGGGAAAGGCAAAATTCGGATCATCAATCTGATGCCATTGCTGTTCATAATCGTATTGCACAGAAGGGCGGAAATATTCCAGTCGCCATTCCTGAATCCCTCGGGTCAGCCGAAACAGCAAGGAGCCAAACTGCCAGGCTTTAGACTGATTTATTTCAAAATTCTGTTCTCCCCACCAGCGCATTTTCGCTGTATTCGGGATTAATTCATCTTTATCTCGCGGCAATCTTGGCACCCTTTCTTGCTAAATCTTTGAAAACATACTTCACGCTGTCATATGCTTAGAGTACACTCAATTTAAATTTTTTCATCATTATTATAATCCGCGATGCAAGTACTTAAACAATTACAAATCCCATATAGCTTCGCCAAGCGCCATGGTGTGCTGTTGCGTTATGAGGGAGATCAGGCCTTTATTCTGCGTCGTGACAATACCTCGATGCTTGCATTGCAGGAAGCTCGCCGTCTGCTCGGTTATCCGGCTCATTTTCAACTCTGTAGCGAACAGGAATTTAACCAGTTACTCAGTTCCAGTTTTGCCGGCGATAGCGGCGAATCGCAACAGGTCGCTGCCGGTCTGGAAGATCATCCGGATTTACTCAGTCTGGCTGATTCGGTACCGGAAGCTGAAGACCTGATGGATCAGGAAGATGATGCGCCAATTGTACGGCTGATCAATGCATTGCTCTCAGAGGCGATTCGTGTCGGGGCTTCCGATATTCATATTGAATCTTTTGAGAAAAAACTGTCGGTGCGTTTACGGGTCGATGGCCAGTTACGCGAAATTGTACAGCCACGCCGTGAACTGGCACCGCTTCTGGTTTCACGGATTAAAGTCATGGCCAAACTGGATATTGCCGAAAAGCGTATTCCTCAAGATGGCCGTATTTCATTACGCTTGGCCGGACGTGAAGTCGATGTCCGTGTATCCACCTTGCCATCTTCTTATGGGGAGCGGGTGGTGATGCGTTTGCTGGACAAGCAGGCCGGCCGTTTGAACATGACCCATTTGGGTCTGATCAATAATGACTATGATCGACTCAAGACCTTAGTACATCGCCCGCACGGGATTATTCTGGTGACTGGCCCGACCGGTTCGGGTAAAACCACCACCTTGTATGCGGCACTTTCTGACCTGAATGACGGTTCCAAGAATATCCTCACAGCTGAAGATCCGATTGAATATCAGCTGGAAGGCATTGGACAAACGCAGGTCAATACCAAAGTGGATATGACCTTTGCCCGTGCGTTAAAAGCGATGTTACGTCAGGACCCGGATGTGGTCATGGTCGGTGAGATTCGTGATCTGGAAACGGCAGAAATTGCGGTACAGGCATCCCTGACTGGACATCTGGTGTTATCCACCTTGCACACCAATACCGCGATTGGTGCGGTTACGCGTCTGAAAGATATGGGAATTGAACCATTTTTGCTTTCCAGTTCTTTAATCGGGGTAATTGCCCAACGTCTGGTGCGTACCTTGTGTCCACATTGCGCGACTTGGCATGAAGCAGATGCTTTCGAGAAGAATCTATTTGGCAATATTGAGCATCCCCAAGATTTAAAATTACCGCAACCTCAAGGCTGTGAACGTTGTGGCAATACTGGCTTTAGTGGTCGTACCGCGATTTATGAAATTGTGCCAGTCGATGATCATATGCGCCGTTTGATTCATGGCAATGCGGCTGAATATGAAATCGAAAGCTATGCACGTCAGCAGTCAGGTTCCATTCGTGATGATGGTCTGCGTAAAGTATTGGCCGGAAAAACCACGATTGAAGAAGTATTGCGAGTAACCAACGAAGCAGTAGAATAATTTTTTAATCTGCTCGCTTTATCATAATGATCGTCAGGACTTTTGGATATTTACCAGAGACTGACGATTTTTTTCATGAGTTGTGCACGAAAAGGTGCAGTCGGATTTCCCGGATTACGCAGAGTTTCATTTTCATAAAAGTTCTGCCAGGCTTGTGCCATTGCTAAACTCAGTCCTTCCTGTTTCATTGTTTCAACATCTGCCTGAGTAATATTGAGAAAACGGGCTTCAGCATCTTTGGGGCCAGCGCCCCAGCCAATAATCCCTTTACCAAATTCAGGCAGAATCATATTGTTGGGTGTTGCAGGAATGGGTAGGCGTTCAATTTCAGTATTGAGCAGAGATTTTATTTTCGGACGGATTTTTTCTGAGAGATAAAGATCTGCAAAAGAGGTTGTAGCAGTGAGGAGCAGGAGAGAATTCAGAAGAACTAGTTTTAACATCAATATAAATCGAATAAATGTAAATAAGAATCATTATATATAATTTCTTAAGTTTTTGCTGCAGTTTTCAAGTGGGGAAGAGAAGTAGCTTTTGACAAAAGATGAAGCGGGTAAATTTTGAAATTTATAATTGAAGTCTAGCTATCCTGAAACTTTTTTCAGGATAGCTGTTAAATAAAAAAATTAAGTAATTACGTTTAAGTTCACATCAATATTATTACGGGTCGCATTTGAGTATGGACAGACAATATGCGCAGCATCCACCAGTTTTTTTGCTTCTTCCTGATCCATGCCTTCAAGATGGATGTTTAATGTCACTTCGATCCCGAACCCGGTAGGAATCGGACCAATCCCAACATCACCTTCAATATAGGCATCTTTACTGATATTGAGCTTGTCACGATTGGCAACAAATTTCATTGCACCCAAGAAACAGGCGGAATAACCTGCGGCAAAGAGCTGTTCAGGATTGGTTCCACCGCCTGGTCCCCCCATTTCTTTAGGTACGGCCAATTGGACGTCCAGAATCTGATCGTCAGAAATGGCGCGGCCATCACGGCCCCCTGTGGCTTTGGCATGTGCGGTATAGACGGCTTTTTCTAATGACATGAGTTAAATCCCTGTTTATTTTTCGTAGAGCTTCTATGCTCGGTGATTTCACCTGAAGAATAAGCAGGGATTTTGTTATTTTATGCAAGCAAATGAAACGATTCAGGAAAGTTGAAGAAGTCTACGGTGTTGCATTAAAGGCATGGATTCACGCACTTTTTGCTGTTCATTTAAATCAAAGTCGACGGTGATGAGTTGAGCACCTTCTGCATGGATCATATTAAGAAGTTGTCCACGACTATTGGTGGCGGCTGCATGTCCCCAAGTCTGACGTTTTTCACCGTGCCAGCCTTGTTGAGCTGCGCCAAGCACCGAACATTGGCTATCTAGAGCACGTGTTTGCAGAAGAAGCTGCCAGTGCATTTCACCTGTGGTATAGGTAAAAGCAGAAGGTGCGGTCAAGAGGTTTGCACCTTTGGCTCGTAGATTTAACGCTAGTTCCGGAAAACGCAGGTCATAACAGACCATTAAACCAATATTACCAAAAGGGGTTTTGGCTACGACAACATCTGTGCCGGGCTCAAAGAACTTGGATTCCTGATAACCGCCTACAGCATCACCGACTTGCACATCAAACAAGTGAATTTTGTCATAACGCGCTTCGGTCCGTTCCGGACTGATACACAGGCTAACGGTACGCACGCGGCCATCTTCAATGATCGAACCATCCGGACGATAAGGGCAGGGTAATGTACCGGCAACGATCCAGGTGTCATATTCATGGGCAAGTTGTTCCAGACGCTGCTGAATCACTTCAAATTGTGCAGCAGTTTCACGCTGTTTACCTGCTGCAAAACAGACAAAGTTTTCCGGGAAAACAATCAGTTCAGCACCATTGGCCTTACTTTGTTGAATTAAAGATTCAATCTCCACGAAATTGACATCAATTTCATTTTGAGAATTCATTTGTACAACAGAAAGTAAAGTCATAGGGTCCTCTTATAAGATGGTTATACCTTTTGCTCGGAAATTTTATCTAAATTGTCTTGCTCTTTCTGTAGCTGTTTGACTAAAGGTTCAAACATGTTCTGATTGCTTTGATTCAGTTTCATCAAGGTTTTATGCGCATCCAGAACCGTATTCAGCATATTTTGATGCGTGACATGTTCTTCCATCAGCGCACGTGTGCAGACATTTGGATCACCACAATAATTCAGAATCACAAACACTTGGCTCAATCCCATACTGTTGGCCAAAGTGGTAATGTCAGAATTGGTAGAAAGCATGACAGCCTGAATATTGTGTACTTGCTTGAGTTTGAGTCCTAGTTTCGCTAAAACACCCAGTACGGTACTGTCAATGAAACTGGTTTCGGTGAGATCAACGATAGCGCCAACTACGTTGTCTTGCTGTTCAATTTTGTTCAGTAATTTGTCTAGACTAATACAAGATTGGGCACGCACTTCGCCGATAAGCTTAAAAATATGCGTTCCATTCAGACTTGCATATTCAACATGACCTGTTGACATATAAATGCCATTTGCAGAGAAGGATATTAAATTATCCCATAGGGTGTATTGATACTCAAGTGGCTGAAAGTAGTAATCAAATTAAGTGCTTATAAAGCCTGTAAATATACTGCTAATTTACGCGGATAAAGCTTAAAAAGGCGATATCGTCAGCCACATGTTCCGGAGCCTGAAAAGATTGATTCTGCAAATGGTGTAATAATTGCGAGAATTGTTCATTTAAACCACCATCAAAAGGTTCCAGTGCGCCATCCGAACAGATAATAAAGCGCGCATTGCGACTTAATACCCATTCATTTTCCTCAACTTCAAGATCTTCGGTTAAGCCCAAAGGGAAACTGCTGGAAGAGAGGATTTTAGGTTCTTGATTGGGTTCAAATATAATCGGTGGAGGATAATGTCCAGCGCTGGACCATTTTAATACATGGGTTTCCAGATTAAGAATCCCGGCAATCATGGTGATGTGCTTTTCAATATTTTCCTGCATCAGCATACCGTTCAGCTTCTTGATCAGCTCGCGCGGCGTCTTGGAGCGACCATGGAAAGCTGCCATCCAGGACGTGAGCAAACTACTGGTGACGCCATGTCCGGATACATCGGCCAAATAGAAAATCACTTCTTTGTCGCTGATTTTCCAATAATCATACCAATCCCCTGAAAGATAGGCTGAAGGCTGAAAATAGGTTTCGACCTCATAATTGGTCAGTTCAATCGGATTCGGTAACAATTTTTTTTGTAGTTCTGCAGCAGAAGGCAGGTCACGGCTATCCTGGTTACGCTTATATTGTGCATCAATTTTTTGTAATGCCATATCTGGATTCTCGGGAAGTTTGCTCCAGATCCAGCCGGCTAAAGCACCTTGTTCCCAGGCCTGCGCCAAAGCAGTACCTTCATTCTCTAAGGCCAGTACAATCGTAGGCAGATTCCACTTATATTTCAGATAATCATGTACATCTGCAATCGCAATAATCGTAGAGTCATATAGTTCATGATCATCCAGATAGATCATCTGAACATGCGGAAGCGTATCAAGTACTTGATCTAAATAAGGAATATCACGAGTCGGTTGAATGAAATACATAAAAAAGTGATTCAATCCCAGGATTGGTTATAAGATGTACTATAACAAGTAAAGTATTGCTAGCGAACAGATTTTCACTAGCAATCATACATGAAGCTTAAACTTAAAGATCTTCGTTTGAAGATTCAATATTGCTATCATTAGAAGGTGCATCATCAGAATTGTCATCTTCAAAATCATCTTCTAGGAAAAGCGTATCTTGTTCTGTACCTTTCTTTTCTGCAATTGCATAATTGGTACGTTGTAAATAAATATCGCGAATCTGCGCATAGCGATCGCCAGTCAGCACTCCTTCAACGTCCAGTATTTCTGAACGGGTATCGATGGCACGCCAAAACTGATCAGTCCAGTAAAGTCCATCTTCATCTTCGAGAATGTATTTTTGTGGACGAGCTTGACTATCTACAGCAGTACCGATTACGCCACGGACAGAACTTGGACCTAAAAATGGCAACATGATATAAGGGCCAGAAGGCACGCCATAATAACCTAAGGTAATTCCAAATTTTTCCTCTTCATGACTCAAGCCCAGGCGACGCGCTGGATCAGCCAGTCCTAAAGTTGTTAAGGTGTTAATGGTAAAACGACCTAGGGATTTAGCAGCGCGGGCAGGACGACCTTGAATGAGCTGATTCACCACATTCCAAGGTTCACCTAGGTTACTGCGGAACTGGGTATAGCTGCCACGAACATCTTGAGGAACTTTTTCCACATATTGTACGGCTATGGGACGTACCACGGTGCGGTCAATCGCATCATTAAACTGATAGATCTTTCTATTTAACGGTTGAAAAGGATCTTTAACTTCTTCAGCCTGTGCTGCACTGGCATCAACTTTCAGTTGCGTTTGTAATTGTTGCGCTTTGGTCGAGATTTTTGTTCTAAGCGGCGTTTTTGCAGGCTCGTTTTCCAGATTTTCCACACTGGTGGCCGCCTCGGCGAAAACATGTGCGCTTGAAGCTAAAGAAAATAAGCATATAGATAAGTAAATAGAACGATGCATAAGGTAACCTGAGGCCTTTTCTGTGTAAGTAGCACTACTTATTAGTATAAAAATAATAAACGTTATATTCACGAATAGACATCATTTAAGCAAATTTGTATAAAAAATGAATGAAAACACACGAAAAGCTTAAAAAATATACATACAAAATGATTTTCTTGAAAAAGGTGTTGCAAGGGCTCTGAAATGCTGTAGAATGCACATCCATCGGCGGTGATGAAGATTAAAACCTCTGATAAAACAGTGACTTAGTTGAGTTTAATTGAGTTGGGTTTTATTTGATAAGTTTGAAAAATAGTTTTCATTACTGGTTGACTTTCTAGAGATAGAGAGTAATATAGCCGACCTAGCTTGCTGGTGACGAATCAGCAAGAAGATCATTAAGAGATTATGAAGAACAACTTGTGTGGATTTTTACTGGTTGATTGATCGAAATTATTTTCATTGATTGATGGTAGAAATTACTCGAAGTTTATTTGAGAAATATTTGTCAGAAAATTGATGAGCCAAGATTGGTGCCCTTTAAAGGTACTACTGATT